>CAZTUT010000208.1:0-4477 GCA_964616395.1 uncultured Burkholderiaceae bacterium
GGGTTCGGCTAACGCAGAAACGCCTTGCTGATCTGCCGAAACTCGTCGCTGCCGGCGCGCTGCAGCCACTCGAACGCCACCATCTCGCGCGAGACGATGCGGCAGCCCTCCTGGCGCATCCGCTCCAGCCCCAGCGCGCGATCGGCGGCGCGGCGCGAGCCGACCGCCTCGGCCACCACAAATACCTGCTTGCCGAGCACCAGCAGATCGAGCGCTGTCTGCAACACGCACACATGGGTCTCGATGCCGATCAGCACCACCTGACCGCGCGCGAACGCCGGCAGCGTGCCGATGCCGGAATCGGGCAGCGCCGAGAAGCACAGCTTCTCGCGCCGGTGCGCGTCGGGCACCAGCGCGGCGATCTGCGGCAGCGTGGGGCCGAGGCCGGCCGGGTACTGCTCGGTGATCACCGCCGGCACTGCCATCGCCGACGCCAGCCGCAGCAGCCAGTCGCTATGCGCGACCACGGCGTCGATGCCGTCGATCGCTGGCGCCAGCCGCGCCTGCAGGTCGATCGCCAGCACCAGCGAGTTGGCGCGGTCGATGCGCGCCGATTGGGTTGTCATGGCGTTCCCCTCAAGTGGAATCGATCAACGGCGCCAGCGCCTCGCGCAGCAGCATGCCGACGCGCAGGCCCAGTCGCGCGGCCGCTGCGTTGACGGCGCTGATGCGGCCGTGCGCCCAGGCGTCGCGCGCCTCGCCAATGCGGGCGCTATCGTGCGCGACCGCGGCGGCGGCGATGCCGTCGGCGTCGAGCAGGTCGAGCGCGCGCACACCGGCACGCTCCTTGCCGATGCCGGCATCGTTGAACACGAACAGCCGCGCCGGCACGGCGCGCGCGTAGCGCACCACGCTGGCGCCGCCGTGCGAGCCGGTCACCACCAAGGCGTCGGCATGCGCGGCGGTGGTCTCGGTCACCGAGTCGAGCAGCGCCAGCCGGGCCATGCCTGCGCTGTCCTTGCGCACCAACGCGCTACTTGATCAGGCCCTCGGCCTTCAGCGCCGCCTGCACCGCCGGGCGGGCCGCCACGCGCGCCAGGTAGGCACCGAGCTGCGGCCACGGCGACAGGTCGAACTTGACCCACTTGGCCCAGCCGGCCACGGTGAACAGATACGCGTCGGCCACCGTGAACTGCTCGCCGGTCAGCCAGGTGCGGCCGGTGAGCTGCTGCTCGATCAGGCCGAGCCTCGCGGTGAGCCGCTGCGTGATCATCGCGCGCGTGGCATCGGGCAGGCCGGGCACGAACAGGCCGCCCATGTTCTTGTGCAGTTCAGTGGCGATGAAGGTCAGCAGTTCGATCATCCGGTAGCGGTCCATGCCGTCGCGCGGGGCCAGGCCTGCGGCCGGCGCCTGATCGGCAATCCACAGGTCGATGGCCACACCTTCGGTGAGCATGCTGCCGTCATCGAGCTGCAGCGCCGGCACGTAGCCCTTGGCGCTGATCGCGTAGAAGTCGGCGCCGTCTTCGGTCTTGTGCGTCTTCAGGTCCACGCGCACCGGCGTGAACGACAGGCCGGCCTCGCGCAGCAGGATGTGCGGCGACAGCGAACAGGCTCCGGGGCTGTAGAAAAGCTTCATGGCGACTCCTTCAAGATGAAGCCGCCATCATAGGCGGCACGCTGCCCGGAACCCGGGCGAACAGCCAGCTCGGCGCGTCACCGGCCCGCAGGCCAGACCCCGCCAGGCGCGGCAGCGCTACGTGCCGCGCTTGCCTGCGCCCGCCGACGAACGCACGGCAGCCAGCGCCGGCGGCAGCGGGCGTCGCGGCCCATCGAGGGCGACCCCCTCCGCGGCTGCCCACGCCTTGACGGCGGCGGTGCGGTTGGCGGTCAACGGATGCGTCTGCAGGAACTCGATCGTCGGCAGGGTCGAATCGGTGCGCGCGGAGGGCAGCGCGGCAAAGGCCGCAAACAGGTCGACTGCGCCGCCGATATGGCCGTACTCGGCAGCGATCACGCGCAGCGCCTCGGCGTCGGCCTGGCGCTCCTGGTCGCGGTTGAACGACAGCATGGTCATCACTCCGGCCTGCCCCAGCGCGCCACCCGCCGCGCTGCGGCCAAGATCGGCCGAAATCACCGACAGCAGCACGCCGGTGGCCACGCCGCGGCCGAGCGCGGCCGCCGGGTGCCGGTACTTCAGGTGCGCCAGTTCGTGCGCCATGACCATGGCCACGGCGTCCTCGCTGTCGAGCCGCGCCACCAGGCCGCGGAAGAACACCGTCTGCCCGCCGAGCGTGGCGAACGCGTTGACGGTGCTCTCGTCGCGGTAGCCGACGCGGACCTGCATGCCGTCGGGCATCGCCATGCGCGCGGCCAGCCGATCGGCGAGTGCCTGCAACTCGGCCTGCGCAGCGCGGGCCGCCTCGGAACGCGGTGGTGCCGTCAGTTCGATCCCGGCCGCGAGCTTCGCCTCGTAGCGGTATGGAATGCGCGGCGCCAACCACTGCGACGCCCACGACACGCCCACGATCGCGGCCACCAGCAGCGCGATGCTGCCGCCAAGCAGCCAGGCGAACTCGCGCAGTGGATTTTCGTGCGTGGCGTTGATGCCTTCGTCGGGAATCCGGTTTTCGAGCTTCGTGCGCGCCACCGAGCATCCCCCCGCGCCGCCGCCGCTCAGCGCGGGGACGAGACCGCGCCGCGGATCGAGCCCTCGCCCAGCAGACGCGAGCGGCCGCTGGCGCCGAGGTTCGGCATGTTGGCCGACGGAATCAGCGCCGTGCCGTAGGCAAACACTTCCATCGACGGGGCCCAGCCGCTGGTGATCGACGTGGACTCGAAGCGCACGCACACCACCAGCGTGGCGCCGCGCCGCCGCGCCTCGGCCTTGAGCCGCAGCACCGCTTCGCGGCGGGCGCGCTCCATCAGCGTTTCATACGACCGGAAACGGCCGCCGAACAGATTGCGCAGGCCGGCGACGAATGTCTTGAAGTAGTCGGCGCTGACCACCACGGTGCCGGTGACCAGAAACGCGTGCTGCGGCGTGACGCGGTCGGGCGGAAAACGCATCGTGAAGGCGTGGATGTCCTGATAGGCGCGCTCGCGGCTGCGGATGGACGCGTAGTGCCTGCGCTCGATGACACGACCGACGAAGAACCCGACAGCCAGCAGCGTCACCAGGACGCCGAGTTCGAAGAGCGCACCCATGGCTACAGGTCTTCGAGCTTGACGGCGCTGCCGTAGGCCAGGATCTCGGCGGCGCCCACCGCGATCGAGGTGGTGGCGAAGCGGACGTTGAGCACCGCATTGGCACCGATCGAGCGCGCCTCGCGCTCCATGCGCTCGACGGCTTCGGCGCGCGCCTCCTGCATCAGCTCGGTGTAGCCCTTCAGCTCGCCGCCGACGATGTTTTTCAGGCTGGCGAAGATGTCCTTGCCAACATGCTTGGCCCGCACCGTGGAGCCCTGCACGATCCCGAGATGCGCGACGATGCGCTTGCCGGGAATCAGTTCGAGGTTGCTGGTCATCACGGCGTGGTCTCCCTGTTTCAGATCGTCAGGCGCATCGTGCGCCGGCAGCGTGCCCGGGCCAGGGCGACTGCACGAGCGCGGGTCCGGCCAACGCTCTCGAGGACAGCCGCCTCAACCCACGTCATCGAAAGGATAACCGCCCGCTCTGCGCGAGCGACGCGCCGGCGCGTCAATGGATCGCGGATTCCCAAGGACGCGCGATGTTTGGCGCTGGCCAAAGCGTGCGGCGCCGACGCGGGCCGCCAGACCCGTCGATCCCGGCGCGCTGGCCTGTGCGCCGCGGCGCCCCAGGCAAGCGTGCGGCAGTTCTCAGGCGTCCAGCGTCATCACGGCGTGCACGAGCACGCGGCAGCCCTCGAGGATCATCCAGGCCAGCAGCGTGAACAGCAGCGCGCGAAAGCAGGCCTGACCGATGGCCGGCAGCGTGTGCGCGGCCGGACCGGTCAGCCATTCGGCGGAAATCCCGAGCGCGAGGGCGAACTTGAGCATGCGAATACCCATTGGCGGAGGCGTTGATTGCCTCCCTGACATCGGTATCGGCAGCGCCGGCAAAAGCTTGAGGGTCGGATGGGCGCCGCAGCTCAGCGCGGCAGCGGCAGCAGCAGCGCGGGCGGGATCTGCACCTCCGGATAGGCAAGGCGCAACGCCCGGATCTCGGCATCGGCGTCGGCGTCGCGACCGTCGCGGCGCAGCTCGGCGATGCGATCGAGCCATGCCGCGGCGGTGCGCGGTGGCGGATCGGCGACGTTGCCGCGGCGCTCGCTGGACTGCCCAAGGCCCGGCGGGTCGGCGCGACGCAGTGCCGAATCGACGGCAGACGCAGACGCGGCCGGACTTGCGCCAATCCGGGCCGACGCCTCGCTTCCAGTCGCCCGACGCGCTGCGGTACTGCGGTCTTCGGCGAAGGCGAGTCGAGGCGCGCTGCTGCGCGCTGTTGCCGTCGCCTCGGCGGTACCCGGCGCAACAGCCGCTGCCCGCGTCTCTGCCGTTGCTGGCGGCGCCGACGG
>CAZTUT010000209.1:0-4466 GCA_964616395.1 uncultured Burkholderiaceae bacterium
GGGACGCGATGATGGCCGAGTACGAGGGCGACAACAACCACGACCATTTCCAGCGCGATGCCGAGTTCGAGGTCGAACTCAAGGAAAACTTCTCCCGCATCAGCCCTGAACTGCGTAAGGAGTTTCACGACTTCCTGGTCAGCAGTGTCACCAGCGAGTTCTCCGGCTGCGTGCTCTACAACGAGATCAAGAAGAACGTCAGCAACCCCGACATCAAGGCGCTGATGGGCATGATGGCGCGCGACGAGAGCCGCCATGCCGGCTTCATCAATGCCTCGCTGAAGGATCTGGGCATGGGCGTGGATCTGGGGTCGCTGAAGCGGGTCAAGAAGTACACGTACTTCAAGCCCAAGTACATCTACTACGCAACCTACCTGTCGGAGAAGATCGGCTACGCCCGCTACATCACGATCTACCGGCAACTGCAGCGTCATCCCGAGCGCCGCTTCCACCCGATCTTTCGCTGGTTCGAGCGCTGGTGCAACGACGAGTTCCGCCACGGCGAGAGCTTCGCGCTGATCATGCGCGCCCACCCGCACCTGCTGCGCGGCGCCAACACGCTGTGGATCCGCTTTTTCCTGCTGGCTGTCTACGCCACGATGTTCGTGCGTGACCACCAGCGCCCGGAGATGCACAAGGCCTTCGGCATCTCGACCACCGAGTACGACTACGAGGTGTTTCGCATCACCAGCGAGATCAGCAAGCAGGTCTTCCCGCTGACGCTCGACACCGACCACCCGACCTTCCGCGCCGGCATGCAGCGGCTGTGCGAGATCAGCGCCGCGGCCGAGGCGGCCAAGGCCCAGGGCGGGCTGCTCGGCAACCTCAAGCGCGCGTTCTGGGCCGGTGCCGGGGTGCTGACGTTCGCACGCCTGTATCTGCTGCCGGTGCACAAGCACGAGTTGCCGGCGCAGATCCGCGTCGCGCCGGTGTGGTAGCCCGCCGCCAGACCGGCTGAGGCATCACGGAACGCCCCCATGACCGAGTACGTGCTGCCGGTCGTCATTGCCGCGTTCCTGTGGTGGTTCAGCACGGGCCTGGTGCTGCTGCTGGACGGCTTGCCGCGCACCACCTACCGGTGGAGCCTGATGGCCAGCAGCGGACTGGCACTGGTCGGTCTGGCGGGTATCGCCGCCACCGCCCGTGACACCAGCGTGATCGGCGCCTACCTTGCCTTCGTCGGTGCGCTGCTCGTGTGGGGCTGGCAGGAACTCACCTTCCTGACCGGCGCGATCACCGGACCGCGGCGTCAGGGCAGCGGCGCGCGGCGCGGCAGCCGTCAGCACTTCGTGCACGCGGTCGCTGCCATCCTCTGGCATGAACTGGCGATTGTGGCTGGCGGCCTGCTGGTCGCCGCCGTTGTCTGGCACGGCAGCAATGCCGTCGCGCTGTGGACCTATCTGGTGCTGTGGACGATGCGCACCAGCGCCAAGCTCAACCTGTTTCTCGGTGTGCGCAACGCCAATGCCGATCTGCTGCCGCCGCATCTTTCGTACCTGCAAACGTACTTTCAGCGGCGCTCGCTGAACGCGCTGTTCCCGCTGTCGGTCGCAATCGGCACCGTGGTCGCCTGCCTGCTCGTCCAGCGCGCGATCGCACCCGAGGCGAGCGCTGGGCAGACGGCCGGACTGATGCTGGTGGCCACGCTGATGGCGCTGGCGGTGATCGAGCACTGGCTGATGGTGCTGCCGGTCAACATCAATGCGCTGTGGCAGTGGGCCATGCGAGTGCCGGCCGTGGACAACGCTGTACCGGCCATCGCGCCGCCGCGCGACGCCAAGTAGGGACCTCCGGACCGACGCCATGAAGCCGATGCGCAATGGACACGACACGCTGGCCGCCTCGCCGCTGCCGGCCCCAGCCGCCCCACCGGGCGGCGCGCATGCGGTCGTGATCGGCAGCGGCTTCGGTGGTCTGGCCGCCGCGATCCGGCTGAGCTGCCGCGGCTACCGGGTCACCGTGCTGGAGAAGCTGGACACGCCGGGCGGCCGCGCCGTGCAGTGGAACGAAGATGGTTTCATCTTCGACGCCGGGCCCACGATCATCACCGTGCCATCGTTTCTTGAAGAACTCTGGACGCTGTGTGGCCGCACGCTGGCCGACGACGTCGATCTGCGGCCAGTCGATCCGTTCTACCGGGTGCGTTTCGATGACGGCACGCACTTCGACTACAACAACAACGCCGACGCGCTGCGCGAGCAGATCCGCCGCATGTCGCCCCGTGATGTGCGTGGCTACGACAAGCTGATGCAAGAGTCGCAGCTTGCCTACGACATCGGGTTCCTCAAGCTCGGCTCGATCGCCTACAACACGCTGGGCGACCTGCTGTACGCGGTGCCCTCGCTGCTGAAGATGCGCGGCTGGCGCACCCTGCACGGGCTGGTTGCAAGTTGCATGCGCGATCCCAAGCTGCGCATGGTCTTCACGCTGCAATCGCTGCTGATCGGCGGCAACCCGTTCTCGGTCACCAGCGTCTACAGCCTGATCCACGCGCTCGAGCGCCAGTGGGGCGTGCACTGGACGATGGGCGGCACCGGCGCACTGGTGCGAGCGATGGTCAATCTGCTGGCCAGTCGCGGCGTGCCGGTGCGGCTGAACAGCGAGGTGCGCCGCATCGTGGTCGAGACGCGCAATGGAAAGGCCACCGCCACCGGCGTCGAACTCGCCAGCGGCGAACGCATCGCCGCCGATGTGGTGGTGTCGAACGCCGACACCGCCTGGACCTACCGTCACCTCGTCGATGCCCAGCATCGCGCCCACTGGACCGATACCCGCATCGAGCGTCAGCGCTATTCGATGAGCCTGTTCGTCTGGTACTTCGGCACCAATCGCCGCTACGACGACGTGCCGCACCACACGATGGTGCTGGGCCCGCGCTACAAGGGCCTGCTCGACGACATCTTCCGCCACAAGCGCGTCACCGACGACTTCAGTCTGTACCTGCACCGCCCGACCGCGACCGATCCGGCGATGGCGCCGGCCGGTTGCGACACCTTCTACGCGCTGTCGCCGGTACCGCACCTGGATAGCGGCACCGACTGGCCGGCCTTTGCCGAGACCTATCGAAAGAAGGTCGAACAGCGGCTGCACGAGACCCTGCTGCCGGGCCTGCGCGATCACATCGTTGTCTCGCGCGTGACCACACCGCTGGACTTCCACGACCGGCTGCTGTCGTACAAGGGAGCTGCCTTCGGCGCCGAGCCGACGCTGCTGCAAAGCGCCTGGTTTCGTGCGCACAACCGCAGCGAAGACATCGACCGGCTGTTCATGGTCGGTGCCGGAACGCACCCCGGCGCCGGCGTGCCCGGCGTGCTGATGTCGGCCAAGGCGCTTGACCGCGTCGTTCCCGATCCACGCGTATTTGCCTGAGGTGCCCCATGGATGGCCTGCCCCAGTCCCGCCTGCACCCACCTCGGCAGCATCTGGCCACGAGCGACGCCAGCTATGGCCAGCCGGGCGTCGATGCTGCCGCCTGCCGCCGCTTGATGCAGGGCGGCTCCAAGACGTTCTTCGCGGCCTCGCTGCTGCTGCCGGCCAGCGTGCGCGCGCCCGCCACGGCGCTTTACGCGTTTTGCCGCGTGGCCGATGACGCGATCGACGAGCGCGACCCGTCGGTGCCGGTACAGGAAGCACTTGAAGGCCTGCGCGAGCGGCTGCGCCTGATCTACGCCGGCGCGCCGCTACCGCACGAAGCCGACTGCGCACTCGCCGCGGTGGTCGATCGCCACGACCTGCCGATGCCGCTGCTCGAAGCCCTGCTGGAAGGCTTTGCCTGGGATGCCGACGGTCGCCAGTACGAGACCATCGACGCGCTGCACGACTACGGCGCGCGCGTGGCGGGCACGGTCGGTGCGCTGATGGCACTGATCATGGGCACGCGCAGCACCGCAGCGCTGGAACGCGCCTGCGAGCTGGGCCTGGCGATGCAACTGACCAACATCGCGCGCGACGTGGGTGAGGATGCGCGCCGCGACCGGCTCTACCTGCCGCGCCAGTGGATGCGCGAGGCCGGACTCGATCCCGATGCCTGGCTGGCTGCGCCGGTGTTCAACGAGGCGCTCGGCTCCGTGGTCGCGCGACTGCTGGCCGAGGCCGACCGGCTGTATGCGCGCGCCGAGCATGGCATTGCCGTGCTTCCGCGCAACTGCCGGCCGGCAATCCGCGCTGCCCGCCTCGTCTACGCCGAGATCGGCCGCGAGGTCGAGCGGGCTGGCCTGGACTCGGTGTCGCGCCGTGCCGTGGTGCCGCGCCAGCGCAAGCTCGCGCTGGTCACGCAGGCGCTCGGCGCCGCGCTGGTGCTGCCGGTGCCCATTGCCGCGCTTTCGCCGCTGCCCTCAGTACGGTTTCTGGTCGATGCTGCCCGTGCCGTACCAACCCGGCGACCGCCACGCGGCGAGGCGCGGCCCGATGGCAGTTTTTACGAGCGCACGCTGTGGGTGATGGACCTGTTCGAGCGCGTGGCCGAG
>CAZTUT010000210.1:0-4409 GCA_964616395.1 uncultured Burkholderiaceae bacterium
GCTCGACTTCCGTCGCGCGATGCGCAAGGTCGATGCCGAGTTCGGCGACGAGAGCTGGTGGTTCCAGGTGTGGGGGCCGCAGGAACTGGCCGACGAGGGCGTGGGCACGCGCGACGACTGGATCCTGCGCGCCGACGACCGCTGGCACGGTTTCGGTCCGCTGGCGCCGGGCTTCAACATGCTCGACCCGATCAAGGCCACGGTGATCACGCCGGGGCTCGATGTGGACGGCAACTTCGCCGAGCACGGCATTCCGGCGGCGATCGTCACCAAGTACCTGGCCGAGCACGGCATCATCGTCGAGAAGACCGGCCTGTACTCGTTCTTCATCATGTTCACGATCGGCATCACCAAGGGTCGCTGGAACACGCTGGTGACCGAACTGCAGCAGTTCAAGGACGATCACGACAACAACCAGCCGCTGTGGCGCGTGATGCCCGATTTCCTGCGTGCCAATCCGCAGTACGAGCAGATGGGGCTGCGCGACCTGTGCAAGGCGATCCATGCCGAGTACGCGGGCAACGACATCGCCCGCCTGACCACCGAGATGTATCTGTCGAACATGGAGCCGGTGCTCAAGCCGGCCGATGCCTACGCGCGCATGACGCACTGGGACGTGGACCGCGTGCCGGTCGACGAGCTCGACGGCCGCATCTCGGCGGTGCTGCTGACGCCGTATCCGCCGGGCATCCCGCTGCTGGTGCCGGGTGAGCGCGTCAACGCCACGATCGTGCGCTTCCTGCGCTTCGCGCGCGACTTCAACGCCCGCTTCCCGGGGTTCGAGACCGACATCCACGGGCTCGTGAAGAAGAAGGTCAACGGCCACGTCGAGTACTTCCTGGACTGCGTGCGCGCCGAGGGCGCAGGTCTTCCGGCCGGCGCCAGCGGCTATGCCGGCTTTGTCGAGCGCAACGCCGACCGCGTCTAGCTTCCCCCTCGGGCATCCGGGAAAGTCCGGTCCGGCGGCCGCGCCGCCGCGCTCCGGTATGCTTACGTTTTGCTCAATGCGCGAAGCGGGAGAGCGCGGTCGCCAGATCTTCTGGCCGCCGCCGCCGAAGGCGTAACGCCCGTAATCGCTCAGGTTCAGGAACCGTTCCGCGCGAGCAACTCTGGAGAGACCGGCATCGATCGATGCTGGCGCCGAAGGTGCAGCGGCCGCCTGCCTCGCGCAGGTTGCCCAAACTCTCAGGCAAAAGGACAGAGGGGCGCAGGCTGGCCGGCCACATGCATCGGGCATGCGGTCGTGGCCGTCGCCCTGAATCGGTCCGCGCCCATGTCTGAGCTGAAGCGAACACCGCTGTACGACACCCATGTTGCCTGCGGCGCCCGCACCGTCGACTTCGGTGGCTGGGACATGCCCGTCAACTACGGGTCGCAGATCGAGGAACACAACGCGGTCCGCACCGACGCCGGCATGTTCGACGTCTCGCACATGTGCGCGGTCGATCTGGCCGGCGCCGATGTCCGTCCGTTCCTGCGCCGCTTGCTGGCCAACAACGTCGACAAGCTGACCGCCAGTGGCAAGGCGCTCTACAGCGCGATGCTCAACGAGACCGGCGGCTGCATCGACGACCTGATCGTCTACTACCTGACCGAAACCGCGTTTCGCGTTGTCGTCAACGCGGGCACCGCGGATAAGGACATCGGCTGGATGCGCTCGGTGATCGCCGCCCACGGATTCGACGTTGCGCTCACGCCGCGGCGAGATCTGGCGATGATCGCGGTCCAGGGGCCGAATGCGCGCGCGAAGTTCTGGCAGGTGCGGCCTGCAACCCGTACCGCCACCGAACCGCTGGGCGCGTTCTTCGCAGCCGATCTGGGCTCGCTGTTTGTCGCCCGTACCGGCTACACCGGCGAGGATGGCTTCGAGGTCATGCTCCCGGCGGCCGATGCCCCGGCGCTGTGGATGGATCTGAAGGCCACCGGCGTGCAGCCCTGCGGACTGGGCGCGCGCGACACGCTGCGCCTGGAAGCCGGCATGAACCTGTACGGCAACGACATGGACGAATCGGTGTCGCCGCTCGACGCCGGGCTGGCCTGGACCGTGGATCTGAAGACGCCGCGCGACTTCATCGGCCGCCCCGCGCTGGAAGCGGCGGGTCAGCGCAGTGCGTTCGTTGGCCTGAAGATGCTCGACAAGGGCGTGCTGCGCGCGCATCAGAAGGTCGTCACGGCGCGCGGCGACGGCGAGATCACCAGTGGCACCTTCTCGCCGACCCTCGGCTTCTCGATCGCACTGGCGCGCGTGCCAGTTGGCGTTGGCGCCGGCGAGACCGTGCAGGTCGACCTGCGCGGCAGGCTGGTCAATGCGCTCGTGGTCAAGCTGCCCTTCGTGCGCCATGGCAAGGCGCTGGTGTCCTGATCCGATCGTCATCCTTCAATCAACCCGTTCCCCTCGTGGAGTCGTCGATGAACATCCCTGAAAACCGCAAGTACACCGCCTCGCACGAGTGGATCCAGACCGAAGCCGACGGCACCGTGACCATCGGCATCACCGACTTCGCGCAGGAAGCGCTCGGCGACCTGGTGTTCGTCGAACTGCCCGATGTGGGTCGCACGCTGTCGGCCGGTGAGTCCTGCGCGGTGGTCGAGTCGGTCAAGGCTGCCAGCGATGTCTACGCGCCGGTGGCCGGCGAGGTCATCGCCGTCAACGAGGCGCTGCGCGACGCGCCCGAGCAGATCAATGGCGATGCGTTCTCGGCCTGGATGTGGAAGATGAAGCCGGCCGGCGACACGTCGTCGCTGATGAGCGCCGAGGCCTACGCGCAGAACATCGCCGCGCAGAAGTGATCGTCCCGCATCGATGCCCGCCGGCCTGCGCCGGCGGTGCCGCTGCGTTTCCCTGATTCCGAACGACCTCCACGACTTCCCGAGCTGCCGACCATGTCGACCCGCCCCACGCTGACCGAGCTTGAAAACCACACCGAATTCCTCGCACGCCACATCGGCCCGAGCGACGACGAGATCGCACAGATGCTGGCGGTGGTCGGCCAGCCGTCGCTTGAGGCGCTGGTCGACGCGATCGTGCCGTCATCGATCAAGCTCGGCGCGCCGCTGGCGCTGCCTGGCGCGATGACCGAAGAGGCGGCGCTGGCGCGGCTGAAGGGCATCGCCGCCAAGAACCAGGTGTTCCGCAGCTTCATCGGCCAGGGCTACTACGGGACCCACACGCCCAAGGTCATCCTGCGCAACATCCTCGAGAACCCCGCCTGGTACACCGCGTACACGCCCTACCAGGCCGAGATCTCGCAGGGGCGTATGGAAGCGCTGATCAACTTCCAGACCATGATCACCGACCTGACCGGCATGGAGATCAGCAACGCCTCGCTGCTCGACGAGGCCACTGCAGCGGCCGAGGCAATGACGCTGGCCAAGCGCTCGTGCAAGAGCAAGTCGGACCTGTTCTTCGTCTCCGAGGACTGCCATCCGCAGACGATCGAGGTGGTGCGCACCCGTGCCGAGCCGCTTGGCCTGCGGGTCGAAGTCGGCAGCGACGCGCAGATGCTGGCGGCCGATGCGTTCGGCGTCCTGCTGCAGTACCCGGCCTCCACCGGTGCGGTGCGCGATCACGCGGCGATCGTGGCGGCGGTGCATGCACGCGGCGGCCTGGTCGCGGTGGCCGCCGACCTGCTGGCGCTGACACTGCTGAAGGCGCCGGGCGAGTGGGGCGCGGACATGGTCGTCGGTAGCAGCCAGCGCTTCGGCGTGCCGTTCGGCTTCGGCGGTCCGCATGCCGCCTTCCTCGCCTGCAAGGACGGCTTCAAGCGCTCGATGCCGGGGCGCCTGGTCGGCGTCTCGGTCGACTCGCAGGGCAAGCCGGCCTACCGGCTGACGCTGCAGACGCGCGAGCAGCACATCCGCCGCGAGAAGGCCACCTCGAACATCTGCACCGCGCAGGTGCTGCTGGCGGTGATGGCCAGCATGTACGCGGTCTACCACGGCCCCGATGGCCTGCGCCGGATCGCGCAGCGCACGCATCGGCTGGCCACGATCTTCGCTGCCGGCCTGCGCGCCGCCGGCATGCAGGTGAGCGATGGTTTCTTCGACACCGTGACGGTGTCGGGCATCGACGCCGCACGCGTGCATGCGGCGGCACGGGCGCAGCGCATCAACCTGCGGGCACTCGGACGCGACGCGGTGGCGCTGTCGTTCGACGAGACCAGCTCCCGCGCCGACGTGCAGGCGCTGTGGTCGCTGTTCGGCGTGCAGTCCGACGTCGCCGCGCTCGACGCGGCCACGCCCGATGCGCTGCCGGCCGCGCTGGCGCGCACCTCGGCCTACCTGACGCACCCGGTGTTCAACTCGCACCACTCCGAGCACGAGATGCTGCGCTATCTGCGCTCGCTCGCCGACAAGGATCTGGCGCTCGATCGCAGCATGATCCCGCTGGGCTCGTGCACGATGAAGCT
>CAZTUT010000211.1:0-4288 GCA_964616395.1 uncultured Burkholderiaceae bacterium
AGGGCGGCAAGACCGTCGGCGCCGGTGTCGTCGCCAAGGTCATCCAGTAAGGACGACAGACGTCGATCCTGATCCGGGCGGCGCGCCGCACGTGGCGCCCGCTCTCTCGCTCTTTAAGGAATTTCCATGCAAAGCCAGCGCATCCGCATCCGCCTCAAGGCGTTTGACTACAAGCTGATCGACCAGTCCGCGCTTGAGATCGTCGACACCGCCAAGCGCACCGGCGCGGTGGTCCGCGGCCCCGTGCCGCTGCCGACCCGCATTCAGCGCTTCGACATCCTGCGCTCGCCGCACGTGAACAAGACCTCGCGCGACCAGTTCGAGATGCGCACCCACCAGCGGCTGATGGACATCATCGACCCGACCGACAAGACGGTCGACGCGCTGATGAAGCTCGACCTGCCGGCTGGCGTGGACGTGGAGATCAAGGTCCAGTAACGGGGTTCGGTGGCATCGCGGATCGCGTGGTCACCCCTCGATTTGCAATACCCGGCCGGCAAAGGCTACAATCGCCGGCTTTCCGCATCCGACGTTGGAGCGCGCATTCGATGCGCGGCCGGCGCGAGATGCCCAAGTGCAGCGCTGAAATCGGTCCTGGCCAATCGCAGCCGGGGTTTGGAGAACTCTATGAGTGAAGCAGCCAACGCTTCAGGCTCGCCCGTTCGCATGGGGCTGGTCGGCCGCAAGGTCGGCATGACCCGCATCTTCACGGACGATGGCGAGACGGTGCCGGTCACGGTGCTCGACGTGTCGAACAACCGCGTCGCGCAGGTCAAGACCGCCCAGACCGACGGCTATGACGCCGTGCAGGTCGCCTTCGGTTCCCGTCGCAAGTCGCGCATCACCAAGCCGGTGGCTGGCCATCTGGCCAAGCTCGGCGTGGAAGCGGCCGCCGGCCTGCGCGAGTTCCGCGTTGATGCCGTGCGCGCCGCCGAACTGGCGCCGGGCGCCGCGCTGACCGTGGACCTGTTCAACGTCGGCCAGAAGGTCGACATCACCGGCGTCACCATCGGCAAGGGCTTTGCCGGCGGTCAGAAGCGCCACCACTTTTCCTCGAACCGCGCCACGCACGGCAACTCGGTGTCGACCAACGCGCCGGGCTCCATCGGCATGCGTCAGGACCCGGGCCGCGTGCTGCCGGGCAAACGCATGGCCGGCCACCTCGGCGACGTGCAGCGCACCACCCAGAACCTGGTGATCGCGCGCATCGACAAGGAGCGTGGTCTGCTGTTGGTTCGCGGCGCCGTGCCGGGCAGCAAGGGCGGCCAGGTGATCGTCCGTCCCGCGGTGAAGGGCTGAGGAGCGCACGATGGAACTCAAACTGATGAATGCCCAGGGACAGGCTGCCGGCACCACGCCGGCGCCGGCGACCCTGTTCGGCCGCGAGTACAACGAGGCGCTGGTGCACCAGATCGTCGTTGCCTACCAGGCCAACGCGCGCCAGGGCACGCGTGCTCAGAAAGACCGCCAGGAGGTCAAGCACTCGACCAAGAAGCCGTGGCGTCAGAAGGGCACCGGCCGCGCTCGCGCCGGCAGCACCTCTTCTCCGCTGTGGCGTGGCGGCGGCCGCACCTTCCCCAATTCGCCCGACGAGAATTTCTCGCACAAGGTGAACAAGAAGATGTACCGCGCCGGCCTGTGCTCGATCTTCAGCAAGCTCGCGCAGGATGACCGCATCGTCGTGATCGACTCGCTGTCGGTCGATGCGCCCAAGACAAAACTGCTGGCCGACAAGCTCAAGGCCATGGGCCTGGAGTCCGCGCTGATCATCACCGACAGCATGGACGACAACTTGTACCTGGCTTCGCGCAATCTGAAGAACATCCTGATCGTCGAGCCGCGCTACGCCGACCCGCTGTCGCTGATTCACTACAAGAAGGTCCTGATGACCAAGCCGGCGATGGCCAAGCTCGAAGAGATGTGGGGGCAAGCATGAGCGCAACCAACCAAGAGCGTCTGTACAACGTGCTGATGGCGCCGATCGTCTCCGAGAAGAGCACGATGATCGCCGATCGCAGCAACCAGGTCGCCTTCCGCGTCCGTCCTGATGCCACCAAGCAGGACGTCAAGGCCGCTGTCGAACTGCTGTTCAAGGTCGAGGTCGAGAAGGTTTCGATCCTCAACACCAAGGGCAAGCAGAAGCGCTTCGGCCGTTTCGAAGGCCGCCGCAGCAACGTGCGCAAGGCGTACGTGTCGCTGAAGGCCGGCCAGGAAATCAACTTCGCGCAAGAGGTGAAGTGATGCCGTTGGTCAAAGTCAAACCTACTTCGGCCGGCCGGCGTTCGCTCGTCAAGGTCGTCCACCCGAACCTGCACAAGGGCAAGCCGCTTGCGGCGCTCACCGAGCACCAGAAGCGGGGCTCGGGCCGCAACAATAGCGGCCGCATCACGGTGCGCCACAAGGGTGGTGGCCACAAGCAGCAATATCGGATCGTCGACTTCAAGCGCAACAAGGACGGCATTCCCGCCCGCGTTGAGCGTATCGAGTACGACCCGAACCGCAGCGCGCACATCGCGCTGCTGTGCTACGCCGACGGCGAGCGCCGCTACATCATTTCGCCCAAGGGTCTGACCGTTGGCGCGGAGTTGATGAGCGGGCAGGACGCGCCGATCAAGGTCGGCAATGCGCTGCCGCTGCGCAATATCCCGGTCGGCTCGACCGTGCACTGCATCGAGATGCTTCCCGGCAAGGGTGCGCAGATGGCGCGTGCCGCCGGTACCGGCGTGCAGCTGCTGGCGCGCGAAGGCAGTTACGCCCA
Source organism: uncultured Burkholderiaceae bacterium (assembly GCA_964616395.1). GTDB lineage: Bacteria > Pseudomonadota > Gammaproteobacteria > Burkholderiales > Burkholderiaceae_F > JALHMQ01. The sequence goes on from CAZTUT010000211.1 coordinate 2,759, forward strand.
GCTGCGACTGCGCTCCGGTGAGATCCGCAAGGTGCTGATCGAGTGCCGTGCCACCCTCGGTGAGGTGGGTAACGAAGAAAACAGCCTGCGTCAGTTCGGCAAGGCTGGCGCGATGCGCTGGCGCGGCGTGCGTCCGACGGTTCGCGGCGTGGCCATGAACCCGGTCGATCACCCGCACGGCGGCGGCGAGGGCCGCACCGGCACCAAGCGCGCGCCGGTCAGCCCGTGGGCCCAGCTCACCAAGGGCTATCGCACCCGCAACAACAAGCGCACCGACGGCATGATCGTCCAGCGCCGTTACCGTAAGTAAAGGGAACCAACAATGTCCCGCTCACTGAAGAAAGGTCCCTTCGTCGATGGCCACCTGCAGGCCAAGATCGACAAGGCGCAGTCTGGCAAGGACAAGAAGCCGATCAAGACCTGGTCGCGCCGCTCGACAATCCTGCCCGACTTCATCGGCCTGACCATCGCCGTGCACAACGGCAAGGCGCATGTGCCGGTGTACATCACCGAGCAGATGGTTGGTCACAAGCTGGGCGAGTTCGCCCTCACCCGGACCTTCAAGGGTCACGCCGCCGACAAGAAGGCGGCGCCCGGCAAGAAGTAAGAGGACGCCATGGAAACCACTGCATCCGTACGCGGCGTGCGCCTGTCAGCCCAGAAGGGCCGGCTGGTAGCCGACCTGGTTCGCGGCAAGCCCGTCGACAAGGCGCTGAACATCCTCGGCTTCACGCAGAAGAAGGCGGCCGGGATCATCAAGAAGGCGCTCGAGTCGGCGATTGCCAACGCCGAACACAACGACGGCGCTGACATCGACGAGCTGAAGATCACCAAGATCTACGTCGAGAAGGCCGCCACGCTGCGTCGTTTCTCGGCGCGCGCCAAGGGCCGCGGCACCCGCATCGGCAAGCAAACCTGCCATATCTACGTTTCCGTCGGCGACGGCAAAGCGAAATAGGTGATTCATGGGTCAAAAGATCAATCCCACCGGTTTCCGACTGGCCGTCTCGCGCAACTGGAATTCCCGCTGGTTCGCCACGGGCGATGACTTCGGCCGCATGCTGGCCGAGGACCTCAAGGTCCGCGAATACCTGAAGAAGAAGCTGCGCGCCGCCTCGGTTGGCCGCATCCTGATCGAGCGTCCTGCGAAGAACGCCCGCATCACGATCTTCTCGGCGCGTCCCGGTGTTGTCATCGGCAAGAAGGGCGAGGACATCGAGAACCTCAAGGTCGAGCTGCAGAAGATGATGGGCGTGCCCGTGCACGTCAACATCGATGAAATCCGCAAGCCGGAAGTCGACGCGCAGCTGATCGCCGACAGCATCACCCAGCAGCTCGAGAAGCGGATCATGTTCCGCCGCGCGATGAAGCGCGCGATGCAAAACGCGATGCGCCTTGGTGCCCAAGGGATCAAGATCATGAGCGCCGGCCGTCTGAACGGTATCGAGATCGCCCGCACCGAGTGGTACCGCGAAGGCCGCGTGCCCCTGCACACGCTGCGCGCCGACATCGACTACGGCTTCTACGAGG
>CAZTUT010000212.1:0-4245 GCA_964616395.1 uncultured Burkholderiaceae bacterium
CACCTTCTCGGCGGTCAGGCCCATGCCGTAGGCGATGCCGATGTTCTCGTCGCGCTCGAACACGCGAGCGTTGATCGATGGCTTGTTGCCGGTCATCGGCACCATGCTCATTGACTCCACGCCGCCGGCGATCATCACGTCGGCCTCGCCGACGCGGATGCGGTCGGCGGCCATCTGCACCGCGGTCAGGCCGCTGGCGCAGAAGCGGTTGACGGTGACGCCGCCCACGGTGTCGGGCAGGCCGGCCAGCAGCGCCGCCATGCGCGCCACATTGAGGCCCTGCTCGCCCTCGGGCATCGCGCAGCCGATCACGGCGTCCTCGATCGTTGCCGGGTCGAGCCCCGGGACCTGACCGAGCGCGCCGCGCAGCGCGGCGATCAGCAGATCGTCCGGGCGCAGGTTGCGAAAGCTGCCCTTGGGCGCCTTGCCGATCGGCGTGCGCGCCGCGGCAACGATGTAAGCGTCTTGAAGCTGTTTCATGAATCCGTCTCCACGTGGGTGACTATGTCTTTGCAGGCCCCCGCGCCTCGGGCGGGGAGCACGACAGGGCCGGCCCCGGCCCTTCGCTTCCGATCGTGCGCTCAGTTCCTCACCGGCTTGCCGGTCTGCATCATTCCCATCATCCGTTCCTGCGACTTCGGGTGCGCGACCAGCTGCATGAAGAACTTGCGCTCCAGGTCGAGCAGCCACTGCTCGTCGACCAGCGAGCCGGCATCGACATCGCCGCCACACATCACCTCGGCAATGCCGGCGGCGATGAAGAAGTCGTGCGCGCTGATGAAGCCGCCATCGCGCATGTTGACGAGCTGGTACTTGATGGTCGCCAGTCCGCTGCGCCCGGCCACCGGGAAGCCGCGCGGCCGCAGCGGCGGCCGGTAGCCGGTCGCGTGCATCGCGAACGCGGTGCCGATCGCCGTCCACAGCAGTTCATGACTGTTGAAGACGATCACGTCATCGGGCTTCAGGTAGCCCATCTGCTGCGCCTCGAACGCGCTGCGGCTGACGTTGGCCATCGCCGCGTTCTGGAACCAGGCCCGCAGATACGGGAAGACGTCGGTGGAGCCGGCCTGCTGTGCCAGCCGCGCCGCGTGCAGCGCGCCTTCCTTCAGGCCGCCGGCGCCCGGGATCAGGCCCACGCCGACCTCGACCAGCCCGATGTAGCTTTCGAGATTGGCCACGCGCCGCGCGCTGTGCAGCGCCAGCTCGCAGCCGCCGCCCAGCGCCATGCCGCTGATCGCGGAGATCACCGGCACCTGCGCGTACTTCAGGCGCATCAGCGCGTCCTGCATCTGCTTCTCGGCCTCGCCGATGGCCTTGACACCGCCCGACATGAAGACCGGCAGCATCGCGTTCAGGTCGGCGCCGACCGAGAACGGCTCGTCGGGCGACCAGATCACCAGCCCGCGATACTCGCGCTCGGCCAGCTCGACCGCCTTCAGCAGATTGGCGATCACGCCCGGGCCGATCGCGTGCATCTTGCTCTTGATCGACACCACCAGCACCTCGGCCGCTGCGCCCTGGTCCATGCGCCAGATGCGGCCGTCGGCGTCCTCGTGCAGCGTGACGCCGACCGTGTGACCGCTGACCGTGCTTTCGCCGAGCAGGCTGGCGCGCACGATCTGGCGTGCGTAGACCGGCAGTTGCGCGCGTGGCATGAATACGCCGCGCACCGGGCTCCACGAGCCACCCGGCGTGTGCACGCCGCCGCCATCGGCCACCGGGCCATTGAACACCCAGTCCGGCAGCGGCGCGCTGGACAACGCCTCGCCGGCGTCGATGTCGGCCTTCACCCACTCGGCGATCTGCTTCCAGCCGGCGGCCTGCCAGGTCTCGAACGGCCCGGTCTGCCAGCCGAAGCCCCAGCGCAGCGCAAAGTCCACGTCGCGCGCGGTGTCGGCGATCGACGCCAGGTGCACCGCGATGTAGTGGAACGCGTCGCGGTAGATCGCCCACAGGAATTTCGCCTGCGGGTGATCGGTCTCGCGCAACAGCTTCATGCGCTCGGCCGGGTCCTTCTTCTTCAGGATCCGCACGATCAGGTCGTCGGCCTTGCCGCCGCCGTCCACGTACTCGCCCTTGCTTGGGTCGAGCACCTTGATCGCCTTGCCTTCCTTCCGGTAGAAGCCGGCGCCCGTCTTCTGGCCGAGCGCGCCATTGTCGACCAGCGCCTTGAGCACGGGCGGTGTGGCGAAGTGCTCGGCAAACGGATCGATGCTGGCGGGCAGCGTGTCCTGCATCGTCTTGATCACGTGCGCCATCGTGTCCAGTCCGACCACGTCGGCGGTGCGGAAGGTGGCGCTCTTGGCGCGGCCGAGCTTGCTGCCGGTCAGGTCGTCGACCACGTCGTACGGGATGCCGTACTTGGCGGCCTCGCGAATCGTGGCCAGCATGCCGAAGATGCCGACCCGGTTGGCGATGAAGTTCGGCGTGTCCTTGGCCCGCACCACGCCCTTGCCCAGCGTCGAGGTGAGGAAGGTCTCGAGGTTGTCGAGGATGTCGCTGCGCGTTGCCGGCGTGGCGATCAGTTCCACCAGGTGCATGTAGCGCGGCGGATTGAAGAAATGCACGCCGCAGAAGCGCGCCGCCAGGGTGGCGTCGAGCACCTCGGCCAGCCGGGCGATCGGCAGGCCCGACGTGTTGGAGGCCACGATCGCATCCTCGGCGATGAACGGCGCCACCTTGCGATACAGGTCATGCTTCCAGTCGAGTCGCTCGGCGATCGCCTCGATCACGAGGTCGCAACCGCGCAGCAATTCCAGATGCTCGTCATAGTTGGCCGCCTCGATGAACTGGGCGTCGTCCTTGTTGCCGAGCGGCGCCGGGTTGAGCTTCTTCAGGTTCTCGATGGCCTTGAGCGCGATGCCGCTCTTCGGCCCCTCCTTGGCGGGCAGATCGAACAACAGCACCGGCACCTTGGCGTTGACGCAGTGCGCGGCGATCTGCGCGCCCATCACGCCAGCGCCGAGCACGGCGACTTTGCGGACGACGAAGTTGGTCACTTGCTTGCTCCTCGAAAGTCAGTCGGCGTCAGAACGCTTCGACCGGCAGGTCCATCAGGTTCTTCGCACCGGAACGGGCGGCGCGGATGTGATAAGCGGTCTCCGGCAGCAGGCGCGCGAAGTAGAAGCGCGCGACCGTGAGCTTGCGGGTATAGAACGGATCGGCGGCGTCACCGTCGGCCTTGATCCGATCGAGCGCGACCTGCGCCATTTTGGCCCAGAAGAACGCGAACACCAGGTGCCCGACCACGCGCAGGTAATCGACCGCCGCAGCCCCCGCCTCGTCGGCGTTGCCGAAGGCCTTCATGCCGAGTTCCATCGTCAGCTTGGTGACCTTGTCGCCCAGATCAGCCAGCGGCGTGATGAACTCGCTCATGTCGGGCCGGGTGCCGTGCTGCTCGACGAACGCGGTGATCAGCGCGCCGAACTTGCGCAGCTTCGCACCGTTGTCCATCAGCACCTTGCGGCCGAGCAAATCGAGCGACTGGATCGTGTTGGTGCCTTCGTAAATCATGTTGATTCGGGCGTCGCGGACCAGTTGCTCCATCCCCCACTCGCGGATGTAGCCGTGGCCGCCAAACACCTGCAGGCAGTCGGACGCGCAGCGGAATCCGTTGTCGGTCATGAACGCCTTCACGATCGGCGTCATCAGCGCCATCATGTCCGCGCCGAACTTGCGGTCTTCCTCGGTCGCGCCGTGGATCTGCTGGTCGGCCATCAGCGACACCCAGTACGCGAAGGCGCGGCCGGCCTCGGTGTAGGCACGCGCGGTCAGCAGCATCTTGCGCACGTCGGGGTGATGAATGATCGGGTCGGCCGGCGTTGAAGGCGACTTCACGCCCGACAGCGCGCGGCCCTGGATCCGGTCCTTCGCATAGGCGGCGGCGTTCTGGTAGGCCACTTCGCTGATGCCCAGGCCCTGCACGCCCACGCCCAGGCGCGCGGCGTTCATCATCACGAACATCGCGTTCAGGCCCTTGTTGGGCTCGCCCACCAGCCAGCCGGTGGCGCCGTCGAGGATCATCTGGCAGGTGGCGTTGCCGTGAATCCCCATCTTGTGCTCGATGCCGCCGCAGTGGATCGCGTTGCGCGCGCCGACAGTGGCCGCCGCGCCCTCGCCCTGCGGCACGAACTTGGGCACCACGAACAGCGAGATGCCCTTGGTGCCGGCCGGCGCATCCGGCAGGCGCGCCAGCACCAGGTGAATGATGTTGTCGGCCAGATCGTGCTCGCCGGACGAGATGAA
>CAZTUT010000213.1:0-4230 GCA_964616395.1 uncultured Burkholderiaceae bacterium
AGAATTTCAGCATCCACCTGCTCCCAGGCGGACGCTACCGGCTGACGCCGCTCTACGACGTCATGTCGGCATACCCCGTGATGGGGGAAGGGCCCAACCAGTGGTCACCACGCAAACTCAAGCTCGCGATGGCTTTGGTGGGGAATAACCGCCACTACGAGGCCGAGCGCATCCAGCGCCGGCACTTCAACAGCACCGCCAAGCGCTTCGGCTATGGCGAGACCGCAGAGCCGCTGATTCGGGACCTTATTGAACGCACTCCAGCGGTAATCGACGAGGTGCAGCGGGTGCTGCCACCCGGATTCTCGAATGAGGTCGCTGACAAGGTGCTGAGCGGGCTGCAGCGCGCAACCGGTGCACTTGAGGCCATGCCTCCGGGCTGAAGCCGCAACGCGGCTTGTCCTGCAGGGCTTTACTGGGTGTAGCCCCAAGCTCGGCCCGTCTCGCGGCAGGCGTCGACGCCGCGGGCGTACTCCAGGAACTGCGCCCATTCCTTGACCAGTGCGCGGCGACGCAGGAAAGGGGCGAACGCTGATGCTCCGAAGTTTTCAACAACCCCGACCGTGACACGTGGAGAGCACCAAAACCTCGCCTTGGCGGCGATGATGTCGAACAGTGTCGACCAGCAACCGGGCAGCGGTTCGGGTGAGTAATCTGAAAGTGCGCAGAAGAGTCCGACAACCCTCGGGTCGACTGACTCGCCGGTTGCGACTCAAGGTCGCCGAGCGGCGCTCACCAGGCCATCAGTTGCTGAGCGCGCGACATATCTCAGCCAGCAGCAAACCGCATGTTGCCGTTTATCACCTCGCGCGGCGAAAGGCATGCGCGGAGATGCACGGGGCGGGCCGCTTGCGGAGAGGTGCTGCCCCCGACCGGGAGAGGTCCTCGCTTGCGATGTGCTGGGATGCCACTGAAATCTCCGGAAGGTTGAAAGAACCAGCGGACTGGTTCAGAACTTTGCGGAGGCCCGCGAAACGCCTACAGGTCAAGGCGTTGGCGGTGAAATTTGGCTCCCCGACCTGGACTCGAACCAGGGACCTGCGGATTAACAGTCCGTCGCTCTACCGACTGAGCTATCGGGGAATCGAAGCGCGAGAGTATACGTAAGAGCAGCGCCGCGAGCAAAACGCCGTGCGCCGCTTTCGGCGTGCGGTCAGCCCCTCAGCACCGCGGCGATGGCGTCGCAGACGTATTCGATATTGCGCGTGTTCAGCGCAGCCACGCAGATGCGGCCGGTCGACAGCGCGTAGATGCCGAACTCCTTCTGCAGTCGCTCCACCTGCGCCGCGCTCAAGCCAGAGTAGGAGAACATGCCGCGCTGCGTATTGATGAAGCCCAGATCGAGCGCCACGCCGCGCGTCTTCAGGCCCTCGACGAGGCGGTTACGCATCGCCTTGATCCGGTCCCGCATCTCGCCGAGTTCGGCTTCCCACATCTGGCGCAGCGCGGGTTCGGCCAGCACGGTAGCCACGACCGTGCCTCCGTGCGTCGGTGGCGTCGAGTAGTTGGTGCGGATCACGCGCTTGAGCTGACTGAGCACACGCGTGGCTTCGTCCTTGCTCGCTGCAACGATCGACAGTGCGCCGACGCGCTCGCCGTAGAGCGAGAACGACTTGGAAAAAGAACTGGCGACAAAGAAGCTGACGCCGGCGTCCGCGAACAGGCGGACGGCCGCGCCATCGGCGTCGATTCCGTCGGCGAACCCCTGATAGGCCATGTCGAGGAACGGCAGCAGGCCGCGCGCGCGCACAGTGTCGACGACCTGCGCCCACTGCGCGGGCGTCATGTCGACGCCGGTCGGGTTGTGGCAGCAGGCGTGGAGCACGACAACGGTGCCGGCCGGCGCCGCGTTCAGCGCAGCCAGCATGCCGGCGAAGTTCACGCCGTGCGTGGCCGGGTCGTAGTACGGATACTGCTCGACGATGAAGCCGGCGCCCTCGAACAGCGCGCGATGGTTTTCCCAGCTTGGGTCGCTGATCAGCACGCGGGCAGTCGGGTTGAAGCGCTTGATCAGGTCAGCCCCGATCTTGAGTGCGCCGGTACCGCCCAACGCCTGCGCGGTGACCACGCGGCCCTCGGTCAGCACCGGGCTACTGGCGCCGAAGAGAAGTGTTTGCACCGCAGTGTCATAGGCCGCCAGACCGTCGATCGGCAGGTAGCCGCGCGGCTGGGCTGCCTCCAGGCGTCGCTTCTCGGCTTCGCGCACGGCGCGCAGCAGCGGCACCTTGCCGTCGTCGTTGCTGTAGACGCCCGCTCCGAGGTTGACCTTGGTCGGGCGCGTGTCAGCGTTGAACGCTTCGGTCAATCCGAAGATCGGATCGCGCGGGGCCAGTTCGATCGAGGCGAGCAGAGAAGTGGACATGGCGGTCGGAGTGAGGTTGGTCGCGGCGGTCATAACCCGGGCGAGCGATTACGCGCTCCGTATCGACAACAGCGCGCACCGAAATCGGGCATTCAGCTGAAAAGTGCCCGTGCTGCATGGCACATGCCCGAGTGTACAAGACGGTTTGTCAAGCCCCGTGGAACCCCGCAAGCGGCAGAAAGCCCTAGGGCCCCGAGGGTCCGCCTGACGGCCTAGACACAACTGGTAACAGAACACAAGTACATGAAAGATAAAAAGAAAAGGGATCTTCTTCAAAATCGGGGCTAGGTTTTTCCGGCGCGGCTCCTTACAATCTGCCGCTTGCCCATGCGTCGATATTGCGATGCAATAACCGTGATGCTCACCTTTCCCGATTCGCCCTTCCAGCTGCACCCGCCGTTCGACCCGGCAGGGGATCAGCCGTCGGCGATCGCCCAGCTGTCGGAGGGTCTGGCCGATGGCCTGGCCTTCCAGACGCTGCTTGGCGTCACAGGATCGGGCAAGACCTTCACGATGGCCAACCTGATCGCCCGGGCCGGCGCGCCGGCGATCGTGCTGGCACCCAACAAGACGCTGGCGGCGCAGCTCTATTCGGAGATGCGCGAGTTTTTCCCGAACAACGCGGTCGAGTACTTCGTCTCCTATTACGACTATTACCAGCCGGAAGCCTACGTCCCGTCTCGCGACCTCTACATCGAGAAGGACAGCAGCATCAACGAGCACATCGAGCAGATGCGGCTGTCGGCCACCAAGAGCCTGCTCGAGCGGCGCGACACGGTGATCGTGGCCACGGTCTCGGCGATCTACGGCATCGGCAACCCCAGCGACTACCACGCGATGGTGATGACGCTGCGCACCCACGACAAGATGGGTCAGCGCGACATCATCGCCCGCCTGACGGCGATGCAGTACCGCCGCAACGAGACCGAGTTCTCGCGCGGCACCTTCCGCGTGCGCGGCGACACGATCGACATCTTCCCGGCCGAGCACGCTGAACTGGCGGTGCGGGTCGAGCTGTTCGACGACGAAGTCGAGAGCCTGCAGCTGTTCGACCCGCTGACCGGCCGCGTGCGCCAGAAGATCCCGCGCTTCACGGTCTACCCGTCGTCGCACTACGTGACGCCGCGCCAGACCGTGCTCAACGCGATCGAGGGCATCAAGATCGAACTGCGCGACCGGCTGGCGGAGCTTGTCGCTGCCGGCAAGCTGGTCGAGGCGCAGCGCCTCGAGCAGCGCACCCGCTTCGATCTCGAGATGCTCAACGAACTGGGCTTCTGCAAGGGCATCGAGAACTACACGCGCCACATGTCGGGGGCCGCGCCCGGCGAGCCGCCGCCGACGCTGATCGACTATCTGCCCCCCGACGCGCTGATGATCATCGACGAGTCGCACGTGACCGTGCCCCAACTCGGGGGCATGTACAAGGGCGACCGCTCGCGCAAGGAAACGCTGGTGGAGTTCGGGTTCCGGCTGCCGTCGGCGCTGGACAACCGGCCGCTGCGTTTCGACGAGTTCGAGCGCAAGATGCGCCGCTGCATCTTTGTGTCGGCCACGCCGGCCAATTACGAGCTGCGGCTGTCGTCGCGCATCGCCGAGCAGGTGGTGAGGCCGACCGGGCTGATCGATCCGCGTCTGGAAGTACGCCCGGCGCGCACCCAGGTCGACGACGTGCTGTCCGAGATCGGGCTGCGGGTGGCGCGCGGCGACCGCGTGCTGATCACCACGCTGACCAAGCGCATGTCCGAAGACCTGACCGCGTTCCTGTCGGAGCATGGCGTCAAGGTCCGGTATCTGCATTCCGATGTCGACAACCTCGAGCGCGTTGAGATCATCCGCGACCTGCGCGCCGGCGTGTTCGACGTGCTGGT
>CAZTUT010000214.1:0-3585 GCA_964616395.1 uncultured Burkholderiaceae bacterium
TCGCCGGGGAAGCGCGCACGCACCTCGGCCAGGAAGCGGGCGTTGATCTCGTAGATGATCTCCAGGTGCCGTGGCAGCCAGTGCTCGATCATGCGCACCGGCCAGGTCTCGAGCGCCTCCGGCATCAGCGTGTGGTTGGTGTAGCTGATCACGCGCCGGCATTGCGCCAGCGCAGCGTCGAACGGCAGGCCGTGCAGGTCGGTCAGCACCCGCATCAGTTCCGGGATCGCCAGTGCCGGGTGGGTGTCGTTCAGGTGGATCGCGACCTTGTCGGCCAGGTTGTCGACCCGGCCGTGCTCCGATACGTGGCGCGCGACGATGTCCTGCACCGAAGCGCTGACCAGGAAGTATTCCTGCTTCAGCCGCAGTTCGCGGCCGGCCGGCGTGGAGTCGTCGGGGTACAGCACCCAGTTGATGACCTCGGCGGCCAGGCGCGCGCTGCCGGCGGCGGCAAAGTCGCCGCGCGAGAACGCGGCAAAATCGATCGGGCGCGACGGGCTGGCCTGCCACTGGCGCAGCAGCGCCACGCGGTCGGTGCCGTGGCCGGGCACGATGAAGTCGAAGGCGTCGGCCAGCAGCGTCTCGCCGGGCAGCCAGCGGCGGCCAGGGCCGTCGCCGACCACGCGGCCGCCGAAGCCGATCGGATGCCTGACTTCGGGACGCTCGAGTTCCCACGGGTTGCCGCTACGCAGCCAGTCCTCCGGCTCCTCGACCTGCTGACCGTCGTGGATGCTCTGCGCAAACATGCCGTAGCGATAGCGCAGGCCGTAGCCGTACGACGGCACGCCGAGCGTGGCCAGCGAATCGAGAAAGCAGGCAGCCAGCCGTCCCAGGCCGCCGTTGCCGAGCGCGGCATCGGGCTCGCGCTCCAGCACGTCGGCGGCGCGCTTGCCGTGTGCGGCGGCTGCGGCTTCAAAGTCACCCGCTCGCCCCAGCGCAGCCAGCGCATTGCCGAGCGCCCGGCCCATCAGGAATTCCATCGACAGGTAGTAGACGCGGCGCGCCTCGTGCTCGCGATCGTCGCGCAGCGAGCGGTTCATGCGCTCGGCCAGCTCGGCGCGTGCCTCGTGCGCGGCCGAGCGCATCCAGACGTCGAGCGCGGCGTGGGCGGGCGCTGCGCCGCTTTCGCGCTCGACGCGCGCGATCAGCGAGGCGGAGTGGGCAGGGATCGGCGCGGCGGGCGAAGCGGGGTCGGTCATCGGTGCGGCATGGAGGCCGGCGGACACCGGCGCAACAGCATGTTTGGAGATAAGAGTCGCAGCTTAAGTGAGGCGGCGCCCCCGTGCTGCGCGTCAGCCGGGGTTTGTCGTCCCGGGCGCAGCCGTCGCGCCACACAAGGCCTGCGCCGCGCCCCGTAACGAGGCATGCTGCCCCACCAGCAGGCAGGTGTGCACCGTGGACAGATAGTCGCGGAAGCGGCCCTTGGCCTCGAAGCGCTCGCGGAAGCGCGATGCCGGCAGTGCCGCGGCCAGCGCCTGCGCCACTCCGCCCGCGAGCAGCACGCCGCCGCGCGCGCCCAGCGTCAGCGCGGCGCTGCCGGCGAAGCTGCCCAGCAGCGCGCAGAAGGCGTCGACCGCGAGCGCACACGCGCGGTCGGCCCGGCGTACGCCGAAGTCGGTGATGGCGGCGGCATCGTGACGCGGGTCGTACGGCAGCCCAGCGGATTCGGCCACCACCCGATACAGCAAGGGCAGTCCGCTACCCGACAGCAGCCGCTCGGCCGACACATGAGGGTGAAGCTGGCGCGCGCGACCCAGCCAGTCGGCCTCGACCTCATCAGCGGCTGCCAGCGTCGCGTGACCGCCCTCGGTCGGCAGCGCGATCCAGCCTTCGCGCGCCGGGATGCAGGCGGCCACGCCCAGGCCGGTGCCCGGTCCGATCACCGCCACCGGCAGACGTGCGTCGAGCGCGCCTGCGCCGAGCGGCTTTACATCGGCGGCATCCAGCGACGGCACGGCCAGCGCCAGCGCCTCGAAGTCGTTGAGCAGATGCACCGGGACATCGCCGAACGCGGCCCGCAGCGCCGACCGCGAGATACGCCAGTGGCTGTTGGTCAGCGCGATCTCGTCGCCGTCCACCGGCGCGGCCAGCGCCAGCGCCAGCGCCGACGGCACGACCGAACCGTCCGCGGATTGCGCCAGCCCGGTCAGGTAGGTGCGCAGCGCCGCGTCTGGACCGGCGTAGTCTGCGCAGCGCATCGAGGCAATCCGCTCGACCGGCCCGCCACGCGCGGACACCAGGCCGAAGCGCGCATGGGTGCCGCCGATGTCGGCGACCAGCCAGGGTGAGGATGGGGAGGGGGAGGGATTGCGCATCGAGGCGACCGGACGCGTCGGCGCGGCGGCCGGACGATGCGCAACGGTAGCGCAACGGCAGCGTGGCGGTGCGGCGCAACCCTTGCGAATCAAGCGCTCCGATGCGGTCGGCGCGGCAAATTAGACTAGGAAAACGCTTCGCTCGGCCTTTCGCCCTCGGTCAGCGTGCCCATACGACCGCTCATGTCCTCGCCGACCTTCATCCATCTGCGCCAGCACTCCGAGTTCTCGGTGGTCGACGGCGTCGTGCGCCTCGATGAGGTGGTGAAGGCCGCTGCGGCCGATGGCCAAGGGGCGCTGGCGCTGACCGATGCCGGCAACCTGTTCGGCGCCGTGCGCTTCTACAAGGCGGCCCGCGGTGCCGGCGTGAAGCCGATCCTCGGCGTCGATGCCTGGGTCAGCAACGATGCCGAGCGCGATCGCCCGCATCGGCTGCTGCTGCTGGCGGCCAGTCCGGCCGGCTACCTGAACCTGTGCGAACTGCTGTCGCGTGCCTGGCTCGAAAACCCGAACCAGGGCCGCGGCGAACTGCGACCCGAGTGGCTGACCGCGCATGCCGATGGCCTGATCGCGCTATCGGGCGCGGCGGGCGGCGAGGTCGGCGGGCTGCTGCTGGCGGGCAAGCAGGCGGCAGCGGCCGAGGCCGCGCGCCGGCTCGCCGACGCCTATCCCGGCCGCTTCTACCTTGAAGTGCAGCGTGCCGGCCGGGCCGACGACGAACGCTGCGTGCGCGCCACCGTGGCGCTGGCGCTGGAGTTGCGCCTGCCGGTGGTGGCCACGCATCCGGTGCAGTTCCTGCGTGCCGAGGACTTCCGCGCGCACGAGGCGCGCGTCTGCATTGCCGAGGGCGAGACGCTGGGCGATCCGCGCCGCCCGAAGCGCTTTACCGAGCAGCAGTATTTCAAGAGCCAGGCCGAGATGGCGGCGCTGTTCGCCGACATGCCGGCAGCGTTGGCCAACAGCGTGCAGATCGCACGCCGCTGCAACCTGGAACTGGTGCTGGGCAAGCCGCGCCTGCCCGACTACCCGACCCCGTCGGGTGTGACGCTCGACGCGCATTGCGCCGACCTGTCGGCGCAGGGCCTGGAGCGTCGGCTGGCCGCGCTGTACCCGGCAGCCGAGATGCGCGAGGAGGCGCGGCCACGCTATGCGCAGCGCCTGCAGTTCGAGCTGTCGATCATCGCGAAGATGGGTTTTTCCGGCTACTTCCTGATCGTGGCCGACTTCATCAACTGGGCCAAGGACAACGGCATTCCGGGCGGCCCCGGCC
>CAZTUT010000214.1:3595-4184 GCA_964616395.1 uncultured Burkholderiaceae bacterium
ACGCAGCGGCCGACGCGAGCGAGGCTGCGACCCCTCCCGTGCCCGCGCCCCGCCGCCCCGAGCACGAGGCTCGCCTCCCCTACGAGTGCGACACCATCGTCCAGATGGGCTTCCCGGGCTACTTCCTGATCGTGGCCGACTTCATCAACTGGGCCAAGGCCAACGGGGTGCCGGTCGGTCCGGGGCGGGGTTCCGGGGCCGGATCGCTGGTGGCCTATGCGCTGGGGATCACCGACCTCGACCCCCTGCGCTACAACCTGCTGTTCGAGCGCTTCCTCAATCCGGAACGGGTGTCGATGCCCGACTTCGATATCGACTTCTGCCAGGACAACCGCGACAAGGTCATCGACTATGTGAAGCGCAAGTACGGCGCGCAGGCGGTCAGCCAGATCGCCACCTTCGGCACGCTCGGTGCCAAGGCGGTGGTGCGCGACGTCGGCCGCGTGCTGGAAATGCCCTACACGAAGTGCGACCAGCTTTCCAAGCTGATCCCGCACAACCCGGCCGACCCGTGGACACTGGATCGCGCGCTCAAGGACGAGCCGGCGTTCGCCGATGCGGTCAATGGCGATGAGGAGCACCAGCAACT
>CAZTUT010000215.1:0-1298 GCA_964616395.1 uncultured Burkholderiaceae bacterium
CTCGATGTCGGCGACTTCGTCTGGACCGGCGGCGACTGCCACATCTACAGCAATCACTTCGACCAGGTGCGCGAGCAGCTCGCGCGCGCGCCGCGGCCCTACCCAACGCTGACCATCGCGCGCCGCCCGGCCTCGCTGTTCGAGTATGCGTTCGAGGACTTCTCGTTCGAGGGCTACGACCCGCACCCGCACATCAAGGCGCCGGTGGCGGTCTAGCGGATCACGTCCCCCGCCCTCGACAGCACGACTATGACTCCGCGCGTCACGCTGATTGTCGCCCGCGCCCGCAACGGCGTGATCGGCCGCGACAACGCGATGCCGTGGCGCATCGTCGGCGAACAGGCGTTCTTCAAGCGGGTGACGATGGGGCATCCGATCATCATGGGCCGCAAGACCTGGGAGTCGATCGGCCGTCCGCTGCCGGGGCGGCGCAGCATCGTGGTGTCGCGCAATCCGGCGTACTCAGCAACCGGCGCCGAGGTGGTGGCGAGTCTCGAACAGGCGATGGCCCGGTGCGACGGCGCCGCCGAGGCGTTCGTGATCGGCGGCGCCGAGCTGTATCGCGCTGCACTCGCCCGCGCCGACCGGCTGCTGATCACCGAGATCGACGCTGACTTCGATGGGGATGCGTTCATGGACGCCCCCGACCCGGTCCTATGGCGCGAAAGCGCACGCGAGCCGCTGCCCGAAGCCGACCCCGCGGCGCCGCGCGGCTTTGCTGTCGACTTCGTCACGTACACACGGCGCTGAACCAGCTACCCGCCCGGCGCTCAGCCGAGGCGGCCGCGCCGCAATCGCGCCAGCGTGAAGCGGGCCGGATCCACACTGGCCGCCAGATCGCGCTCGATCGGCCACGGCTCGCCCTCGATCTGCGCCGCCACCAGGTCGCCCATCAGCGCCGCCAGCGTCAGGCCGCGCGACCCCAGCCCGAACAGTCCGAAAGCGCCCGGTTGGCGCGGCAGGTCAGCCAGATGCGCACCCGCCAGATCGCCCGCCCCGGCGCGTACCGCCGCCTCGTCGGCCAGCGGACCGGCCAGCGGCAGCCGGTCGTCGCTGACCGCGCGCCACTGGTCGAACATCGCGCGCAACCGCACCGGCGGCGCATCGTCGATCAGGCGGGCGAGGCGCGCCAGATTGCCGTCATGGATGCGCAGCGTGTCGCCGCCATCCGCTGTCGCAGCGTCCGCCCCCGGCAGCGCCGTCTCGTAGCTCGCGCCGATCAGCGCGCCGCCGATCGCGGGTGGCGCGCGCAGCGCGTAGCCGTCGCCGGTGATCGGCGCCGCAAGCGCGGCCAGGTC
>CAZTUT010000215.1:1398-3747 GCA_964616395.1 uncultured Burkholderiaceae bacterium
CCCGAGCCGCGCGGCGGCGCTGTCGCGGTCCAGCAGTTCGACCGGACCATGGGCACCGGGCTGAGCCGCGAGCATCGCGCGCCAGCGCGCGAACTCGTCGTCATCGGCGGCCTGCTGGAACAAGCCGGCCGACCCGACGCAGGCCTGCGCCGGGTCAACCTGACCCAGCAGCACTTCATTGAAGCGGGCGCCGGCACGCGTCAGCCGGGCCAGCCGGCTGTCGTCGGCCGCCGGTTGCGGATGCATCAGCCCGGCCGGCAGCGACGAGGCGCCCGCCGCGATGCGATCGCCACGCTCGACCAGTTCGACCGTCCAGCCCCGCCGCGCCAGCGCGTGACTGACGCTGCAGCCGGCCAGGCCGGCACCGATGACGATCGCGCGCCGCTCACCCGCATAGGCCGCCGGCGGCTCGTGCCGCCGCACCACGTAGCGCGGCGCGTAGCGGCCTTCCAGGCGTTCGCGCTTGCGCCCGAAACCAGGCCGCAGCGCCAGGTCGAAGCCGGCCGCAGCCAGCGCCTCGCGCACCGGGCGCGCAGCGCACCAGGTGGCCAGCGCCGCACCGGGACGGGCCAGCCGCGCAATCGCGCGCAGCAATGGCGCCGACCACATGGCCGGATTGCGCGCGGGCGCAAAGCCATCGAGAAAGATCGCATCGGCGCCGAGCGCCAGTTGCGGCACCACGGTATCGGCCGGCCCCAGCGCCAGTGTCAGCGTGACCGCGCCGTCGTCGAACGACAGACGGTGCAGTCCGGCAACCGGTACCGGCCAGCGATCGGCAAGCTGCGCAGCCAGATGGGCCAGCGGTGGTGGTGCGGCAGCGCGCAGGCTGTCGGCAGACACCGGGTGTGCCTCGACCGACACAAAGTGCAGCCGCTGCGGCCGCTGCGGATCGTCGCACCACGCCTGCCAGGTGGCGAGAAAGTTGGTGCCCAGGCCAAAGCCGGTCTCCAGCACGACAAACTGGTCGCGGCCCTGCCAGTCTTGCGGCAGGCCGCAGCCGCCGACGAACACCTGCATTGCCTGCGCCAGCGCGCCATCGCGGCTCGCGTAGACATCGCCATAACGCTCGGAGAACGGCACGCCATCGCGCCAGGCCAGCGTCTCCGGCATGGAAGGCAGCGCGGGCGGAGAGGACGCGGACATGCAATCGGCGCTTGCGATCCGCCGCGCGCCCGGTGGATCTAGAGGACGATCACGCGCGCCGCCTGCGCCTGCAGTTCGACGATCTGCGCCATGTTGCCGATCTCGCCGACGGCCACGCGATCCATCAGCCCATAGTGCTCGAGACAGGTACGGCAGGCGATCACCGGCACGCCGGCCTGCGCCAGCGCACCCAGTTCAACAAGCACCGGCGAGCTGTCGGCCGCCATCTGCACACCCTCGGTGTACAGCGCGATCGCCAGCGGCCGCATGCCGAGTTCGGCCAGCGTGCGCAGGTAGGTACCGAGCACGCGCTGGCTCAGCGCCGGCTCGGCCCGCCCCATGCCGGCGGCCGGGATCACGATCAGCGTATCGGTCAGCAGGTCGGGGCGCGGCGCTTCCGCGGCCGGTGTCGTCGAGGCGGTCATTTGAGGGCCTTGTAGCGGACGCGATGCGGCGCAGCGGCTTCCTCACCCAGCCGCTTCTTCTTGTCTTCCTCGTACTCGCGGTAGTTGCCCTGGTAGAAGAACCACTGCGAGTCGCCTTCGGCCGCCAGGATGTGCGTGCAGATACGGTCGAGGAACCAGCGGTCGTGCGAGATGACGATCGCGGTGCCGGCGAACTCCAGCAGCGCCTCTTCGAGCGCGCGCAGCGTCTCGACGTCGAGGTCGTTGGACGGCTCGTCCAGCAGCAGCACATTGCCGCCCTTGAGCAGCGTCTGCGCCAGGTGCAGCCGGCCGCGCTCGCCGCCCGACAACTGGCCGACGATCTTCTGCTGATCGGCGCCCTTGAAGTTGAAGCGGCCGATGTACGCGCGGCTCGGCATCTCGAACTTGCCCACGGTCAGGATGTCCTGGCCGCCCGAGACCGCCTCCCACACGCTCTTGTCGTTGGCCAGCGCGTCGCGCGACTGATCCACGTAGGCGATGTTGACCGTGTGACCGATCTTGATCGTGCCGGAATCGGGCTGCTCCTTGCCGGTGATCATCCGGAACAGCGTCGACTTGCCGGCGCCGTTAGGACCGATCACGCCGACGATCGCGCCGGGCGGGATCTTCATGTTGAGCTTGTCGATCAGCACGCGGTCGCCGTAGGCCTTGGACACGTCGGTGAACTCGATCACCTCGTTGCCGAGGCGCTCGGCCACCGGAATGAAGATTTCCTGCGTCTCGTTGCGCTTCTGGTATTCATAGCTCGACAGCTCCTCGA
>CAZTUT010000215.1:3757-4118 GCA_964616395.1 uncultured Burkholderiaceae bacterium
TCGAAGCGCTGCAGGCGCGCCTTGCTCTTGGCCTGCCGGCCCTTGGCGTTCTGGCGCACCCAGGCCAGCTCTTCCTTCATGGCCTTGACGCGCGCCGCCTCCTGCTTGGACTCCACTTCGAGACGGCGGCCCTTCTGGTCGAGCCACGACGAGTAGTTACCCTCCCACGGGATGCCCATGCCGCGGTCCAGCTCGAGGATCCACTGACAAGCGTTGTCGAGGAAGTAACGATCATGGGTCACGCCGACCACGGTGCCCGGGAATCGCAGCAGGAACTGCTCGAGCCAGTCCACGCTTTCAGCGTCGAGGTGGTTGGTGGGCTCGTCCAGCAGCAGCATGTCGGGCTTGGACAGCAGCAGCC
>CAZTUT010000216.1:0-4075 GCA_964616395.1 uncultured Burkholderiaceae bacterium
GCGGCTGCTCGGCGGCGATCGCGACGCAGGTCACGCCCATGACAGTGTCGGCGCGCGTGGTGAACACGCGCAGCAGGTGCTCGCCGCCGTCGAGCGTGTACGGGAACCCGAAGTTCACGCCGACGCTCTTGCCGATCCAGTTCTCCTGCATCGCCTTGACCTGCGGCGGCCATTCGAGGCCGTCGAGGCTGGCGAGCAGTTCCTCCGCGTACTGCGTGATGCCGAGGTAGTAGCCGGGAATCTCGCGCTTCTCGACCACCGCGCCAGAGCGCCAGCCGCGGCCGTCGACCACCTGCTCGTTGGCCAGCACGGTCTGGTCGATCGGGTCCCAGTTGACGACCTGCGTCTTGCGGTAGGCGATGCCCTTTTCCAGCATCTTCAGGAACAGCCACTGGTTCCAGCGGTAGTAGCTGGCGTCGCAGGTGGCGACCTCGCGGCTCCAGTCGAAGGCCAGCCCGAGCGGCTTCATCTGCGACTTCATGTCGGCGATGTTGGCGCGCGTCCACTCGCTGGGCGCGACCTTCTTGTCGATCGCCGCGTTCTCGGCGGGCAGGCCGAAGGCGTCCCAGCCCATCGGCGTCATCACGTTGAATCCGCGCATGCGCAGGATCCGGTACATGACGTCGTTGAGCGTGTAGTTGCGCACGTGCCCCATGTGCAGCTTGCCGCTCGGATACGGCAGCATCGAGCACACATAGAACTTCGGGCGGGGCTGGCCGGCGCTGTCGCGCGCGTGCTCGACGGCGCGATACGCCTGTTCGGCGTCCCAGCGGGCCTGGACCGAGGCCTCGACCTCCTGGGGACTGTACTTTTCCTGCATGAGCGGCGCCTTGCGCGAGCTGCACTCGCGCACCTGTTGCGTGGAACCCGCAAGTATATCGGCGGCCCCTCGCGGGGCCGCCGGGGCCGCTGGTGTCGTCAGGCCATGAAGCCGACGTTGCGCGTGGTGAAGTTGGCGAGGTTCGGCGTGATCGTGTTCAGGCTGCCATCGGCCACACCGAACCAGCGCGCCAGCGTGGCCGCATACTGGTCGACCGACGTGGTCGGCAACAGGCGGCCCGAGCCGGTGTCTTCGTTGGTGTTCGGCGTGATGTCCGGGAAGCTGCCGTAGATCGAGCCGCCGCGCACCGCGCCGCCGATGACGAAGTGATGCGCGCCCCAGCCGTGGTCGGAGCCGTCGCCGTTGCTGGTCAGCGTGCGGCCGAAATCCGACGCGGTAAAGGTCGTCACCTGATTGGCCACACCGAGCTCGACCGTGGCCTTGTAGAAGGCATCGAGCGCAGCCGCGAGCTGCGTGTGCAGCGTGGCCTGATCGCGCAACTGGAAGTCGTGTGTGTCGTAGCCGCCCTGGCTGACGAAGAACACCTGGCGCTTCATGCCAAGCGCATTACGTGCGGCGATCATCCGGGCCACCATCTGAAGCTGGCTGCCGAGCTGACTGCCGACCGTGGGCACGTTGGCGGTCGGGAACGCGGTGGCCAGCGGCGGCAGCGCATCGATCGCGGTCTTCAGCACGCCGCTCGTGTTGATCGAGCGGCTGTTGAATGCATTGAACTCGTTCTCGAACATCGAGCTGCGGGACTGGGTGATCAGGTTGCGCAACGCGGTCGGGGCCGTGGTGGAGCCGAACAGGGTTCCGGACAGCGAGTTGATCAGTGTCGGGCCGGCGCTGCCGACCTGGTACTGCAGCAGGTTGGAGCCCGACAGGAAAACCGTGCTGCCGGTCACGGTGATTGCGGTGAAGCCCTGGTTGGCATTGCCGCTGGCAAGCAGATCGGCGACCCGGCCGCCCCAGCCAGAGACCGAGCCCTCGGCTGCGCCCGACATCCAGACCGACTGCTGGTCGTTGTGCGAAAAGAGCTTGGGCGGCAGCGGCACGCTGGCGGCGCGGAACTGGGTTTTGGTCGTTGGCACCACCAGTGGCCCCACATTGGCGACAACGGCAGCCTTGCCGGCGGAATACAGACTCGCCAGCGGTTGGAGCTGTGTCGACAGCGCGTAGCTGCGGTTGGCCTGCGAAGCCACCGGGCCGAGCGAGACCAGCTGCTCGCGAAGCAGCGCGATCGAAGTGCGCGCGTTGTAGTAGCGCTGGTAGGTGTCGGTATCGAACGGAATGACCGTGTTGGTCTGGTCGTTGCCGCCGAACAGGAAGACGCACACCAGCGCCTTGTAGTCCGGCGCTGCCTGGGCGGCAGCAGAACTCATTGCGGCGAGGTTCATCGCCAGCGGCGTGCCGGCGCCCAGGCCGGACAGCGCCGAGGCCGTCTGCAGGAAATGGCGGCGGCTGCCGTCGATCGGGCGGGATTTGCGTTGTGTCATGGCCGTCTGCCTCACTTCTGCACGGTGAATTCCGGGCTGGCCACCGTCAGAAAGACGGCCAGTCGGACGCGATTGAGCAGCGCCGCATCGGCGCCCGAGGTCGGGATGGCGACGCTGGCGACCGCATCGCGGATCGTGGTCCACGTCGCGGTGCTCATCGCATCGCAGGTGAAGAGCAGCTTGACCTCGTTGACGAGCGCGTCGGGCGTGTTGGCCAGTGCCACCAGGCTGGTGTAGCTGGACTTCACGTCGGCGCCGTCACCCGCCCCGGTGGTGATGACCGTGCGCATGAAGTTCAGGTAGCCGGCGGCGGCGTTTTCGCCGAGGATCTGGAATTCCGGTGCGACCATTCCCTGAGCCGCGAACGCGGTCCCCGGCGGCGTGTAGCCGGGGCGGAAGAAGTTGAACACCGAGCCGGAGCTCAGCGGGTTCTGGCCAAGCTGGGTCGAGGCGTCGCCCACACCGCGAATCGTGAACTTGCCGCTGGTCGACGCTGCATCGCAGGCGCGCGCCCAGTTGGCGAGCCGGATCACGGGCTCGCGCAGCTTGCCGAAGGTGGGTTGGGCCGCCGTGGACGCCGAGCGCGCTTCGGTATCGGTGAGGATCGCCCGGATCACCGCTTTCATGTCGCCGCGTACGCCCTGGCCGTTGTTGTTGAAGGCGGCGGTCACGCGACTGATGTACGCGGGGCTGGGGTTGCTGGTGACGAGGCGCTGGATCAGTTGCCGGCCGATGAACGGGCCAACATTCTCGTGATTGAACAGCGTGTCCAGCGCCGTCTTCAGCGATGCGGTTGCGCTCGTGCTGGCCGGGATCACGGTGCCGAGGAAGCGCTTTTCCGAGGTCGAGTGGTACTGCGGGTAGGGCTGCATCGGCTTGACGTCGCGATCGGGGTCGATCACGTTGTTCGTGCCGGCGAAACGCGAATTCGAGGTGTCCGATCCGGCCCAGGAGAATCCAGTGAACACCTTGGCCAAGCCTTCGACGTCATCGTTTGTATAGGTCGGGATCGGCTTGCCGGCGGACAGCGCCTGAGATCCATCCGGATTGAGCCTGTACAGGCCGATGGTGAATAGCTGCATCACCTCGCGCGCGTAGTTTTCGTCGGGCACCCGGCCAGTCG
The DNA here is from genome assembly GCA_964616395.1 of uncultured Burkholderiaceae bacterium. Lineage (GTDB taxonomy): Bacteria > Pseudomonadota > Gammaproteobacteria > Burkholderiales > Burkholderiaceae_F > JALHMQ01. Next base: position 3,443 of record CAZTUT010000216.1, read on the forward strand.
CCGCATCTTCCTTCTGGTTGCGCAGATGCGACAGGTACAGCCCCATCATCGGATGCAGTGTCACGCCTTCGAGCAGGGCCCGGAAGTTGCCGAACGCGTTGGCGCCGAGCATGTCGAGGTAGCTCGACATGCCGCGCGGGCGGTTACGAAGTTCGGCATTGACCTGCGAGACCACGAAGATCTGGCTCAGCGCGAAGACGATGCGCTGGCGCAGCTGGTCCGGGCCAGTGATCGCCTGCTTCCAGAACGTATCCATCACCCGGTTGATGAAGCTGGACTCGTTCAGCGCCGGGTTGGCGACCAGACCCGCGGCGATCTCCTGCTCGACGTAGGTCCGGTGCATCACTTGCGGCTTGGTGAACTGATCGTTGATCCAGCCTGATACGCCGAGGCGCTGAACGTCGGCAATCGAGGCGGTGTTCGGGCCGTAGCTGGCTTGCGTCAGCAGGCGCGCGGCGTCGGGCTTGGTCGCTGCCGGTGGCGGGGGAGGCGGCGGGGGGGGCGGGGGAGGCGGCGGCGGCGGGGGCGCAGACGGGGGCGGCGGCGGTGTGGGGGAGTCTCCGCCCCCGCACGCGGCTAGTGCCGCTGCCGCCAGCGTGCCGAGCGCCGCGCGGAACAGACCGCTCTGCGCGG
>CAZTUT010000217.1:0-4045 GCA_964616395.1 uncultured Burkholderiaceae bacterium
GACCGGGCTCGGGTGGACGCCGGCCGCGATCAGGCCGGCGTAGTGCGCCATGTCGGCCATGAAGTACGCGCCCACATCCTTCGCCACCTTGGCGAAGCGCGCCCAGTCGAAGCGCAGCGAGTAGGCCGAGGCGCCGGCGATGATCAGCTTGGGCTTGTGCTGGTGCGCGGCGATCTCCATCGCGTCGTAGTCGATCTCCTCGCGCTCGTTCAGCCCGTAGCTCACGACCTTGAACCACTTGCCCGACATGTTCAGCGGCATGCCGTGGGTCAGGTGCCCGCCCTCGGCCAGCGACAGACCCATGATGGTGTCGCCGGGATTGAGCAGCGCCAGGAACACCGCGGCATTGGCCTGCGCGCCCGAGTGCGGCTGCACATTGGCGCCGATCTCGATCGTGGGCATGCCGAACAGCTGCTTGACGCGCTCCAGCGCCAGGCTCTCGGCCACGTCGACGTGCTCGCAGCCGCCGTAGTAGCGCTTACCGGGGTAGCCCTCGGCGTACTTGTTGGTCAGTTGCGAGCCCTGCGCCGCCATCACCGCCGGGCTGGCGTAGTTCTCCGAGGCGATCAGCTCGATGTGCGCTTCCTGCCGGGCATTCTCGGCATTGATGGCGGCCCACAGTTGCGGGTCGAGGCTGGCGATGGTGTGCGTGCTGCGATTGAACATGGGCGATCCGTTGCGGTGACGAGGTTGGCGGTCGGTCCATCGTGCCCAGGCGGACGGCGGTGGCGGGTCATTGACCCGCCGGCTTCGCGCTCCCTGAGGGTGCCCCCTCTGGACGCCAGTCACGCGAAGCGGGATGGCAGGGAAATTATGCCAGTCGCTTCCCGGACGCGAGAGCGCTGCGCCGGGAAGCGCGCCTAGCGAAACTGCTGCAATGCAATCAGCGCGGTGGCCAGCGCGGCCAGCGGCCCGGCAAAACCGACCGCCATCGCGCGCCCGACAGGCCAGCCGCCTGCGACACCGGCCAGCACCGCCTTGAGCACGAGATTTGCGCCGACTGCCAGTCCGAGCGCGGTGGCCACCACGGTCGCATCGGCGCTGCCGGTGTTGAACATGCGCATCAGCGTCAGCGTGATGGCATCGACATCGGTCAGGCCCGAGACCAGTGCGACTCCGTACAGCCCCTCGGTGCCCACGTGGTCCGAGACCCAGGCGGCCACCAGCAGCACCAGTGCATAGCCAGCCGCGAACACGATGGCCGAGCCGAGCTGGGTCGGATTGCGCTGCAATCCGGCTCCGTCGATCCGCGCCAGATCCGTGCCGGCGCGCCGCCACTGAACCACGAGCACCGGCACCGCCGCCAGCAGCGCCGGCAGCAGCACCAGCGCAGCCCGCGGCGCCACCGATGCCGCCACCACCAGCGTCAGCAGCAGCACGCGCGCGAACATCGTTGCGTTGGCCAGCAGCAGCACGACGCAGGCCGACGCGTGCGGCTGGGCGCCGCTGCGCGCCTGACGCGCATAGGCGAGCGTCGTCGCGGTGCTCGACACCAGCCCACCCAGAATGCCAGTCAGCAGCAGCCCGCGCCGTACCCAGGTCAACCGCCATGCCACGTAACCGGCCAGACTGACACCGGCGATCAGCACCACCATCAGCCAGATATGGAACGGGTTGAGCGCGCCATAGGGGCCATAAGGCTGATTGGGCAGCACCGGCAGGATGACGGCGCTGACAATGCCGAACTGCAGCACCGAGCGGATGTCGGTGGCCGTCAGCTGGCTGGCTGCCCGTTCCAGTTCGCTCTTGAAGTGCAGCAGCGCGGTCATCGCGATGCCGACACCGACCACCAGCACCGTGTGGCCGTAGCCGTTGGCCGCACCCAGCAGGAACACGGCGACCGCGGCCACGGTCGTTGTGGTGCCGGAGTCGTCCGCACGGGTCGTGGGGTCGATCAGATGCGCGGCGCCGATGATGAAGGCGACAGCAACCACGCCGGCTGCGATCACCACGCCACCGGTCGACGGCAGCGACTGCGCCAGCAGCGCCGACAGACTGCCCAGCACGGCAATCAGCGCGTTGGTGCGCACACCGGCCTTTGTGTGCGGGTTGCGCTCGCGCTCGAGCCCGACCAGCAGGCCCACGGCGGCGCTGGTTGCGAATGCGAGTGCAACGCTCCAGTCGGTCGTCATGCGGCGAGTCTATGGCCGGCAGCGCGTCATGTGTTGCGCGCGGGCAGATCAACGCTTGGAAGGCAGCGAAGCGCCGTTGACGGGGACTCAGCCGCCGGCCAGCTCGTCGCGCGCGCCATCGAGGTGGCCAACATCGCCCCAGTCGATCAGCGCAAGCCGCGGCGGCTGGCCTTCGGCGCGCACGCGGTTGATGCTGGCGTTGAGCATCACATGCTGGCGCGGCGCATCCCACGCCAGCGCCATCGCCTCGCGGTAGGCCACATCGAGCGTGCCGCCATGCGCGACCACGGCCACGCAGCCGCCCGCGTGCCGCGCGCACAGGTCGGCCAGCGCCGCACGCACGCGCGTGCTGAATACCGACCCCGACTCGCCTTCGGGGATCGGCCAGTCCGGATCACGCTGGCGCCAGCGGTGAAAGTCCTCGGGCCAGCGCGCGGCGATTTCCTCCGCGGTGTGTCCCTGAAAGCGGCCGAAGTGGCGCTCGCCCAGGCGTGGCTCCACGGTCACCGGCAGCTGCCGCGCCTGCGCCAGCGGCTCGGCGGTCAGGCGCGCGCGCGCCAGATCGCTGCTGATCACCGCATCGATGGGCTCGGCCGCCAGACGCTGCGCCAGCCTCGCCGCCTGCCAGACGCCGCGCGCCGACAGCGGCACGTCGAGCTGACCCTGGATCCGGCCTTCAGCGTTCCATGCGGTCTCGCCATGGCGGATCAGCAGCAGCGTGGTCGGTTGCGTCATCGAAGGAACTCCTGCGCTGCTCAGGCGGGGGATGCCGGCCGCGGCGCGATCCGCAGCCAGAACGTGACCGGTCCGTCGTTGACGAGGGCGACCTGCATCATCGCGCCGAACACGCCGGTAGCCACCTGCGGATGCGCGGCGCGCGTGCTGGCGACGAAGCGGTCGAACAACTGACGCCCGGTCTGCGGGTCGGCCGCCGGCGTGAAGCTCGGCCGCGTGCCGCTGTGGGTGTCGGCTGCCAGCGTGAACTGCGACACGGCGAGCAGACCGCCACCGGTGTCGCGCAGGCTCAGGTTCATCTTGCCGGCGGCGTCGGCAAACACCCGGTAGCCGAGCACCCGCGCGGCCAGTTGGTCGGCCTCGCGCTCGCTGTCGCCGCGCTCGGCGCACACCAGCGCCAGCAGCCCGGCGCCGATCGCGCCGACCACTGCGCCATCGACCCGCACGCTCGCTTCCGACACGCGCTGGATCAGCGCGATCACTGCGCGCACCTTGAAAGAGACGTGGGCATGCAGCCGTTTGCCGGAGGCGCTGCTGACGCTCGTATCGGCACCGCGCGCACGGTCAGCGCACCGTCACGCGTGCCCACTTGCGCTTGCCCACCTGCACCACGTAGATGCCGGGACCGAGTTGCAGCGCGCGGTCGGCGATGCGCTCGCCATCGATGCGCACGCCGCCCTGCTCGATGTTGCGCACCGCCTCGCTGGCCGACGGCACCAGCTGCGCCTGCCGCAGCATCGCCGCCACGCCGATGCACCCGCCCTCGGCGGCAACGGTCACCTCTGGCATGTCGGTCGGCGCCGCGCCGCCCTTGAACCGGGCCGTGAACTCGGTCTCGGCCGCATCGGCCGCGCGGGCCGAATGGAAGCGCGTAACCAGCTCGCGCGCCAGCAGCACCTTGACGTCGCGCGGGTTGCGGCCTTCGCCGCACTCGCGCTTGAGCTGCGCGATCTCGTCGTTGCCGCGCAGGCTCAGCAGGTCGTACCAGCGCCACATCAGGTCGTCGGAGATGCTCATCGTCTTGCCGAACATCTCGGCCGGCGCCTCAGTGATACCGATGTAGTTGTTCTTGCTCTTGCTCATCTTCTCGACGCCATCGAGGCCTTCGAGCAGCGGCATGGTAAGGATGCACTGCGGCTCCTGGCCGTAGTGGCGCTGCAGCTCGCGCCCGACCAGCA
>CAZTUT010000218.1:0-3859 GCA_964616395.1 uncultured Burkholderiaceae bacterium
GGCCCTCGAACACGATGCCGTAGAGGTCGAAGGCCTCGCGCTCGTACCAGTTGGCTGCCGACCAGATCCCGGTCGCCGAGGCGATCACCGGCAGGTCGTCGTCGAGACAGAACGCGCGCACCCGCAGCCGCCAGTTGTGGGTGACCGACAGCAGGTGCAGCACCACCGCGAAGCGCGGTCCTTCATGGCCCGCCTCGGCATAGTTCAGATAGTCGACGCCGCACAGGTCGATGCACTGCTCGAAGCGCAGCGCCGGATCGTCGCGCAGCGTGCGGCACGCGTCCGCATAGTCGGCGGCCGGCACAACGAGCGTGACCTCGCCCAGCGCGACAGTCTTGCTGAACGCGCCATCGGCGAACACGGCGTCGAGCCGGTCGATCAGCGGCTGGAGATGGGCGGCGGACATCAGCGGGCAATCGTGTTGGTGCGGCGGATCTTGTTCTGCAGCTGGATGATTCCGTAGATCAGCGCCTCGGCCGTGGGCGGGCAGCCCGGCACGTACACATCGACCGGCACGATCCGGTCGCAGCCGCGCACCACCGAGTAGCTGTAGTGGTAGTAGCCGCCGCCGTTGGCGCAGGAGCCCATGCTGATGACCCAGCGCGGCTCTGCCATCTGGTCGTAGACCTTGCGCAGGGCCGGCGCCATCTTGTTGCACAGCGTGCCGGCGACGATCATCACGTCGCTCTGGCGCGGGCTGGGACGGAAGAAGATGCCGAAACGGTCGAGGTCGTAGCGCGAGGCGCCGGCGTGCATCATCTCGACCGCGCAACAGGCCAGGCCGAAGGTCATCGGCCACAGCGAACCGGTCTTGCTCCAGTTGACGAGCTTGTCCACGCTGGTGGTGACAAAGCCCTCGTTCAGCACGCCTTCGATACCCATGTCACCGCTCCGCGCCGACCCGACCTGCCACGACATCCGTTGTGCTCATCGCCACCCGCATCGCTACTCCCAGTCCAGCGCGCCCTTTTTCCACTCGTAGATGAAGCCGACGGTCAGGATGCCGAGGAACACCATCATCGACCAGAAAGCCAGGCCCCAGCCCGGCAAGTCGCCGAGGATGACCGCCCAGGGGAACAGGAAGGCGATCTCGAGATCGAACAGGATGAACAGGATCGCGACCAGGTAGTAGCGGACATCGAACTTCATCCGCGCGTCCTCGAAGGCCTCGAAGCCGCACTCGTACGGCGAGATCTTCTCGGGGTCCGGCCGGTTGGGGCCGAGCAGCGAGCCGATGATGAGCGGCCCGGCGCCCACGGCGAGGCCGACCAGGATGAACAGCAGGATCGGCAGATAACTGTCGAGATTCACGCGCGCAACCCGTTCTTGGCCGCTGCGCACCCTGCTTCAGGGCGGGCGCCTCGGCGTGGCTGATCTTTTCGCTGAATAGCGTGTCAATAAAACGGGAGCCAGTACCGCAAGCGGCCACAGTTCCTGAGAACTGCAGCGATGGCCTGCCGCATTTTTTTCGAACGGCTGACGGCCCTGACTACCGGTGGTGCCCACGGTGCGACTCGAACGCACACGGCTTGCGCCGCCACCCCCTCAAGATGGTGTGTCTACCAATTCCACCACGTGGGCAACTCGGGCGCGATGATACTTGATTCGCCGCCGTCGCCCGGTCGCGAAATGCTGCGCAAATCAAGGGAACGACTGCATTCCGGACTGTGCAAAATGACGAGGGCGCCGGCTGCTCACGCAAGCCGGCGCCCTGGACTGTTTGCAGGATGTCACGCGACGCGCTGCGTCGCGGAAGCGCAATCGGTTACTTGGGAATCTCGCCGGCCTTGCCCGATGACGCCGGCGCAGCCGGCGCCGGAACGGCAGGCGCAGGCACGGCGGGCGTTGGTGTGCCCGAGGCTGGGGCTGGGGCCGCGGGCAGCGGCACACCGGCCGGCGCGGTCGGCAGCTCGATGCGCTCCTTGCCGTCCTTCATCGTGCCCATCACCCCGCCCCGGTCCGTGGCTGGCGTGCGCTGGCTGGTGGCCGTGAACGCCAGACCCAGCGTGGACAGGAAGAACACGGTAGCCGCCGCCGCGGTGCTGCGCGACAGGAAGTTGGCCGAGCCGGTGGCACCGAACAGGCTGCCCGAGGAACCACCGCCGAAGGCAGCCCCCATGTCGGCGCCCTTGCCGTGCTGCAAAAGCACCAGCACGATCACTGCGATTGCGCTGATCGTCATCACGGCGATCAGCAATGTGTTCAACCAGGCCATTCGGTTCTCCTTGAATTCGATTCGCTGTTCACGCGGCCGCGCCGCAGATGGCAATGAAGTCACTGGCCAACAGCGACGCACCGCCGATCAGCCCGCCATCGATATCGGCCTGGCTGAATAATTCCCTTGCATTGGCAGGTTTGACGCTACCGCCGTACAGAATGCGCACCGTGGGCGCAGCCGCCGCATCCGATGCCGCCAGGCGCTGACGGATCGCCGCGTGCACCTCTTGCGCCTGCTCCGGCGTGGCGGTCTTGCCGGTACCGATCGCCCACACCGGCTCGTAGGCGAGCGCGCCGCCTGCCAGGTGCGCAACCGTGCAGTGCGCCAGCACGGCATCGAGCTGAGCATGGACTACCGCCAGCGTCTGCCCGGCCTCGCGCTGCGCCAGTGTCTCACCCACGCACACAATGGGACGCAGCCCGAGGGCCAGCGCGCGCGCGGCCTTGGCCGCGACCGTCTGATCCGACTCGCCGTACAGTGCGCGCCGCTCGGAGTGACCGACGACGACCCAGCCACAGCCCAGATCGGCCAGCATCTCGCCGGCTACCTCGCCAGTGAAGGCCCCCGGCGCCTCGTTGCTCAGGTTCTGCGCGCCGACCGCGGCAGCCGTGCCTTTGAGCGCGTCGAGCATCTGCGGCAGGTAGACAAACGGCGCGCACACGACGACATCGCAACCCGGCGCGGGCGCAGCGGAAAACGCGGCCGCCCACGCGGCGTTGGCGGCGCGGGTGCCGTTCATCTTCCAGTTGGCGGCGACAAGCTTGCGGCGCATGGCGGACGATCCGAAGTCGGACTGCAAAGGGCGCGAGTTTACGCGGCGGCGTCGGGCCGGGCGTGGGCCGCGTCGGTCACCGTCAGCACGATCTTGCCGATGTGCTCGCTGCTCTCCATCAGCGCATGGGCCGCGGCCGCCTGGGCCAACGGAAAGCTGGCGTGAATCATCGGCTTCAGTCGTCCCGTCTCGAATAGCGGCCAGACCACGGCGCGCAGGCGGCGCGCGATCGCCGCCTTGAACTCGACCGACCGCGGACGCAGCGTGGAGCCGGTGATCGTCAGCCGGCGTCGCAGCACGGCGCCCATGTTGACCTCGGCCCGCGCACCGCCCAGCGTGGCAATCGTCAGCAGCCGGCCATCGTCGGCCAGACAGTCGATTTCACGCGCGACGTAGCTGCCCGAGACCATGTCGAGGATCACGTCGACGCCGCGGCGCTGGGTGATCTCCAGGATCACTGCCGAAAAGTCTTCGGTGCGGTAGTTGATCGCACGCGCTGCTCCCAGCGCCTCGCAGGCGCGGCACTTTTCATCGGTGCCGGCGGTTGCATACACGGTATGGCCCAGCGCCCGCGCAAGCTGGATGGCCGCCACGCCAATACCGCTGGAGCCGCCCTGCACCAGCAGGGTCTCGCCCGGCGACAAGCGGCCGCGGTCGAACACGTTGCTCCAGACGGTGAAGTACGTCTCCGGAAGTGCTGCCGCCTCGGCGAACGTCAGGCCGGCGGGCACCGGCAGCAACTGCCCGGCTGGGACCACGCAGAACTCGGCGTAGCCACCACCGGACACCAACCCGCAGACCGCATCGCCCACGGCGAATCCGGTCCCAGCCAGATCGCCCCCCTCGACCACGCCGGCGACCTCGAGGCC
>CAZTUT010000219.1:0-3855 GCA_964616395.1 uncultured Burkholderiaceae bacterium
GGCATCGAGATCCTCTGGACCGGCTGGGCCGAACTGCAGTTGAAGGCACGCTGAGCGGCTACTTCGGCGCAGCGGGTGCGGCGACACCGAAGGCTTCAATGACTGCGGCGCGATCAACGGGCCCGCCGTGACCCAGGTAGAACTCCTTGGCGCCTTGTGCCAGCAACCAGCGAATGTTCTCCAAGTTGCGGGCCAGGTCGGCATGGAAATAGTGTTCGCCAGCACGGTGGGGCAGGATCGCGCCGCCAAGGTATCCGCCGAGCATCATGTCGCCAACAACGGCGCGCCCGTCGTCGAACAACACGACCAGCGAACCTGGTGTATGGCCGGGCCGCTGGATCGCGCGACCCGCGATGCCCCAGGGCCGCAGGTCCAACGGGTCCTCCACCAAGAGATCCGGCTCAAACGCCGGGAACGCGGGGTCGATCGCAAAACGCTTGAGCAGTCTGGCGGTGAAGCCGGTGGGCTTCAGCTCGTCGTTGTGGCCATCCTTGGCCATCGGTGCGTCGCCCTTACCAAGCAGAACCTGCGCACCCGAGGCCGTGCGCAGTTCCAGCGCCAGCCCGGCATGGTCCGAATGCGCATGGGTCAGGACGATCAACGCCAGATCCTCGACCCGCGTACCTTGCGCCGACAACGCTTCACGCAGAGTCGCCATGTCACGCGGCGTGCCGGCATCGATGAGCACGGGCTTGGCGGCCTTGATCAGGAAGACGTTCGACATCGCAAGCTTGATTTGCACGATCTCGGGTGTTGGCCGGTTCGACCCGTCGGCAGCGCGAGACGCGCCGATGAGGATCGATGAGGCAAGTAACGGCAGTACAAGGAGGCGAAACATGCGCGACATTGGGATCTCCTCAGTAAAGTGAACTGCGTTCACTTTACAAGGCGATGTAAACAGTGTCAACTTCGAGAATGCCAACGCCGCCCGCTGGAGCGACAACAGCACGCCCCGGGCGCGCTGCCTATCACCACGGCGACCTGCCCGCTGCGCTCACGGCGGCAGCGCTACAGCTGGTCAGCGAGCGCGGCGCCGATGCCTTCAGCCTGCGCGAGGCGGCGGCGCGGGTCGGCGTCTCGCCGAGTGCCGCGTACAAGCACTTCGCCGACAAGGACGAATTGCTCGCTGCCGTTGCCCGCCACGGTTTTGCAATGCTGGCCAGCACGACCGAAGAGGCCATGCTCGCTGCGCGTGCCAGACACCGCACCGCCAAAGCGCGTGCAGTGGCAGCCTGGGAGGCTAACGGACTGGCTTACGTGCGCTTCGCGATCGCGCAGCCGGCGCATTTTCAGCTCATGTTCGGATCGCATGGCGCCGGCTCCGGGCGCGTGGTGCGCGGAACCTCTTCCAGCGGCCTCGATCCGTACCAACTGCTGACCAAAGCACTCGACGATCTGCATGCCGCCGGAGCCATCGCCCCGGAGAGGCGCGAAGGCGCCGAACTTACCGCGTGGTCAGCCATGCACGGATTGACGTGCATCGTCATCGGCCGAGCTTTGATCGACCCGGATCGACTGGACGTCGAGAAGGCTGTGCTGCGCACAGCTCGGACTGTTCTGCGCGGCCTGGCTGATGGACACTGACGGGTCGCAGCCGGCGGACCAAGCACCGCAACCCTGCCTGCAGTACAGGAGCAGTTGCGACCGAAGCCGTAGCGTGGGTACTGGCTAGAAACGCGGGCACCCGAAGGAAATCCGTAAGCCTCGCGTCACTTGCTCACCGCAGGAATCTACGTGAGCGGCGGGGCCGCACGCCCACTCGCTTATCGTTGCATCGCTCCCCATGTGCGTCGAATACGTCCCCCTGCAAACCAACCAGCGCCTGCTGTTTGCAGACACGCTGCGCCTGGCGGTGCCCGAGGTCGCCTTCAAGCCCTCGGTCTTCCCGCTGGATGCCGCGCCGTTCATTCGCCGCAACCCCACCACCGGGGCGGTGGAGTGCATCGCCGCGACCTTTGGCCTGATTCCGTTCTGGTCGCGCGATCGGTCGATCGGCCGCAAGACCTACAACGCCCGCTCGGAGACCGTGGCCGAGAAGCCGGCCTACCGCGGCGCCTGGCGGCAGCGGCACTTCGGCATCGCGCCAATGGCCGCCTTCTACGAACCGAGCTGGGAGACCGGCAAGGCGGTGCGCTGGCGGATCGAGGCGCCGGCCGCGCAGAGCATGGGCGCGGCGGCGATCTGGGACCGCTGGAAGCGGCCCGATGGCAGCGAGGAGCTGTCGTTCTCGCTGCTGACGATGAACGCCGATGCGCATCCGCTGATGCGCCGCTTTCACGGCCCCGAGGACGAGAAGCGCATGCTGGTGATCCTGCATCCGGTGCACTTCATCGACTGGCTCGATGCCACTGTGCAGGCGGCGCCGGCCTTCGTGCAGGCGTATCCGGCGGAGATGATGACGGCGCGGGTGGAGCCGCGGCCGCCGAGGGCGGGGAAGGCAGCGAAGGTCAGTGCAAAGAGTGCAGCAACCCCAGATGAAGATTGAGGTCGCGGACTTGCTCAGCGAACCGACGCTTGCTTACGCAGCGGCCTTGTCGGTCTTCTCAACGTTCCCAGACTACTTCGCAGTTCGACCGACAAAGACTTCCTCGCCAGTGAGCTCGTTGAAGTAGACGTCGAGCCCGCCTTCCCGCCGCAGGAAGCGCAAACTCTTGTCAAACAGCCTCCGCGGTTGCCAAAGCGGTTCAAAAAGTTGCAATCCGGGCAACTTGGCCGTGCTGCTTACCGACCTTCACGGCCACTCGCCTAACCTTAAACTTAATGCGATTTTCGGCTATGCACTTCGACAGCCTAGTCCTTCTTACTGCTGCCTGAGAAATCGATGCCTAAGCGTCTTCTCGCCTCTGTAGCCCTGCTCGCTTTCGCATTAGCAGCCTCAGCCAACGAACCGCCGGTTTGCGCCCAGAGCGCGGAAGACGCTGCGCTCCAGTTCCTTGAAGCAACCGTTAATGACCCGAGTCGGGCTGTCGCTCTGATTGGTGAGCGAAGCCTGCGTCAGTTTCGTCTGCGCATAGAACAACTGGCCGATTCACGATACTCACCTTTCTCGGACGTCTTCCGGAAGAGGACCTTTGGTCCGGACTGGGACGCTGATCGCTTCGCGCGGGAGACGGACGCAGGCGTGGTTCGCAAGTATTTCTTGGGCGTGCAAGCTGCAAACAAAGGCGTGGTGCTCTCGAACGTTCGAGTGACCGGCTCGACAGCAGAACCCACCATGGGTCAGCGAATTGAAGTGACATACGAGGCTGCCGCGGCGCACGGCAGGGCCGAAGAGAAGCGAGTGTTCACGGTCTACCCGGCGGAGCAGTGCTGGAAGCTGGATGTCCCGGCTCGCGTCTGGGCGGGTATCGCGTTGTTGGTAGAGAACATGAAGATCTCGCGAGCACCGCTTCGTGCGGTGCCGAACAAGCAGCCCTCTACGCTGCGCCTTGAGGTGGCCGAGGCCAGCGCTACGCCGTTTCCTGGTGCGAGAGCGCTGCCGTTCAGGGGCGAGACGGAACAGATCTGGGTTGCATCGAAGCCGCTCGCTACTGAATCCAACCTGGTTGCAGCGCGCGCCGCTTGGGACTGCGGGCAGGGTTTCGACCCGGAAACCGCGGCTGTCTGGTTACTGTTTGATGCAGCGAGCCAGCGCCGCCTCATGCAATGGACAACCAGAAGTTTCGGAAAGATGATCGCTGTTGCAGTAGAAGGCCAGGTTGTCGCATTCGCCAGAGTCAGGGAAGCGCTGACAGACCGAATCAGGCTATGTCTAGATGACACGACGCTTGAGGAGGCTGAGTTGGTTGCTGCACGGCTAATGGGTACCGCACGATGAGAATGGCGCTGCCGCCGCTTGCGGCAGCGGACGGGACT
>CAZTUT010000220.1:0-3852 GCA_964616395.1 uncultured Burkholderiaceae bacterium
TGTCGATGACGGCCTTCCAGTCGTCGGGCGTCATCTTCAGGAACATGCGGTCGCGGGTGATGCCCGCGTTGTTGACCAGCACGTCGATCGGGCCGTGCTCGGCCTTGGCCTTGGCGAACGCCTCGACCGTTGAGTCCCAGTCAGCCACGTTGCCGACCGACGCGTAGAACGTGAAGCCGAGCGCCTGCTGCTCGGCGAGCCACTTTGCATGGTCACGGCTCGGTCCGCAGCCGGCGATGACCTTGAAGCCTTCCTTGGCGAGGCGCTGACAGATCGCCGTGCCGATGCCCCCCATGCCACCTGTCACATAAGCAAGCTTGGACATTCCGTTCTCCTCTCACCTCTCGGTGCTGTTGATGTCGTATTGACGTGTGGTCGCCAGACAGATCGAATCAGCGCTCGACCGCGAGCGCCACGCCCAGGCCGCCGCCGATGCACAGCGAGGCCAGGCCACGACGCGCGTCGCGACGCTTCATCTCGTGCAGCAGCGTCACGAGGATGGGCGTGCAGTTGGCGCCGATGGGGTGCCCGAGCGCGATGGCGCCCCCATTAACGGTGCTCCTGCCGGTGTCCCAGCCCATGTCCTTGTTGACCGCGCAGGCCTGCGCGGCAAACGCCTCGTTGATCTCCATCAGGTCGACGTCGGCGGCGGTCCAGCCAGCGCGTTCGAGCGCCTTCTTCGACGCCGGCACCGGCCCCATGCCCATGATCTTCGGATCGAGCGCCGACGTGGCATAGCTCTTGATGCGCGCGAGGATCGGCAGGCCGAGCGCCTTTGCGCGGGCCTCGCTCATGACAACCACCGCCGCGGCCCCGTCGTTGATGCCCGAGGCATTGCCGGCCGTCACGCTGCCTTCCTTGTCGAACGCCGGCTTGAGACCACCGAGTCCTTCAGCGCTGGACTTGCGATTGATGAACTCATCGGTGTCGAACGCCAGCGGATCGCCCTTGCGCTGCGGAATCATCACCGGAACGATCTCGTCCTTGAACTTGCCGACGTCCTGTGCCGCCGCGGCCTTCTGCTGGCTGGCGAGCGCGAACGCGTCCTGCTGCGCGCGGTCGATGCCGTACTGGCGCGCCACGTTTTCGGCCGTGATACCCATGTGGTACTTGTTGTAGACGTCCCAGAGCCCATCGACGATCATGCTGTCGATCAGCTTGGCGTCGCCCATGCGGAAGCCATCGCGCGAGCCGAGCACCACATGCGGCGAGGCGCTCATGTTCTCCTGACCGCCGGCAACCACCACGTCGCACTCACCGGTGGCGACCGCCTGCGCGGCCAGCATCACCGACTTCAGACCTGAGCCGCAGACAACGTTGATCGTCATCGCCGGCGTTTCGATCGGCAGGCCCGACTTGATGGTTGCCTGGCGCGCCGGATTCTGGCCGCTGCCAGCGGTCAGCACCTGGCCCATGATCACGCTGTCGACCTGCTCCGGCTTCAACCCCGCCCGCGCCACCGCCTCGCGGATCACCAGCGCGCCCAGTTCAGGGGCCGGGATCTTGGCGAGCGAGCCGCCGAACTTTCCGATGGCAGTACGAACCGCACTGACGATCACTGCCTGCTGCATTGCTCTCTCCCTCGTATTGTTGAATCGTTAACGCCTGACGCGCGTGTTACGCCTTTTCCTTCACGTAACGGCCGGGCGCAGGCTCAATGACCTTGTACTTTGCGTTGCCGTAGCCCTTGGGCGCCGGCTTCATCGGGCCACCGAAGGCGGCCAGCCACTTCGACCAGTCGTTCCACCAGCTGCCGGGGATTTCGGTGGCACCGGCCAGCCAGGCCTCGCTGTCGGCCGGCAGACCGCCCGACTTCGCACCGACCGGCTGCGCCCAGTAGCAGCGCTTGTTCTTGCTCGCCGGATTGATGCTGCCGGCGATGTGCCCGCTGGCGCCCAGCACGTAGCGAACGTCCTTGCCCTTGCCATCGGTGCCTGGCAGTACGCGCGCTGACGCGTAGCCTGCCTTCCAGGGCACGATGTGATCTTCCTTCGCGGCGAACACGTAGGCGGGCACGTTGACGAGGCCGATATTCAGTGGCACGCCGCAGGACTTCACCTTGTTCGCCACGCGCAGGTTGTTTTCCAGATAGCAGTTGCGCAGGTACCAGGCGTACATCGGGCCCGGCAGATTGGTCGAGTCGCCGTTCCAGTACAGCAGATCGAACGCCGGCGGCTGCTTGCCTTCGAGGTAGTTGCTGACCACGTAGTTCCAGACCAGGTCGTTCGGGCGCAGGCTGGAGAACGTATTGTTCAGATCGCGGCCGGACATGAGTCCGCCCTTGCCAAGCGACTTCTCGCGCATCCGCACGTGGTTTTCGTCGATGAAGACGTCAAGGACGCCAGTGTCCTCGAAGTCGAGCAGCGCGGTCATCAGCGTCAGGCTGGCCGCTGGCTTCTCGCCGCGCGCGTACATCACGGCCAGGGCGGCAGTCAGGATGGTGCCGCCGACGCAGAAGCCCAGAACGTTCAGATCCTTCGCACCGGTGATTTCCTGCACCGCATGGATCGCGGCGATCGGCCCGAGCTCGAGGTAGTCGTCCCAGGTGATCTTGGCTTCCGACTGCTGCGGATTCTTCCACGACAGCACGAATACGGTATGACCCTGCTCGACCGCGTACCGGATCATCGAATTCTCGGGCTGCAGGTCGAGGATGTAAAACTTGTTGATCGCCGGCGGCACGAACAGGAACGGGCGCGCGTAGACCTTGGCGGTCAGCGGCTTGTACTGGATCAGCTGCATCAGCTGGGTCTCGTACACCACCGCGCCTTCGGTCGTGGCAACGTTCTTGCCGACCTCGAAGGCGTTCTCGTCAGTCATCGTGATCTTGCCGCGCTTCATGTCGGTCAGCAGGTTCTGCAGTCCCGACTTCAGGCTCTCGCCCTTGGAATCGAGCAGCGTCTTCTGGGCCTTGGGATTGAGCGCGAGGAAGTTCGACGGCGCGGCTGCATCGACCAGTTGCGACACCGCGAACTTGACGCGGCTCTTGGTCTTGCGATCGGCCTTGACCGTATCGGCCAGCTTGTTCATGAACTCCGAGTTCAGCAGATACGCGCGGGCGTAGAACGACGCGATCGGATTGGACTGCCAGCTCGGATCGGAGAAGCGGCTGTCCTTGATGGGCTGGGCCGCCTGCTCGGGTTGTTCGACGAAGCTGCCCCACAACTGCGTAAGGCGCTGCATGTAGTCGCGTTGCAGATCGAGCATCGAATTCGTGTCGACGGACACCGCAGGCAACTGACCTGCACCGCCGATCTTCGACAGGTCGTCGGCCATGCCTTGCCACATCTGCATCCAGTCCTGCATCGACGGCAGGCCAGCACCGCCGGAACTGCCCGCCATCGGCTGAGCCGGCTCAGGCCGCGGCGTGGATGCCGACGTCCTGGGGCGCGACGGCGCGGCGGCAGAAGCCTCGCCTGAACCCTTGCGCGGACCCGTGGATTTCGCTGCCGTGGCCTTGCGTGCGCGCGCCGGTCGCGCTCCCCGAGAAGACGTTGAACCGCTGCCTGTTGCCATCTGATCCCACCCCGCTTGAATGCGCTGCGGAGGCGCCGCGCGCTCAGGTGCGCGCGTGCTGGGCACCAGAGCGGCGCCCCCTTGCCTCACAACCCGTGCATTGTCCTGACTTGCTCAATGGACTGTCAAACAGACTCGCTCAAACCATCGCGGGCTTGATGTGTGTCTACCGCGGCACGTTTCGTCTGCACATTGCTGACATTTCGAGATACGAAAACCTCGAAGTAAACCCGCTAACTTCGCGCCGGCGCCGTCGGCCGATGCACGAGCAGCCCAAGCTTCGGGTCAGGATCGCCAGATCAGGGCAACGTGCCGCCCCGTCACGCCATCGCGCCG
>CAZTUT010000221.1:0-3850 GCA_964616395.1 uncultured Burkholderiaceae bacterium
AGCCAGTGGCCGGTCTGCGCGAGCGAGACCTGGACGTGCCAGCTGCCGCCCTCGCGCTGCTGGCGCCACAGCGCCGCCGCAGCGCCGAAAGCCATCAGGAAGCCGCTGGCCATGTCGAGCATCTGCATCGGCAGCGGGCGTGGTTTGCCGTTGCCGGCGGCTTCGCCTTCGGCGTGATTGAAGCCCATCGCTGTCTGCACCAATGAGTCGAAGCCGCGTCGGTCGGCCCAGGGTCCATGCGGGCCATAGGCACTGAGCGAGACGACGACGATCCCGGGCCGACGCGCCGCCAGGGTCTCTGCGGAAAAGCCAAGAGCCGCCAGTCCGCCGGGCCGGTAGCCCTGCGAAAACACGTGCGCATCATCGATCAGACGCCACAGGGCCGTGCGGCCTTCGTCGCTGCCGAGGTCCACCAGCGCGGAGCGCTTGCCGCGGCTGGTGTCGGCGATCGCGGCAATGTTCGGTAGATGTGGCGCGTTGATGAGCATCACGTCGGCGCCGAAGGCGGCGAGTGCCCGTCCGCCCACCGGGCCGGCCAGGATGCGCGTCAGGTCGAGCACTCGAACCCCGGACAGCGGCCGGTCGCTGTCGGCAAGCGGCGGAAGCGCACGCGGCGGCGCTTCGCCGATCCGCTCGATCGTCATCAGCGGCTGCGATGCGACCGCTGCGCCCTGCGGGGTGGTATCCCATTCGGCAAAGCTGCGCAGCGCGGTGGCGACCAGCCCGCGCTGGGCAGCAGCCGATTCGAAGTCGAGCGCGCGCCACGACAGCATGGCGCGCTCGGCATCGGCGCGAGTGGCGGTGGCTGGATCCAGATCCATCAGGCGCAGCGCGCCATCACGGTGGTGGACGAAGTTGGTATGGATGCGCACGTAGCCGTCTGCGCAGCGGTACAGGCCGGCAAAGGGGTCCCACAGGTCCGGCTGTTTGCCGTCAATGCTGAAGCTGCCGGTGCATTCGACGGCCGCGTGAGTCATGTCGACACGCACGCCCTGGCGCGCGGTGCCGCGAACGTGACCCACTTCGCAGGCGGCGAGTGCGGCGGCCGCGATCGTCGTCTGGGCCGCCGCGCCAACCGCGAACGACGACGGAAACACCGGATCGCGCCCGGTCAGTGACACCGCGCTTAGCGCGTTGGCAGGGAGTCGAGCCAGCGCCCAGAGGTCGGCGAGGATGTCAGCGGAGCGTTTCATCGGGCTTCGGTCGTGAGTGAGTCGCGGATGCGGCGCTATCCTTGGCGCGGTCCGAAAATCATTTTGCGCTTTCTTCGAAGGCGCATCATCACTTCTTTACGTTCACCAGCTTGCGGTGTCCACCATGTCCCAGGTCACGCTGTCGATCGCCCAGTTCGAGCAACTGATGCGGGCTGCCGGTTATGACGAAGTCATCGAGAGGGTCTGGCCGCCTGACGCCGTCGTCGATACCCATCGCCATCCGTTCGACGTCAACGCGCTGATGATCGCTGGCGAGTTGACGCTGATGGTGCCGGGCGAGGCGCCGCGGCAACTGCGGGCGGGCGACACGTTTCAACTGGCTGCGCATGTGGCGCACGCTGAACGCTATGGCCCACTCGGAGCCACTTTCTGGGTAGCCCGGCGCGCGGCCAACGACATTGCGCCGCGCTGAGAGGCGGCGCCGCGCATCGAGCCATTGCCCGAGGGTTTGCCCGGGCGCCGCAACAGGTCGGACGGACATCCGCGGTCGGTCATGCGCATGTCATCGGCGCCGACGACCCTCGCGCGATGGGCACACCATGTCGCGCCGTGACGGCGGCCGCGTGTAGCATCGCCAGCACAGTGGTCGCCTATAAAAGCTGTTCGCTGCCACGCCAGCCAGAGACCCATTTTCGAGGAGAGACATCATGAACATGCGTCGAATCATTGTCGCCGCGGCTGCCGCTGTGGGCATCGCGGCATCCGCGCCGGTCATCGCCCAGACCAAGGCCGGACCGGTCGAGATCCAGTTCTGGATGGGACTGACCGGCCTGGGTGGCGAATTGCTGCAGAAGTACGGCGAGGACTTCAACAAGACCCAGAACGAGTATCGGGTTGTGGTGTCGTTCAAGGGCCAGTATCCGGAGC
This sequence comes from uncultured Burkholderiaceae bacterium, assembly GCA_964616395.1. GTDB lineage: Bacteria > Pseudomonadota > Gammaproteobacteria > Burkholderiales > Burkholderiaceae_F > JALHMQ01. The sequence continues at coordinate 2,082 of CAZTUT010000221.1, forward strand.
AACGCGCGGCTGCGATCGCCGCGTACCGCGCGGGCAATCCGCCCCACATCATGCAGATGTTCGATGCCGGCAGCGGCGACATGATGTCGGCGCGCGGCGCGATCGTGCCGGTCAGCGACGTCTTCAAGCGCGCGGGCCTGCAATTCAACCCGGCCGACTTCATCTCCCCGGCTCGCGGCTACTACGGACTGCCCAACGGCGACCTGCTGTCGATGCCGTTCAACGTGTCGACCACGGTCCTCTTCTACAACAAGGACGCGTTCAAGAAGGCGGGTCTCGATCCGGAGAAACCGCCGCGTACCTGGCCCGAGCTGATCAAGGCCGCGCAGCAGATCCGCAAGACCAATGCGGCCGCCTGCGGTTACACCACGACCTGGCTGGCGTGGATCATGCTCGAGCAGTTCTCGTCGCGGCACAACCTGCCGATCGGCACGCAGGGCAACGGGCGTGCCGGCCTGAATGCGGAGCTCAACTTCAACACGCCGCTGCATCAGAAAATGGTGCAGACGCTGGCCGACATGCAGAAGGACAAGAGCTTCGACTACGGCGGCCGGAGCAACGATGCCGCCGCGAAGTTCATCAGCGGCGAATGCGCGATGCTGACGCAGAGCTCCGGTGGCCTGGGTGCCATCGCGCGCGATGCGAAGTTCAGCTTTGGTACCGCCCAGCTGCCGTACTGGCCTGAGGCCAAGGGGACGCCGTACGCCACCACGATCGGGGGCGCCAGCCTGTGGGTGTTCAACGCGCCCAATCGCAGCGCCGCCGAGTTCCGCGGCGTCGCGCAGTTCCTGAATTTCCTGCGCTCGACCCCGGTGATGACCGACTGGGCCAAGCAGACCGGATTCCTGCCAGCCACGACGGCCGCGTTCAAGGCCATGCAGGACGAAGGCTTCTTCGCCAAGAACCCGGGCCGCGATGTGCCGATCCTTTCGCTGACCAACGCCGCGACCGGCGATCACACCAACGGCTATCGATTCGGCCGCTGGACCGAGATCCGCGACGTCTATCACGAGGAAGTGGAGAAGGTGCTGCAGGGCAAGCAAAGCCCGAGCGAGGCGCTGCACAACGCACAGCGGCGCGGCAACGCGCTGCTGCGCGCGTTCGAGAAGTCGGCCAGCTGATCGGTGCGGAGCACGCGCGGGCGGGCGGCGCGATGCCGCGACCGTCCGCGCGATGCGCGTACACGTTGAGCACGCCGCAGCGTAGGTCGTCGCGGCGGCGTGTTGACCACGGACAGTGACGATGGACCGCAGGGTCTACTTCAACAACCGGGCGCTGCCCTACCTGCTGCTGGCGCCGCAACTGGCCATCACGGCGGTCTTTTTCTTCTGGCCGGCCGGGCAGGCGCTGTTCATGTCGCTGCTGCAGCAGGACCCGTTCGGCGCGCGCGTGGTGTTCGTTGGCCTGGAGAACTTCAAGGCCATCCTTGAGGATCCGGACTACCTGGCGGCGCTGTGGCGCACTGCGTACTTCTCGGTAGCGGTGACGCTGCTGGCGATGGTGCCTGCGCTGCTGCTGGCCGTGATGGCAGACCGCGTCGCGCGCTGGGCCGCGTTCTACAAGACCACGCTGGTCGTGCCCTACGCGATTGCGCCCGCCGTGGCGGGCGTGCTGTGGCTGTTCATGTTCAATCCGGCCATCGGCATCATCGCCTGGGCAATGAAGTCCGCCGGTGTCGACTGGAATCCGACGCTCAACGGAACGCACGCGATGTGGCTGGTGATCCTGGCTTCCGCATGGAAGCAGATCGCCTACAACTTCCTGTTCTT
>CAZTUT010000222.1:0-3839 GCA_964616395.1 uncultured Burkholderiaceae bacterium
GGTTGATCGGCATCCTTCAGGCGCCTGCTGTTGCCCCTGCCACCTGCCATGCGGCGCGCGCCTCGGCCTGCGTCCACGGATGCTCGCGCGCCAACAGATCGAGCGCCTCGCCGATGGCTGCCGCGGTCTGCGGACGTGCGTCCGCCTGCTTCGACAGGCAGTCACCGATCAGGCGGGCGAGCGCTGCAGGCACCGGATGCGACGCGATCTCGAGCAGCGGCGTCGGTGCGGTGTTGACGACGTGATAGGCGAGCGACAGATCGGTATCGCCTTCGAGCGGCGGGCGCCCGGTCAGCAGGAAGTAGCCCACCGCGCCGATCGCATAGAGGTCGGAACGAAAGTCCGCGCTGCCGGGCTGCACGATGCGTTCGGGTGCCATGTACGACGGCGTGCCAAGCACGCGCAGCGCCTGCGTGAGGTCGCGCGTGTGCTCGCCGCGCGTGTCCTTGATCAGCCCGAAGTCGAGCAGCTTGGGGACGTCGTACTGGCCGCCCTTGCGGCACAGCATGATGTTGGCCGGCGTGACGTCCCGATGGACCAGCCCGCGGTCATGCGCCTCGGCCAGCGAGCCGGCCACGCCGCGCAACACGTGCACGGTGCGCGCGGCGCCGAAGGGCCCGCCGCGCTCGACCAGTTGCAGCACGGTGGCGCCGTCCAGCAGTTCCATCGCGTAAAACGGCAGCCCCTCGGGCGTACGGCCGTAGTCGAAGATCTCGATCGTGTTCGGATGCATCAGCTGCGAGCACAGCCGCACCTCGCGGTCGAAGCGCGCCAGCAGTTCGTCGGTCGACTTGTGCAACTGGATCACCTTGACCGCGGTCGGCCGCTTGAGCAGTCGGTGCTGCGCGCGATAGACACGCGCCACACCGCCCTGCCCGATCTCCTCGAACATCTCGTAATTGCCCACGTGGCGCGCAGCCTCGACCTGGCGCGCCATCCGCTGCACGCGCAGCAGCGTCACCGCCAGGCTGAAAGCAACCAGCCCCAACGCCACGCCGAGCACCGCGAAGACCGTGTTCAGGCGCGCCATCGGTGCGAAGGCTTCGCGTTCGGCGACTTCAACCGCCACGCCAAAGCCCATGTCGTCGAGCCAGCGCCATGCGCCCACCACCGACTCGCCACGATAGTTGACGTAGGGCGCGAGCAGTTCCCCCTGGCGGATGACGCCCGGCTGCGCGGGTGCGGAGATCGCCGTCAGCGCCTGCCGGATCAGTTGCGACAGGCGCTCGCCAGCGGCGTCCTCGCCATCGGTCAGCCGCAACGCCAGGATCGCGCTTTCACCGGGCCGCAGCGAACGGCTTTCCTCCAGCTCGGCGCGAAACCGGCTTTCGCTGAGCATCCGCCCCGAAAGATCGAACGCGTAGACCTCGCCCGTGTCGCCGGAGCGCATGGCCTCGAACAGTTCGCTGAAGCGCCCCGCCGCCGGCTTGCCGATGTCCATCACGGCGATCACGCGGCCACTGGCATCGGTGACCGGTGCGGCGATCCACACCTTGGGCTTGCCGTCGGCATCGGTCACGCCAATGCGATCGACCGAGGTCTGCGACGCATGGAAGCGCACCGCGCCAGCCAGCACTGCCTCGAACGGCACCCTCTGCGCGGCCGACAGACTGCGCCCGCACTTGGCGACACTGCGCGCCGCCAGCACGCGGCCCTGCGGATCGATCAGATGCGCGGCCGTCGCGGTCTCCGCCTGGCGCAACTGGTCGATCAGCGCGAGCCAGCGCCGGCCCGGCTCGCCAGCACAGGCTGCCACCGCGTCCGACTCGCCGCGCTCGGCGGCGGCCAGCAACTGGCGCGTGGCCTCGGTCACCCGCGGGTCGGCAGCCCAGCGCTGCACATTGAGCCGCTTTTCGCCAACCCACACATCGATCACCGTGGCCTCGCCGGCAACCAGCGTCCGCAGGTTCTGCGCGGCCAGTTGCTCGAGTGCGCGCTGCACACCGCCGTAGACCCACAACGCTGCCGCCGTGAGCGCCACCAGCGCGAGCACGATCTCGACGGGCCGTTGTTGACCCAGCCGGGAAAGACGGCGGTGCCAGGGATCGGCCGGAACCGTGCTCATGCGCGCGTCCGGCCGGCCTGTGCTCGTCGACCTAGGCAGGCATCTGCGTGACGATGCCGGCGACAGCCGCCGTGAGCCCCTTCACAAAGGGGATGTGCAGGAACTCGTTGGGCCCGTGCGCGTTGGAACGCGGGCCGAGCACGCCGGTGATCAGGAACTGGGCATTGGGGAACTTCTGGCCCAGCATGTTCATGAACGGGATCGTGCCGCCTTCGCCCATCCATGCGGCGTCCTTGCCCCAGATGCTGCGCGAGGCCTGATCGGCCGCGCGCTTCAGCCACGGGGCCGTGGCCGGCGCGTTCCAGCCGGTCGCACCCCAGTCGCCGTTGAACGTCACCTTGGCGTTGTAGGGCGTGTTCTCGGTCAGCAGCTGGCGCAGGCGATGGGTGGCGCGTTCGCCATCGACCGTGGGCGGGATGCGCAGGCTGAGCTTGAGCGTGGTGCGTGGGCGCAGCACGTTGCCGGCCGAGTCGATGCTGGGAAAGCCGGCGGCGCCGGTCACGCTGAGCGCCGGCCGCCAGGTGCGCGCCAGGATGCCCTCGACCGGATCGGTGGTCGTAGGCATCGCGTGCGCATGGCCATCGGGACCGTGGTTGCAGCCGATCCACGGAAACTCCTTCCACACCTGATCGCCGAGGATCTCGCCCGCCACGCGCGCCTGCTCCAGGCGCTCGGCCGGGATGTCGGCATGGAAAGCCGGATCGAGCAGGTGGCCGCTGGCCGGGTCATCGACGCGGTTGAGCAACTGACGCGCGATGCGGAATGAACTGGGCACCAGGCCGCTGGCCTTGCCCGAGTGCACGCCCTCGCTGAGGATGTCGACGGTCAGCGTGCCGCCGACCAGTCCGCGCAGCGACGTGGTGACCCACAGCTGCTCGTAGTTGCCGCAGCCGGAATCGAGCCCGGCCACCAGGCCCACATCGCCGAAACGCGGCGCCAGCAGATCGAGATACTCGGGCAGATCGGGCGAGCCGGATTCCTCGCAGCTTTCGATGATGCCGACGCAGCGCGGACGCGGCGCGCCCTGCGCATCGATCGCCGCGATCATCGCCAGTGCCGCGTAGATCGCATAGCCGTCATCGGCCGCACCACGGCCGTACAGCTTGCCCTCCTCGATCACCGGCTTCCACGGGCCCAGGTCCTCGCGCCAGCCGCTCATCTCCGGCTGCTTGTCGAGGTGACCGTAGAACAGCACGGTCTTGGCGTTGCCCAGGCCGCCGGTGGCCGGCACATCGAAAAAGATGCAGGGCGTCTTGCCGTCGAGCGCCACGATCTCGATCTTCAGGCCCGCAATCTTCTGCGCCTGCCCCCAGGCGAAGGCCTCGCGCACCACCGATTGCAGGAAGCCGTGCGCTTCCCAGCTAGCGTCGAAGCCCGGGCTCTTGGCGGGTACCTTCACGTACTCGACCAACCGTGGGATCAACTCGGCATCCCAGCGTTGGTCGGTGAGGTGTTTGAGGTCGGACAGGTTCATCGCGGACTCCATGGGGTGATCGGTGCAGCGCGCCGCAGACGCGGCGAGAACGCAAGGATAGCGGCGCTCGTAATTGTCAGGGTCAGTGGTCAAGCACGCCGGTGGCCGCGTGGGTCGGCGCGTCCAAAGCGGTGTCGATCTGTGCATCCTGAGGTAGACCGACCCGCAACACGGCCAGCGAGTCGGCCGCGGAGACGGCCTGGGGATCGACGGGCATCGGGCCAGCGGCAAGCAGCGCGACCGCATCCGCCGCGCTGACGCGCCCGCCGCGAATGTCAGCATGCGTCAGTCGCACCACCT
>CAZTUT010000223.1:0-3789 GCA_964616395.1 uncultured Burkholderiaceae bacterium
TCGCTGCGCGTGGGCCTGCGCATGCGCCGCACGATGACGATCCTGTCGGGCAGCGCGTGCTGCGTCTACGGGCTGACCTTCACCTCGCACTTCTACGGCGCGCGGCGCAGCGTGGGCTACGTGCCCTTCAACAGCGAGACGCTCGTCACCGGCAAGCTCTTCGAGGACATCCGCGACGCCGTGCACGCGAGCGCCGACGCGGCCAAGTACGACGCCATCGTCGTCATCAACCTGTGCGTGCCCACGGCCAGCGGCGTGCCGCTGCAACTGCTGCCGAACCAGATCAACGGCGTACGCATCGTGGGCATCGATGTCCCCGGGTTCGGCGTGCCCACGCACGCCGAGGCCAAGGACGTGCTGGCCGGCGCCATGCTCAAGTTCGCCCGTGGCGAAGCCGAGGCCGGCCCGGTGGCCGCCCCGCGCTCCGGCGTGAGCGAGCGGCCCACGGTCACGCTGCTGGGCGAGATGTTCCCGGCCGACCCGGTGGGCATCGGCATGATGCTGGAGCCGCTCGGCCTTGCCGCCGGGCCAGTGGTGCCCACGCGCGAATGGCGTGAACTGTATGCCGCGCTCGACGGCGCGGTGGTCGCCGCGATCCATCCGTTCTACGTGGCCAGCGTGCGCGAGTTCGAGGCGGCGGGTCGCCCGGTGGTGGGTTCCGCGCCGGTGGGTCACGATGGCACCGCCGACTGGCTCGATGCGATCGGCCGCGCCACCGGTGTGGCACAGGCGCGCGTGGACGCGCTGAAGAACCGACTGCTGCCCGGCATCCGCGGCGCGCTGGAGAAATGCCCGATCAAGGGTCGCATCACGCTGTCCGGCTACGAAGGCTCGGAACTGCTGGTGGCCCGCCTGCTCGTCGAAAGTGGCGCGGATCTGCGCTACGTCGGCACCGCCTGCGCACGCACACCTTGGTCCGAGACAGACCGCCAGTGGCTCGACAACCACGGTGTGCGTGTGCAGTTCCGCGCCTCGCTCGAGCAGGATATCGCCGCGGTCGAGGAATTCGAGCCCGATCTGGCCATCGGTACCACGCCGGTCGTGCAGCATGCCAAGCAGCGCGCGATCCCGTCGCTGTACTTCACCAATCTGATTTCTGCCCGGCCGCTGATGGGCCCGGCCGGCGCCGGCTCGCTGGCGCAGGTGATCAATGCCGCGCTCGCCGGCAAGGCGCGCTTCGACACGATGCGCGACTTCTTCGAAGGCGTGGGCACGCAGGCGGCCAGCGGCGTGTGGCATGACCGCAGCAGCGTGCCTGCTGATCGTCCCGAGTTCCGCTCGTTCTACCGCCGCCAGGTGGAGAAGGCGGCCCGCAAGCGCAAGGCCGAGGAGATGATCTGATGCTGATCATCGACCACGATCGTGCCGGCGGCTACTGGGGCGCCGTGTATGTGTTCACGGCCATCAAGGGCCTGCAGGTGATCATCGACGGTCCGGTCGGCTGCGAGAACCTGCCGGTCACGTCGGTGCTCCACTACAGCGACGCTCTGCCCCCGCACGAGCTGCCCATCGTCGTCACGGGCCTGGCCGAAGAGGAACTCGGGCAGAAGGGCACCGAGGGCGCCATGCGCCGCGCGCACAAGGTGCTCGACCCCGACCTGCCCGCGGTGGTGGTCACCGGCTCGATTGCCGAGATGATCGGCGGCGGTGTCACACCCGAGGGCAGCAACATCCAGCGTTTCCTGCCGCGCACGATTGACGAAGACCAGTGGCAGTGCGCCGATCGCGCGCTGAACTGGCTGTGGACCCAGTACGGGCTGCGGCATGTTCCCGAGCGCAAGCCGCGCGCCGACGGCGAACGGCCGCGCGTCAATATCATCGGGCCGAGCTACGGCACCTTCAACATGCCGAGCGACCTGGCCGAGATCAAGCGGCTGGTCGAGGGCATCGGCTGCGACATCAACATGGTGTTCCCGCTGGGCGCGCACCTGGCCGACATCCAGAAGCTGGCCGATGCCGACGTCAACGTCTGCATGTATCGCGAGTTCGGCCGGCTGCTGTGCGAGTCGCTCGACCGGCCCTACCTGCAGGCACCGATCGGCCTGCACAGCACCACGCGCTTCCTGCGCACGCTGGGCGAGCTGGCCGGCGTCGATCCCGAGCCGTTCATCGAGCGCGAGAAGCACACCACGATCAAGCCGCTGTGGGACCTGTGGCGCTCGGTCACGCAGGACTTCTTCGGCACCGCCACCTTCGGCATCCACGCCAACGAGACCTACGCGCGCGGCCTGCGCCACTTCCTCGAAGACGAGATGGGGCTGCCGTGCAGCTTCGCGTTCGCGCGCCGTGCGGGCGTGAAGCCCGATAACGAAGCCGTGCGTGCCGCCATCCGCGCCCGCACGCCGCTGGTGCTCTTCGGTTCCTACAACGAGCGCATGTACCTGTCCGAGATCGGTGCGCGCGCTGTCTACATCCCGGCGTCGTTCCCGGGCGCGGTGATCCGCCGCCACACGGGCACGCCGTTCATGGGCTACGCCGGCGCTACCTACGTGGTGCAGGAAGTGTGCAACGCGCTGTTCGACGCGCTGTTCCACATCCTGCCGCTGGCCGCCGACATGGACCGGATCGACGCCACGCCGAGCCGGCTGGCCGCCAGCAACACGCCGTTGCCGTGGGAAGCCGAGGCGCAGGCGCTGCTGGAGCGACTGGTGGAAGCGCAGCCGGTGCTGGTGCGCATCTCGGCAGCCAAGCGCATGCGCGACCGCGCCGAGCAGGAGGCGCTGGCGGCCGGCGAGGCGCAGGTGACCGCGGCCCGGGTCGCACGCTGCAGCGACGCGCTGCGCCAGGGAGCGATGGCATGAGCCACCGCCTGCAACCGAATTTCCGGCTGGTCCGGACCCCGATGTCGCGGCATCTCGCCGCGACCGCCTTCGCTGCGCAGGCCCCCAGCGCAGCATCGGCCGCAAGGCCGTTTGCATAGGAATCACGTCTATGGCTGAAAGAAGCACGATCTCCGGCCTGACCGACGAAGAGGCGCAAGAGTTTCACAGCTACTACCTGCAAGGCTTTCTCGGCTTCACCGCCGTGGCTGTAGTGGCGCACTTCCTCGTCTGGATCTGGCGTCCCTGGCTGTAACTACTGACTGAGGGGAATGCAATGGCGATCTCAACACATCCGCGCGGTGTCTCGCAGCATCCGATGAAAGAGGACTTCCGTGCCTACTACGGCATCTTTGCCCTGAGCTTCATCGTGCTGTTCGCGATTGCGCTGATCGGCCAGTTGCTGGGATGGCAATGGCGTTCCTGGCTGCCGGGCGCGGAAGGCGTCAAGTCCATGACCGGCGGTGTCAAGGCAGCGGTTTACACCTTTATGTCTCACCTACTGTAGGAGAGTGAACTCATGTGGAGAATCTGGCGCTTGTACGACCCGCTTCGGGCGATGGTGGTCCAGGGCATTTTCCTGTTCTCGCTGGCAGCGATGATCCATCTGATCCTGCTGAGCACGAACAAGTACAACTGGCTCGACGGCCCCCGGGCCAAGCCGGTCGCGACGCAGAACGCGCCGATGCCGGCTGCAACACCCGCCAAGCAGTAACGGCGCGCGTGTTGCCAGACGTGGTGCCGGGCCGGAGCCCGCCGTTCGCGGCGTATCCGGCCTGCCCACACTGAATTTCGAGACGCCTTTCATCCAGCAGGACCCGGTGGCCGCAGGCTTGACCGGAGGGAAACATCATGGCGATGCTGAGCTTTGAACGTAAATACCGGGTGCGCGGCGGCACGCTGGTCGGCGGTGATCTGTTCGACTTCTGGGTCGGGCCGTTCTACGTCGGCTTCTTCGGCGTCACCACGA
>CAZTUT010000224.1:0-3755 GCA_964616395.1 uncultured Burkholderiaceae bacterium
CAAATTTCGGCATTTCTGCCACAGGCTAATCCGGCGGGTTGACGCCTTTGACCGCGAGTCGGACCGGCTTTTCGTCGTAGTCTGATCCCCCGAAGGGCTTGCTGCCCGCCTCTCGACCCGCCCATGTCCCCGTCCGGCCCGCGCCTGCATTGTTTGAACTGTCACGAGCGAACAGCGTGATGGGCAGCCTCGAACAGGATGCGATCCGCCAGTGGTCTGCGGAGGTCGTACAGGCGGTTTCGCACCCCGATGAGGCGTCGTTCGTCACGCTGGCGCGCATTGCCGACCTGCTCGAGGGCACCGACAGCGCGCTGTTGCTGGACGCCACCGGCATCCAGTGCCTGCTGAACACCACGCGCGGCCTGATCGCGCTGGGTCATGGCCGCAAGGCGGTCAAGCTGGCTGCACGCACGCTCAGCCTGTGCCGCAGTCACGGCGCCTCAGAGACGCAGCAGCTGGAGAGCCTGACCAATTTTCTGATCGCGATGGCCGAAAACGAGGCGATGGGTGCGGCGACCCAGGCCTGCGTGGAAGGCGTGCTGCGCACCCATGCGGGCGGCAACGACTACTGGAAGGCCCGCTTCCTCGGCAACCTGAGCGCGCTGCTGGTCAAGCGCGGCCACCACGCGCTGGCGCGTCAGACGCTGCTGCTCAATCTGGCGCGCACCGGGCACGGCGATCCGGTGCTTGCGCGGCGCACCTTGTCGAACCTGGCGCAGCTGGCGCTGGAAACGCAGCAGATCGACGAGGGCCTGCGCTGGCTCGACAGCGCCGCCGATCCGAACGCGACCGGCTCGCTGCACGACATCACCGACCTCGCGGTGCGCAGCTACCTGCGGGCGCGGCTGCTGTGCGCGGCCGGACGCGCGCAGGAGGCACTGGACTTGGTGCTGGAACTGCGCGCGCGCCAGTTACCGGAGCACTCGCTGGTGGTGTCGCACGTGCTCGACCTCGCTGAGGGCGTGGCGCTGATTCATCTGGGCCAGCTCGATGCGGGCCTGAACCGGCTGCATCACACAGCCAACATGGGACGGATGCTGCAGCCGGCCTACTTCCAGGGCGCCAAGCAGACGATGGTCGATGTGCTGACCGCGACCGGCCGGCACTCCCAGGCGCAGCTCGAACTGCGCGATCTGGTGACCCACGGCGCGCAGCAACTGGTGGAGCTGGTGGCCGATGCGCTGACGCGCGCGGCGATGGCGGAACCCGGCTGGCGTCTGGACGACCTGCTGTATGCGCAGGCGGTCGAAGCCGAGCTGCTCGAAGACGGCAGCGGGCTGCACCCGTACCGGGTCGGCCGGCTGGCCGCGCTGATCTCGGTTGCGCTCGACCTGCCGCACGACACGGTGGCCGAAATCGAGCGCGCCGGCCGGCTGCATGACATCGGCAAGTGCGCGCTGCCCACGCAGTTGCTGGGCGTGCGCGACCTGACCGCCGACACGCGCGCGCTGATGCGGCGGCACGTGGCCATCGGCGGCCAGTTCCTGCGGCGTTGCGGCTTTCGCGCCAGCGACGTGGCGCTCGCCGGCGTGGAAGAGTCGCACGAGCGCTTCGATGGCAGCGGCTATCCGATGGGACTGGCGGGCAACGCGATCACGCCGGCCGGACGCATCGTCGCGGTGGCCGATGCGTTCGATGTGCTGACCCATGACCGCCCCTGGCGCACCGCCCGGCCAGTACCGGAAGCGATGGCTGAGATCCGGCGCTGCGCCGGCAGCCACTTCGACCCGCAGGTGGTCGATGCGCTGGCCGAGGTGCTGATGTCGATGCCGGCCGACATCGCCGAGCTCGACGCAGTGCTGATCAACGACGCCGGCGCCGAGGGCAATACGCTGATCGGCTCGTGGCGCCGGCTGCAACGGGTGCTGGACACCACGGCCAGCGGGCCGGCGGCGCTGCACTGAGGCCGTACGCGACGGCCCGCCCGCTCAGGTCAGTTCGATCGAACCGGCCACCAGCAGCAGCGACGGCGGCAGTGCCGGCACCAGCAGCGCCGACACCTGATCGGTGGTCAGGCTGGTCACACTGAGGCGGAAGCCGGTGCGCGGGTCGCAGCCCAGGTCGGCGCCCGGCGTGAACGGATGCACCAGCTCGCGCGCGGTCACCACGATCTGGTTGCTGAGCTGGCGTAGCGCCGTGGCAAGCATCCACTGCTGCATCGCGATCTGCGTCGACCACGCGGTGATCACATAGTGCGACTCGACCCAGGTCGCCTGCGGCGGCGCGGCCAGACGCGAGCGCACGGGGGTGTTGCGCACTCCGGCGCTGTGATGCAGGCCCACCAGCGTAAGCGTGATGCCGTCGGCCTGATCCTTGGTCAGGTCGCGCGGCTGGGTCAGGCGCGTGCTGGCGCCCGGACAGAAGCCGCCGGCCAGCACGGCGTCCTGCAGCAGCTTGCACAGCCGCAGGCTAAGGGCGGGCAGCAGGACGGTAGAGGCCGTGGGTGCCTTGATCGGCTGGGTCGAGCTCATATTAGGAAGAGGCCCTGGAAGTCAGTCGGCGGCGGCGCCGCCCAGAAACTTGAAAGTAGCCGAATTCGGGGCGGGCGAAAACACCCGGATACGGCAACAAGATCAGCCAGACGGTCCGACGGGTGGCCCGGCGCCGATCGCGCATCGAGGGCAACGGCCTCGGCGCGCGCGGTGCCGGCGACCGAAGCCGCCGGCACCCTCGATGGCATGCGATCAGAGGAAACGCACCTGGGAAGCCTTGAGCGCTGCGTTGCTGCTGTTCGGCGTGCCGGTGACCTCCACCAGCGCGCCGGCCTTCAGGTCGGCGACGGCACCGTTGACGAAGCTGGCCGCACTCGCGTCCACCTTGACTGGCCCGACCATGAACTTGCCGGCCGACTCGAACTCGCGCACGGCGCCGCTGATCCGGATCGTCTGTGGCGTGGCAGCAGCCGGCGCCCGCAACTCGATCTGGCGCGCCATCAGCTTGCCTTCGATCACCACCGCCTTGACCAGCACTGCCAGCCCGTTGGCCAGGTCGGCGCTCGTCTTGCCGTCGGCGAAGCGGGTCTCGGCGTCGAGGCGGAACGTCTGCCCGTTGACCTTGAACGCGCTCTTGTCGGAGGCCAGGTCGTAGATCACGCCTTCGGCCACCTGCGCCACCGGCGCCACGGGCGTTGCACCGGTGCTCTTGCACTCAACCTTGCTCGCGGTGACCGGGGTGCTGGCCAGCGCGTTGCTGGCGGCGGCGGTGCGGCCCTCGATCTTCACGATCCGGCCGTTGGCCAGCCCGGTACCGCAGCCAGACACTTCGGCGGCCGATGCCAGCACCACCGGCACCACGCCCATCAGCTTGAAGCTGCGCGCGGTCGCGTCCCAGTCGCTGACCACGCCCGTCAGCGAGACCTCGACACCCGCCGGAGGTGGCACAAGCTCGATCGTCTCGGCCTTCAGCTGGTCGCCCTGCACCGAGCCGGCCACCGTCACCCAGACGCCATTGGCCAGGTCGGCCAGCGCGCCGCGCGTGACTCTGGCGGCACTGGCGTCGACGGTGATGCCACGCAGCTTGAAGCTGGCCGCAGACACGAAGTCGCCGATGGCCCCGGTGACGGTCATGCGGCGCGCCTCGGTGGCGGTCTGCACCTTCACTTCGCTGGCCTTGATCGCGCCCGGCGCCGTGGTCGTGCCCTCGATGCGCAGCAGCTTGCCGTTGGCAATCGTGGCGCCGGCCGGTTCGATCTTGGCGGCGCTGGCGTCGATGCGAATGCCGTTGATCCGGAAGTCGGCGTTGGACACGTAGTCGGA
>CAZTUT010000225.1:0-3739 GCA_964616395.1 uncultured Burkholderiaceae bacterium
GCCGGCGCGCACCTCGGCAGCGGTGTTCAGCCCAAGCGCAGCGAGCTGCGGCCGCAGCAGCGCCAGCGGATGGCGGCGCAGCGTCAGCGCGGTGTGCGCGTAGTCGGCCACGATGTCCTGGCCCTCGGTGGGCGCAACCAGGTCGACCGCGGCCTCGCGCCGGCCGGCGGCGGCGGTCAGTGGCGCGCTGCGCGGCGCGTCGGGATCAAGTCCGAGCACCGACCACAGCGCCTGGCGGCGGTGGCCGGTCAGCGGCGCCAGCGCGTCGGCCGCGGCCAGCGCATTGATCTGCTGCCGGTTCAGGCGCGCGCGCAGCGTGAGGTCGGCCACATCGGCAAACGGCCGCTCGCGTCGCGCCGCCTCGATGCGCAGCCCGGCGTCCTCGCTGAAGCCATGCACGCGTGACAGCCCCAGCCGCAGCGCGGGCGTGCGCGGATCGGCCGACGATGGCTCCAGCGTGCAGTTCCAGTCGCTGGCGGTGACCTCGATCGGATTCACCTGCACGCCGTGGTCGAGCGCGTCGCGCACGATCTGCGCCGGCGCATAGAAGCCCAGCGGCTGCGAGTCGAGCAGCGCGGCGTAGAAGGCGGCCGGCTGGTGGCACTTGAGCCAGCTCGACACGTAGACCAGCAGCGCGAAGCTGGCCGCGTGACTCTCGGGGAAGCCGTACTCGCCAAAGCCCTGGATCTGGCGGTAGATCTGCTCGGCGTACTCGGCCGTGTAGCCGCGCGCCAGCATGCCGGCGATCAGCTTGTCGCGGAACGGGCCGATGCCGCCCTTGCGCCGCCACGCCGCCATCGCGCGGCGCAGCTTGTCGGCCTCGCCCGGCGTGAAGCCGGCGGCCACCACCGCCAGTTGCATCACCTGCTCCTGGAAGATCGACACGCCGAGCGTGCGCTCCAGCACGCCGCGCACCGCCTCGGACGGGTAGGTGACCGGCTCCAGCCCCTGGCGGCGGCGCAGGTACGGATGCACCATGCCGCCCTGGATCGGGCCGGGCCGCACGATCGCGGTCTCGATCACCAGGTCGTAGAAGGTGCGCGGGCGCAGCCGCGGCAGCATGTTCATCTGCGCCCGGCTCTCGATCTGGAACACGCCGAGCGAGTCGCCGCGGCACAGCATGTCGTAGACGCGCGGACATTCGGCCGGGATGTGCTGCAGCAGCACCGCGCGCGACGCGCTGCCGGCCGGCGGCAGCAGCGGCGGCGTGCCGGGCGGCGCCTGCTGCGCCACCTGCGCCAGCGGATCGGGATAAAAGCGGTTCACGTGGTCGAGCGCGCGCCGCACGCACGACAGCATGCCCAGGGCCAGCACGTCGATCTTCAGCAGGCCGAGTGCATCGAGGTCATCCTTGTCCCACTGGATCACGGTGCGGTCGGCCATCGCCGCGTTTTCGATCGGCACCAGCCGGTCGAGCCGGTCGCGCGCGATCACGAAGCCGCCCGAGTGCTGCGACAGGTGGCGCGGAAAACCCACCAGCTGCTGGGCCAGATCCACCACCTGCGCGATCAGCGGGTTGTCGGGGTCGAAGCCGGCCTCGCGCAGCCGCTCGGGCTTGATGCGGCGGCCGTCCCACCAGGCCATGCTGCGCGCCAGCCGGTCCCCCTGGTCGAGCGACAGGCCGAGTGCCTTGCCGGCATCGCGCAGCGCGCCGCGCGGGTGGTAGGTGTGCAGCGCCGCGGTCAGCGCCGCGCGCTCGCGGCCGTAGCGCGCGTACAGGTACTGCATCACTTCCTCGCGCCGCTGGTGCTCGAAGTCGACGTCGATATCGGGCGGCTCGTTGCGCTCCTTGCTGATGAAGCGCTCGAACAGCACGCTCATGCGCGCCGGATCGACCTCGGTGATGCCCAGGCAGTAGCAGACCGCCGAGTTGGCCGCCGAGCCGCGCCCCTGGCACAGGATGCCCTGCGAGCGCGCAAAGCGCACGATGTCGTACACAGTGAGAAAGTAGGGCTCGTACTTCAGCTCGGCGATCAGCGCCAGCTCGTGCTCGACCGCGGCGCGCACCTTCTGCGGCATGCCCTGCGGATAGCGGCGGCGCGCTTCCTCGTAGGTGGCCTTGCGCAGCCAGGTGGCTGGTGTCTCGCCGGCCGGCACCACTTCCTCGGGGTACTCGTAGCGCAGTTCGTCGAGCGAGAACGTGCAGCGCTGCGCCACCACCAGTGTCTGGGCCAGCAGTTCCGGCGGATAGATGCGCTCCAGCCGGTAGCGCGGCCGCAGGTAGCGCTCGGCATTGGGCAGCAGCCGCGTGCCGGCCTGCGCCAGCGGCACGCGGTGGCGGATGGCCGTGAGCAGATCCTGCAGCCGCTTGCGCCCGCGCGCGTGCATGTGCACGTCACCGGCCGCCACCAGCGGAAGCCCGCAGGCTGCGCCCAGCGTCATCAGCCGCCGCAGCACGGCTGCATCGTCAGCCGAGCGCAGCAGCTCGCACGCGATCCAGCAGCGCCCCGGCATCTGCGCCGCCAGCCAGCGCGCCTGCTCGATGAACAGAAAATCGGGGTCAGGTACACATTTCCGGCCGATGGCCGCCGGCGGCGGAATCAGCAGCGCCAGCGTGCTGTCCAGCCAGTGCGCATGGGCCTGAAGATCGGCCATGGAAAGCCGGTAGCTGCCCTTGGGCGCCTGCCGCCGCGCCAGGCTGACCAACTGGCTCAGGTTGCCGTAGCCGGCGCGGGTCTGTGCCAGCAGCACCATGCGCGGGCCATCGGCCAGCCGCAGCTCGGTGCCGTGAATGAGCCGGAAGTCGCGTGCCGCGGCGTCTTGCTCGCGCAGGTCGCGCAGCGCCAGGTGCGCGCGCACGCTGCCGGCAAACGAGCACTCGTCGGTGATGGCCAGCGCCGCGTACTCCAGCGCCAGCGCGCGCTCCACCAGTTCTTCAGGATGCGAGGCGCCGCGCAGGAAGCTGAAGTTGCTGGCGCAATGCAGCTCGGCGTAGGCGGACATGCGGCATGAGCCGGTGGGGGCTGGAAGGGGCCGGGAGAGTCAGGCGGCCAGCGGGGGCAGGGCGGCGGTGCCGGCGGGTGCGGGGGGCAGGCGATCGAGCGGGCTGGGCAGACTGGCCGGCAGCATGACCACGCGATCCTTGCCGCCTTTGCCTTCGCGCACCACGATCACGTTTCGCTCGAAATCAACATCTTTGATACGCAACCGCAGGCCTTCGATCAGACGCAGCCCGGTTCCGTAGAGCAACTGCGCAAAAACGGCATGCTCCGGGGCAACTTTTGTCAGGAGTTGGGCAACCTCATCGCGTGACAGCACGACCGGCACTCGCACCCGGGTCTTTGGCCTTACAAGGTCCTGCATCCAGGGCAGGGTGGAATCGAGGACTTCGCGGTACAGAAACAGCAACGCGCAAAGCGCCTGCTTATGCGTGGAGGGCGATGCCTGGCGCCTGCTGGCGAGGTGCGTGAGAAAGGCCTCGACCTCTGCC
Source organism: uncultured Burkholderiaceae bacterium (assembly GCA_964616395.1). GTDB lineage: Bacteria > Pseudomonadota > Gammaproteobacteria > Burkholderiales > Burkholderiaceae_F > JALHMQ01. The sequence continues at coordinate 3,431 of CAZTUT010000225.1, forward strand.
ACCGCCATCTCTCGCGGATGCCGCATCCCGTGGAAACGTATGAAGGCGCGGACCCAGTAGACGTAGGCCTGCTCCGTTCGTAAGCTGTAATGGCAATAGCGGATGCGCTCGCGCAATTGGTCGAGCAGCCGAACGGAGCGCAGCGGAGGACGGGTGCCGGATTTCATGACTGCATTTAGTACTGTAAATTTATACAGTACTTGGCCGGAATGCAAGGCCCGGCGGGCCTTTTCGGTCACTGTCGTTTCCAGGTTGACCGCCACCGGGTCCAGGTTATCCGGTGAGCAGGTGCCTCCCAAATTACGTTAG
>CAZTUT010000226.1:0-3728 GCA_964616395.1 uncultured Burkholderiaceae bacterium
CGATCGGGCAGACGCGGCCGTAGTGGGTCGGGTGCACGTCGCGCACCTCGAAGCCGGCACGTTCGCGGGTCAGACCACCCGGCCCGAGCGCGGAGACACGACGCTTGTGCGTGATCTCCGACAGCGGGTTGGTCTGGTCCATGAACTGGCTCAACTGGCTGGAGCCGAAAAACTCGCGGATCGACGCGCTGATCGGCTTGCTGTTGATCAGGTCATGCGGCATCAGGTTCTCGGTCTCGGCCTGACCGAGGCGCTCGCGCACCGCGCGCTCCACGCGCACCAGGCCGGCGCGGAACTGGTTCTCGGCCAGCTCGCCGACGCAGCGCACGCGGCGGTTGCCGAGGTGGTCGATGTCGTCGATCTCGCCGCGGCCGTTGCGCAGCTCGACCAGCACCTTCATCGTGTCGATGATGTCCTCGTTGGAAAGGACCATCGGGCCGGTGATCTCACCGCGCTGGAAGCGCGAGTTGACCTTCATGCGGCCCACGCGCGACAGGTCGTAGGTCTCGTCGTCGAAGAACAGGCGGCGGAACAGGGTCTCGACCGCGTCTTCGGTGGGCGGCTCGCCAGGACGCATCATCCGGTAAATGGCGATACGCGCCGCGAGCTGGTCGGGCGTCTCGTCCAGGCGCAGCGTGTTGCTGATGAACGGACCCTGGTCGAGGTCGTTCGTGTAGATCGTGCGGACTTCCTTGATGCTGGCGATGCGCAGCTTCTTCAGCACGTCTTCAGTCAGCTCGTCGTTGGCATTGGCCACGACCTCACCGGTCTCCGGGTCGATCGCGGCCGTGGCCAGCACCCGGCCGAGCAGGTAGTCGTCGGGCACCTCGATGCGCTTCATGCCCGCCGCTTCCATGTCGCGGATGTGCTTGGCATTGATGCGCTTGTCCTTGGCGACGATCACCTTGCCGGTCTTGTCAGCGATGTCGAAGCGCGCAATCTCGCCGCGCAGCCGCTCGGGCACCAGCTCCATGTAGCCGCCGGTGTTGCCGGCGATCTGGAACGTATCGGAATTGAAGAAGTGGGCGAGGATCTGCTCGCTGTTCAGGCCGATGGCCTTCAGCAGGATCGTGGCCGGCATCTTGCGGCGACGGTCGACGCGGAAGTACAGGATGTCCTTCGGGTCGAACTCGAAGTCCAGCCACGAGCCGCGGTAGGGAATCACGCGCGCCGAGAACAGCAGCTTGCCCGAGCTGTGGGTCTTGCCACGGTCATGCTCGAAGAACACGCCGGGCGAGCGGTGCAGCTGGCTGACGATGACGCGCTCGGTGCCGTTGATAACGAACGAACCGGTGGTCGTCATGAGCGGAATCTCGCCCATGTAGACCTCCTGCTCCTTGACTTCCTTGATGGTTGGCTTGGTGGCCTCGCGGTCCATGATGACCAGGCGCACCTTGGCGCGCAGCGGCGAGGCGAAGGTCAGGCCACGCTGCTGGCACTCCTTGACGTCGAACGGCGGCTCGCCCAGCGTGTAGCCGGCGAATTCCAGGCGCGCCATCTGGTTATGACTGGTGATCGGGAAGATCGACTGGAAGGCCGCCTGCAGGCCCTCGTTCTTGCGCTGCGAGGGCCCGGTGTGCTCCTGCAGGAACTGCGTGTACGACTCCAGCTGGGTGGCCAGCAGGAACGGCACGGACTGCACCGCAGGACGCTTGGCAAAGCTCTTGCGGATACGCTTCTTTTCAGTGAACGAGTACGGCATGGACGCTCCGTTCGGAACAACTAGCGGCGATGAGAAGACGGCCAGTGCGCGGTACGGACGCGACAAGCCACGCAGGCAGGCTTGCCTGCGCGGCCGCTCGCGGTGCGCGTGGTGTCTCTCATCAGGGGGAAATCTTTGATTCGGGTTCGGGCCGCGAGCGTCTGACCGCCTGCGGATCGCGACCCCTCTGCGGGCCGCCGAACACGAATCGAAGCCCTCCCCGTGGGTGGACTTCGCGGTGGCGGCATGCCGCCACCGCCCCTGCAATTACTTGAGGTCGACCTTGGCGCCGGCTTCCTCCAGCTTCTTCTTGGCGGCGTCGGCGTCGGCCTTGTTGACGCCTTCCTTGACGGGCTTGGGCGCGCCGTCGACCAGGTCCTTGGCCTCCTTCAGGCCCAGGCCGGTCAGCTCGCGAACCGCCTTGATGACGTTGACCTTGTTCGGGCCGGCTTCAGCCAGCACGACGGTGAACTCGGTCTTCTCTTCGGCGGCAGGCGCGGCAGCAGCCGGACCGGCAGCCACGGCCACCGCGGCGGCAGCGGCGGAGACGCCGAACTTCTCTTCCATCATCTTGATCAGTTCGCTGATCTCGAGAACCGACTTGGCGGCGATGGCGTCGAGGATTTCTTGATTGGACAGGGCCATTTGATGCTCCGGAAAAATCTGATTGCGTTGTGAATGCGAATGGATGGGATCGGGCGGGGACTCAGGCAGCAGCCTTTTCCTTCGCGTCGCGCACGGCGGCGACGGTGCGAACGAAACGGGCCGGAACCTCGTTGAGCGTGCGGACGAACTGGCCGATCGGCGCCTGCATGGTCGCCATCAGCTTGGCCAGCAGCTCCTCGCGGCTGGGCAGCGTGGCAAGCGCCTTGACGCCCGCTTCGTCCATGACGACGTTGGGCATGGCGCCAGCCTTGACGACCAGCTTGTCGTTGCTCTTGGCGAAGTTCGAGAGCACCTTGGCTGCCGACACCGGATCGGATGAGAAACCGTAAACCAGCGGACCGACCATCTTGTCGGCCAGACCGGCAAACGGCGTATCGCCGACCGCGCGTCGCGCCAGGGTGTTCTTCAGCACGCGCAACTGCACACCCTGGCTGCGCGCTTCCTTGCGCAGACGGGTGACCGAATCCACATCCAGACCACGGTACTCGGCGACGATGATCGACTCGGCTTTCGCGACGAGCGCGGAAACCTCTTCGATCATGGCCGCTTTCGCTTGACGATTGAGTGGCACGAGGACGGACTCCTGAAAAAGTGCTCAGCGTTTGCCTTGCACCGGTTAACTACCAGCGAACCAAAAAACCGGCGACCAAACGAGAGGACTTCTTGCCATTCGGCCCCGCATACGGAGCCGCACAACGCGAAAAACTCTCTTCGGGTGCGCCATCTGCGCCGGGCGCCTCGCCTGCTCCGCCGCCCCAGAAGATCTGGATCGGCAGCGCTGCGTGCTGCGATTAAGCCCTGCGCGCTTGCGACAGACCGAAGGATCCCGAGGATCGATCAATCTGCCCGTCGCGCGCCGGGCCCCGGCGGTCTTTGACAGCAGCGCATCGGGATCTGCCGGCATTGCCGGCGGGCCCGCTGCGCAGCCCAAAGCCTGCGTGGTCCGGTTGCACCGGACCGGAATTCCTTATGCAGTCAGCGATGCGGGATCGATGCGGACACCGATGCCCATCGTCGACGAAACGGCGATCTTGCGCAGATAGATGCCCTTGGACGAGGCCGGCTTGGCCTTGTTCAGCGCATCGATCAGCGCGGTCATGTTGGACTTCAGCCGCCCGGCGTCGAACGACGCGCGACCGATCGTGCAGTGGATGATCCCGGCCTTGTCGGCGCGGAACTGCACCTGACCCGCCTTGGCGTTCTTGACCGCGCCAGCGACATCGGGCGTGACCGTGCCGACCTTCGGGTTCGGCATCAGGCCACGGGGGCCGAGGATCTGGCCGAGGGCGCCGACCACGCGCATCGCGTCCGGGCTCGCGATCACGACGTCGAAGTCGATCTGGCCGGCCTTCACCTTCTC
>CAZTUT010000227.1:0-3667 GCA_964616395.1 uncultured Burkholderiaceae bacterium
TCGAGCGCGTTGAGATCATCCGCGACCTGCGCGCCGGCGTGTTCGACGTGCTGGTCGGCATCAACCTGCTGCGCGAGGGCCTCGACCTGCCTGAGGTGTCGCTGGTGGCGATCCTCGATGCCGACAAGGAAGGCTTCCTGCGGTCCGAACGGTCGCTGATCCAGACCATCGGCCGGGCTGCGCGGCACATCAACGGCACCGCGATCCTGTACGCCGATTCGGTCACCGACTCGATGCAGAAGGCGATCGATGAAACCAATCGCCGGCGCAGCCGTCAGATGGCGCATAACCGCGAGCACGGCATCGAGCCGCGCGGTGTGCGCAAGGACGTGCGCGAAATGATCGACGGCGTGTTCGACGCCAGCGCATCGAAGGCGTCGGCGCGCGCCGAGGGCGAAGCGGCTTCGTACGAGACGATGAGCGAGAAGCAACTCGCCCGCGAGATCAAGCGGCTCGAGAAGCAGATGTTTGATTTTGCGAAGAATCTGGAGTTCGAGAAGGCGGCGCGGGCACGCGATCAGCTGGCGCAGTTGCGGCAGCGCGCGTTCGGCGCCGGGGGCGGCGGAAATGTGGTGCCGCTCGAAACAGAAAAAGCAGCCTGACCAGCGGTACGGCCGGGCGATGACAGGTGTTTGTGGGTCGGCAGTGGGCGGCGTGGATGCCAATAATTTTCACGCGCCGCTTGATTTGGGGAACTTTTGAGGGAATGTGACAACGAAAACGGGTGTTCAGACGTTCGTTGTATTTGACGGGCAGCTCAGCGCGGGCCCGAACCAGAAAGGCGCTTCAGCTATGACCAAGGTCTTGTTTGTCTGCATGGGGAACATCTGCCGCTCGCCGACGGCCGAGGGTGTGTTCCGCAAAATGATCACCGATGCCGGCCTCACCGAACTCGTGCACGTCGGTTCCGCCGGCACGCACTCGTACCACGTGGGTGAGGCGCCCGATGCGCGTGCGCAGCAGGCGGCCCGCAAACGCGGCTACGACCTGTCGACGCTGGCGGCGCGCCAGATCGCGCAGGATGACTTCCGCGACCACGACCTGATCCTGGCGATGGACTGGGAGAACCTGGCGTTGCTGCAGCAGCAGTGCCCGAAGGCGTACAAGCACAAGCTGCACCTGCTGATGCGTTTCGCCGGCGAGCACGACGCGGCTACCGTGCCCGACCCGTACTACGGCGGCGCGGAAGGCTTCAACACGGTGCTCGATTATGTCGAAGACGCCTGCCAGGGCCTGATCGACGTGGTCCGCAAGCGCGCCACGATGTACGCGGCCGCCTGAACACGGCAACGCCCGCCTTTCGACCAGAGCGGCGCCTGCGGGCGCCGCTTTGCTTTTCGCGCTGATGGAGTGCGCCGCGTGCTGAACTACGCGGCGGGAAGCTGAGGCGCGTGCGTGTCGTAGAGCGCGTCGAGGATCTGCCGGCCACTGCGGCCTGACGCAGCGGCGCGCCGTTCCTCGCCGCGGTTCAGGATCTTGGGCAGCACGTTCGACAGCGTGCTGCCCGCTGTCAGGTAGCGGCCGAGCGTGCGTTCGCGATTGGCGCGGACCACCGCATCGTGGGCCGATGGCCGCGCGGTCATGCGCGAGGTTGCCCCGGCGGCTGGCTTTCTGAACACCGCGGTGATGTTGGCCTGGCTGGCGCTGCCATCGACCTGCACCGGAATCAGTCCGGCGCGCTCGCCCACCGAGGCCAGCGGCGCAGCGGCAAAGTAGTACAGGTGCGCGCGGTGATACAGGTTCGACGGCGAACTGACGGCCGTCAGCGCGTTGGGCACCTCGATGTACAGGTGCCCACCGGGCCGCAGCCAGCTGCCGAGGCGGCGCAGCGCCGCCGCCGGGTCGGGCACGTGTTCGAGCACATGGAACATCGTGATCAGGTCGAACTCGCCTGAGTCGAAGTCCACATCGTCGAGGGTGCCCGCGCGCAGATCCACGCCGTATTCGCGCCGCGCGAACTCGCGGTAGCCGTCATTGGGCTCGATGCCCGTCATCCGGTAACCGCGGCTTGCCATCAGGTAGGTGAACTCGCCGCCCCCCGCCCCGCAGTCGAGCGCGCGCGTGCCGGGGTCAGCAAGCAGCGACGCGACCCGGAGCCGGCCCAGCGCCACCTTGCCGGCGCGGTAGATGTGCCGGACCGCCGGCTGCGAGGCTTGCTTGTATTCCAGCCGATAGCGCTCCGCGTAGAACCGCGCCAGTTCCTCTCGCGTTGGAATCGGGTCCACATAGGTCAGTCCGCAACCTGCGCAGCAGGTGACGGGGAGCGGCTTGCCATGCCGGTCGCTGACCGCGACGAGCGTGCCATCGCTGGACTGGCAAAGGGTGCAGGCGGTGGCTGCGCGGTGCGGGCTGAAGCGTTCCAAGGGGGCGTCCATTGCTTGCTGGAGGCGCGAAGGTTAGCAACCACAGCGGGCAAGCGCGCGCCGTGATGCGACGCGCCCGGGGTTTCCCTCGAACCGGCAATTGCCGGGCCCGAATACTTGAATGAACTAGTTGGGAATCTGTACAATCCCGACAAACGCGCTCAGGCATCGTGCGTGCGTCGGCCGATCCGGCGGCGCGCGGTTGTGGATCAAGGGTTTTCGCAAGCGTTTTGGTGTCCTGCGCTGCAGCAAATTGATGTTCTTGAGGTACTCACGATGAGACTGACGACTAAAGGGCGCTTCGCGGTCACGGCGATGATCGACGTCGCACTTCGCCAGCACAACGGACCGGTGACGCTCGCCGGCATCAGCCAGCGCCAGAAGATTTCGTTGTCCTACCTGGAGCAGTTGTTCGGTCGCCTGCGCCGCCATGAGCTGGTGGAGAGCACGCGCGGTCCCGGGGGCGGCTACACGCTGGGCAAGCCGATGGCTGACATTTCGGTGGCTGACATCATTTACGCGGTCGACGAGCCGCTCGATGCCACGCAGTGCGGTGGCAAGGAAAACTGCGTCAATGACCAGCGCTGCATGACCCATGACCTGTGGGCCAGCCTGAACCGCGTGATGGTCGACTACCTGGATTCGGTGACGCTGCGCGATCTGGCTGAGAAGCAGCGCGAAAAGCTGCTGGAGAAGGGTGTCAATGTTGCGGTGCTGCACGATAATCGGCAGGTCGCAGAACGCCGCCCGGCACGAGGTGGCGCAGCGAAGTCGCCCGCAGTGGCCGGGTGAGGGGAGAAACATGCAGCTTCCGATTTACCTTGATTACTCGGCGACCACGCCGGTCGATCCGCGCGTAGTCGACAAGATGATTCCGTTTCTGCGCGATCACTTTGGCAACCCAGCCTCGCGCAGCCACTCGTTTGGCTGGACCGCCGAGAAGGCGGTCGAAGACGCCCGCGAGCAGGTCGCCGCGCTGGTCAACGCCGATCCGCGCGAGATCGTCTGGACGTCGGGCGCAACCGAGTCGATCAACCTCGCGATCAAGGGCGTGGCCCACTTCTACAAGGACAAGGGTCGTCACCTGATCACGGTGAAGACCGAGCACAAGGCCACGCTCGACACGATGCGCGAGCTGGAGCGCGAGGGCTTCGAGGTCACCTACATGGACGTGCAGGCCGACGGCCTGCTCGATCTGGCTGCGCTCGAAGCGGCGCTGCGTCCCGACACGATCTGCGTGTCGGTGATGTACGTGAACAACGAGATCGGCGTGATCCAGGACATTCCGGTGATCGGCGAGGTGT
>CAZTUT010000228.1:0-3667 GCA_964616395.1 uncultured Burkholderiaceae bacterium
GGCTGGTCGGCCAACAAGATCGTGCTGGGCAAGCTGTCGGGTCGCAACGCGTTCAAGCAGCGAGTGCAGGAGCTCGACATCCCGATCGAGAGCGAGACCGAACTGAACGCCGCGTTCGCCAAGTTCAAGGAACTGGCCGATCGCAAGGCCGAGATCTTCGACGAGGACATCCAGGCGCTGTTCTCCGATGAGGCGGTGACCTCCCAGCATGAGCACTTCCGGCTGCTGTCGATGTCGCAGCGTTCCGAGACCGGCGAGCGGCCGCACGCCCGCCTGGTGTTTGCCATCGGCGGCGAGGAAGTCACCTCGGAGTCCGACGGCAACGGGCCGGTCGATGCATCGCTGAAGGCGATCGAAGCGCGGGTCAACAGCGGCTCGGAACTGCTGCTGTACTCGGTCAACGCGATCACCACCGGCACCGAATCTCAGGGCGAGGTCACGGTGCGGCTGACGCGCGCCGGGCGCATCGTCAACGGCGTGGGTGCCGACCCGGACATCGTTGCCGCCAGCGCCAAGGCATACCTGAACGCGCTCAACAAGCTGTACACGACCGGCGAGCGGCTCAATCCGCAGACCTCGCTCACGCCCTGACCCTGTGCCAACGGGCCGCTCCGGCGCATGCCGGAGCGGGCTGCCGGTCACCGGTCTCAGTGCGCGGCGAACGGGCGGCCGGTGTCGTCGAGGCCGAAGAGCCGCCACGGCGACTGATCGGTGTCGCGGCACAGGCCGAAGCGGAAGGGCGCTGTCGTGCGCCCGGGAAAGACAAAGCGCATGTCGCGGTACCAGACGCAGGTCTCGGTGCCGGCGCGGTCGATCCGGTCCAGTGCGGGATGCAACGCAAACCAGCGGAACAACGCGAACTGCGGCTGCCGCCACGCTTCGCGCGCGATCCGCGCGTCGGCGCCTTCACCATGCATCGGAATCCGCTGCCACTGCGCAAGATGCGGCGGCAGGTAGGGCGCGGAATAGCGCCGGATGAAGTTGTCATCGGCCGTGGCAATCAGCGGTGCCTGGCGCTGCGGGTTGATGTGGGCGACGTGGTAATCGGCACCGTCGAACACGAACACGGTCCAGTTGAACGGTGATGCGGGCCGGGTGGCCGCGTCGATCGACACGGCAGTGATGCCCTGAGCTTTTGCCCAGTCGGCACCCGCGTCGATCGCCTGCTGCTTGCCGTACGAGGCCACACCGACCCAGACCGGCAGAAGTGCCAGCGCGGCGAGCGCCGGGACGCGCGAGCGACGCCACAGCGCGCTGGCGAGCAGGCCGGCAACCAGGATGCCGCTGATCACGAGATCGATGATGAAGATCGCGCCCAACCCGAAGCGGGCGTCGGATAGCGGCGCCAGCAGCATCGTGCCGAACTGCGTGATCCAGTCGCCGGCAATGTGGATCGCGATCGCGCCGCCGGCCACGAGCGCATAGCGCCGCAACGCATCCGGCCGCCGGAACAGCCGCGAAGCCAGCCAGCCCAGCAGCAGCGACCACAACGGCAGCATGAGCAGCGAGTGGGTGATGCCGCGGTGGCCGCGCAGGTAGGCCGTTTCGGAAATGAAACGAAGCACGAAGTCCGAATCCGGGAATGCCGCCGCAACGAGCCCCAGACTGACCGCGTGCCAGGCGGGCACGGTCGGGCCGAGCATCGGCCGGGCTGTCGACGACCCCGCTGCCGATGGCGTCAGTGCACGACCGAGCAGCGCGCCGGACAGAGCGTGGGTCAGGGTATCCATGGTGGCGAATCGAGTGGCGGGATGCGAGGCGGCCCGTGTTGTGAAACTACAATCGTTTCGAGGTGCAACGCTATCGGGATTTGCAGTGACGAGTCAGAGCAGGCAGACAAGGCGCACCGTCGCCTGGCGGGCGGTGGCAATCATGCTGGCCGGGCTCATGGGCGCATCCGGTATGACGGGTGCGGCCGCCGTCGAGCCGGTCCGGCTCGGCATGATCGAGGGGCTGTCGGGTCCGTTTGCCAACGCCGGCGAAGCGGTCGCGCGCAATCTTCAGTTTGCGGTCGATCGGGTCAACGCTCGCGGTGGTGTGCAGTTGCCACAAGGCGCGCGCCCGCTGCAAGTGACTCGCTACGATTCCAAGGGTCAGGTCGAGGAGGCGCTCGTCCTGCTGCGGCGTGCTGCCGATGAGGGCGTGCGCTTCGTGCTTCAGGGCAACAGTTCGGCGGTGGCCGGTGCGCTGATCGATGCGGTCAACCGTCACAACGAGCGCAACCCTGGCGAGCGGCAGTTGTTCCTCAACTACTCGGCCGTGGATCCGGTGCTGACCAACGAGCGCTGCAGTCCGTGGCACTTCCGTTTCGACGCGCATGCGCAGATGCGGATGGCAGCACTGATGGAGGTGCTGGCCGACGATCCGCGCGCGCAGCGCGTCTACCTGATCAACCAGGACTACAGCTTCGGCCGCGAAGTGGCGAGCAGCGCGCGCGAATTGCTGTCGCAGCGCCGGCCGGGTGTGCAGATCGTCGGCGACGAACTGCATCCGCTCGGCCGCATTCGCGACTTTGCGCCGTACGCGGCCAAGATCAAGGCCGCCGGTGCCGACACCGTGGTGACCGGCAACTGGGGCAACGACCTCACCTTCCTGGTGCGCGCGGCGCGCGATGCCGGGCTCAACGTGGCGTTCTACACGTTCTATGGCAACGGCCTCGGGGCGGTGACCACGATCGGCGAAGCTGGCGTGGGCCGGGTCCGCGCCGTGTCCGAGTGGCATGCGAATGCCGGCGGCGCGGCGATGGAGCGCGTCTACCGCGATTTCCGACGCGCCTACCCGCAGCCGCGCGACGACTACTTCCAGGCGCGGATGGTCGTGCTGGTCGAGATGCTGGTGCGCGCGATCGAGCAGGCGCGCTCGACCGAACCGGCTGCGGTCGCCCGCGCGCTATCGGGCATGCGGTTCGGCGCGGCCGAGGGCAATCCGCTGGGCGAGGTCTGGATGCGGGCGGCCGACCATCAGTTGCAAGTTTCGCAGGTGGTTGCCGTGCTCGATCGCCAGGGCAGCCCCGGTGTGGCGGCCGACGTCGAAGGGTCCGGGTTCGGGTTCCGGACCGAGCGGTTGCTGCCGGCGCAGCGCTTGGAGCAGGCGCACCGCTGCCGGATGGCGCCGATTCCCTGAGATCGGCCGGGTCCCGGGGTCGGCTATACTGGCTGTCTTTTGTTTCATTTCCATCACGGCGCGGCCTTCCTTCCGCGTTCGCGAATCTTCTTACAGGGAAAATCATGGCCGTTGCCGATATCAAGAAGGGCGACATCGTCGCCAAGTTCCAGCGCAGCAAGAGCGACACGGGTTCGCCCGAGGTGCAGGTGGCGCTTCTCACCGCCCGCATCAACGAGCTGACCGACCACTTCAAGGCGCATGTCAAGGACCACCACTCGCGCCGCGGTCTGCTGAAGATGGTCAGCCGCCGTCGCAAGCTGCTCGACTACCTGAAGGGCAAGAGCCCCGAGTCCTACAAGGGGCTGATCGACAGCCTCGGACTGCGCAAGTAGTCGTGCCCCGCCGAGCCCAGGGATTCGCCCGCCAGGCCCCGCCTGCCGCGGGCGTTATCGCTTTTCCCTGCTGTGTTCGCGTCGTGTCTGCTGTCTGTACCCCGGCGCGCCCCGCCATGGACGTACGAACCGGCATGTGTTCCGGTCCAAGTCGTCGATGACGCGGCGTG
>CAZTUT010000229.1:0-3612 GCA_964616395.1 uncultured Burkholderiaceae bacterium
TCGTGGGTGCTCATGGCTGCTCCTGGCTGAGTTGGTGAAGGAGCGACTGGAACGCCGCGACGCACAGGTCGATGTCGTGGCTGGTGGTCGACTCCAGGGGGTTGTGGCTGATGCCGGCGTTTTCGCCGCGCACGAAGAGCATGGCCTGCGGCATGATCTCGGCGAGCTTCATCGCATCGTGGCCGGCGCCGCTGGGCATCCGGTAAAGCGGCAGGCCGAGGCGCGCGACCGCGCGCTCCCAGCGCTGCTGCCAGTCGGGCGCGCTGGGGGCGGCGCGCTGGCGCATGGTTTCCTCGATCGAGCGCGATAGCCCGCGCCGTGCGCAGATGCGGTCGAGCTCGGCCAGCACGTCGGCGACCGCGGCGTCGCGCACAGGATCGGTGGTGGCGCGGATATCGAGGCTGAAGCGGCAGCGTCCGGGCACCACGTTGATCGAGCCGCCAGGCACCTCGAGCATGCCGACCGTGCCCACCAGATCGGGCGCCGCAGCCGCGCGCTTCTCGACGTAGAGCACGAGTTCGGCTGCAGCGGCAGCGGCGTCGCGGCGACGATCCATTGGCGTGGTGCCGGCATGGCTGGCCAGCCCGACAATCTCGCCGACGAACCGAACCGAGCCGTTGATCGAGGTGACGATCCCCAGCGGCAGGTCGATCTCGTTGAGCACCGGGCCCTGCTCGATATGCACCTCGACGAAGCCCAGGTAAACCGCCGGGTCGCGTCGCAGGCTGGCGATGCCGTCGACCGACAAGCCAGCGCTGGCCATCGCATCGCGCATCGTGATGCCGTCGGCGTCTTTCTGGTCGAGCCAGCGCTGGTCGAACTGCCCGGTCAGCGCGCCCGAGCCCAGGAACGTCGCCTTGTAGCGTTGCCCCTCTTCTTCCGAAAACCCGACGACCTCGATGCCGAACGGCAACCGACGTCCGGCGCGCGACAGCGCCTGCACGCAGGCCATCGGTACGAAGATGCCAAGTCGACCGTCGTGGCGGCCGGCGTTGCGCACCGTGTCGTAGTGGCTACCGGTCAGCAGCCGGCGCGCGTTCGGGTCGGTGCCGTGGTAGATGCCGACCACGTTGCCCACGGCATCGATGCGCACGTCGTCGAAGCCGCAATCGTCGCGCATCCAGGCCACGAGGTCGCGCGCGCAGGCGCGATGCGCATCGGTCAGGTAGGTGACGGTGAGCTGGCCGCGCTCGGCGTAACCCGGGTCGCTGTGGCGCGCGAGCTGCGCGGCCCAGTCCCAGCACAGGTTGCCCAGCTCGGGGGTCACGCCGAAGCGGTCGTCGAGGCGAATCTCTGCGATGCGGTGGATATTGCGCAACGCCTCGGCAAACTCCACGTCAGGCGGGTTGTCGAGCCGACGCGCGAAGGTGGCGATGATCTCGGTCTTGCCGAGGCCCGCACCGCGCGGGCCGCGCACCGCGAGGATGAACGGAAAGCCGAAGCGTGCGTTGTACGCGGCGTTCAGCGACTGGATGCGCGCGAATTCCTCGGGCGTGCAGGCGGTCAGGCCAGCCTTGCCCTGCTCGTGGGTCGACTCGGCCGTCAGCGTCTGCGCAACCATGGCCTTGCCGGCCAGTTCCGGATGGGCGCGGATCAGCGCAAGCTGCGCATCGCGTCCGGCTTCGCGCACCACGTCGACCAGCGCGCGCTTGAGATGCGCCAGGCTGGCAAACGGGGCGCTGGCAGCGGCGCGCTGCGGAATCCACGGCGAGTGCTCGTAGATGCCTTCGAGCAGCCGCGCCAGTTGATCGCCGGTTGCGGCGTTCACCTGCGCAAGCGTGACGGATGCGGCAGCCATGCGGTCACTCCCAGACGAACGCCGTGTCGGCGCTGAACGGATGCGCGCGCCGCCAGTGGCGCGCGATGTCGACGCGGCGCGTGACCCCGACCCGGTCATGGCGCGCGATGTGGTCGAGGAACCGTTGCAGCGCCCGCATACGCCCCGGCCGGCCCAGCAACCGACAGTGCATGCCGATCGACATCATCGACGGCCGCTCGTCGCCTTCGGCGTAGTGGACGTCGAACGCATCGCGCAGGTACTCGAAAAACTCGTCGCCATGCGAATACCCCTGGGGCAGCGCGAAGCGCATGTCGTTTGCGTCGAGCGTGTAGGGCACCACCAGATGCGGCGCCAGCGTGCCGTCGGTGCGCCGGACCTGCAGCCAGAACGGCAGGTCGTCGCCGTAATAGTCACTGTCGTATTCGAAACCGCCGTAGTCGGCCACCAGGCGGCGCGTGGCCGGACTGTCGCGACCTGTGTACCAACCCAGCGCGCGGCTGCCGGTCAGGCGTTCGATGATCTCCATGCCCCGCCGCATGTGCTCGCGCTCGGTGGCTTCGTCGACCGACTGGTAGCTGATCCAGCGCCAGCCGTGGCAGGCGATCTCGTGACCCAGTTCAATGAAGGCGGCCGTAACCTCCGGGCAGCGCTCGAGCGCCATCGACACGCCGAACACGGTCAGCGGCAGGCCACGGCGCTCGAACTCGCGCAGGATGCGCCACACGCCGACCCGCGATCCGTACTCGTAGATGCCTTCCATCGACAAGTGACGGGCGGGAAACGACGGCGGATTGAACATCTCCGACAGGAACTGTTCGCTGCCGGCATCGCCGTGCACGACGGCGTTCTCGCCGCCTTCCTCGAAGTTCAGAACGAACTGCACGGCAACACGGGCATCGCCGGGCCAACGCGCGTGGACGGGATGGCGGCCGTAGCCCTTGAGGTCGCGCGGATAGCGGGAGGAGGTCATGTTGGGTCGGGATCGTGAGTCGGCGGCGCGGCGAATGTAGCCGATGCCGCGCGGGCGAGCCGGGCAGTCAGCTGCCCCGATAGGTCGAGTAGCTCCACGGCGATACCAGCAGCGGTACGTGGTAGTGCCCGGCGGCGTCGGCAATACCGAACTCGATCGGCACGCGCTCGATGAACGCCGGCGCGGCCAGTGCCGCGCCACGCTGGCGGAAGTAGTCGCCGACGTGGAATTCGAGCCGGTAGCAGCCGACGACCAGCGCAGCGCCCGACAGCAAGGGTTCGTCGGTGCGACCGTCCGCGTTGGTGACAACTGTCTTCAGCGGTTGCCAGCCCGCCTCGGAGCGTACTGACAGGTCGATACGCACGCCAGCGGCCGGCACGCCGGCCGCCGTGTCGAGCACGTGGGTGGAGAGTCTTGGCATGAGCATCTTCCTTGTGGCGAAACAGGCGCCGCGTGCGGGCACTGAGCGACGCGGGCGCGATCGTATCGGGCGGCACGGCACAACCGGGTGCCATGCCACCTGTCCTTGTTGCTTTACTCAGTGGGCGTCCGCTGCCTTGGCAGCCTCCACCACATCGGCATCGTTGCCGCGCGCGCCGTTAGGGTGGACGCCGGCCGCAGAGGTCGACGGACTGGGTAGGTCTACCGCTTGGCTGCTCATGTTGCGTCTCCTGGGTGTGCGCGAGGTCGACGGCCCTTTCGGCCGCGCGGCCCGGAACCGCCCCGCACTTATCGGTTCCGGCGTCGGGACATCCGAATCAGCGCATGCCAGCGGCCAGCCACTGGGCCAGCAATGCGCGCTCTTCGGGCGTCATCTGCGTGAGGTTGCCGATCGGCATCGCGTTGGTGGCGATTGTCTGCT
>CAZTUT010000230.1:0-3592 GCA_964616395.1 uncultured Burkholderiaceae bacterium
GCTACATGCACAACCGGCTGCGCATGGTGGTGGCAAGCTTCCTGACCAAGGATCTGGGCATCGACTGGCGGCTCGGCGAGGCGTACTTCGCGCGCCACCTGAACGACTTCGATCTGGCGGCCAACAACGGTGGCTGGCAGTGGGCGGCCTCGTCGGGCTGCGACGCGCAGCCGTACTTCCGCATCTTCAATCCCGTGTCGCAGAGCGAGAAGTTCGATGCCGAGGGCCGCTTCATCAAGCGCTACCTGCCGCAGCTGGCGGGATTCGATGCGCGCGAGATCCACGCGCCGTGGCTGATCCCACCGCTGCGCCAGCAGGTTGCCGGCTGCGTGATCGGCACCGATTACCCGGCGCCGGTGGTCGATCACGCGCAGGCGCGCGAGCGCACGCTGGCGCGCTACGCAGTGGTCAAGTCGCGCGCCGTCGAGGGCTGAGCCGTCGACGGCCGAGCTTTCGAGGACGGACCGGTCGAGGAATCAGCGGCCGAGGGCGAATCGGCCCATGCGTCAACGCGCCGCGCGGATTGCGGCAATCCGTTCCTCGGTATGCGGATGGGTCAGCAGGTAGCGCGGCACCTTGATGTCGTCGCCGCCCTTGCCGTCCTTTCCTCCTTTGTCGCTCTTGCTGCTCTTTTCCCCATGCGCCCGCTCGAGCCGCTCCAGCATCGTGGCCAGCGGCTCCGGCGACAGGCCGTTGCGCTTGAGCAGCGCAACCGCGAAGGCGTCCGCTTCGCGCTCCATGTCGCGCGAGTAGGCCAGATCGGCCAGCGTGGCCGGCAGCGCGGTGAGCAGGCCGCTGGCTTCGCTCGACAGCAGCGTGATCACGGCGCCGACGATCGCGCTGCTGATCAGCCGGCGCATGAAATGACGCTGCTCGATGTGGCCGAGTTCATGCGCCAGCACCGCGATCACTTCGTCATCGGATTGCGCGAGCTTCACCAGCTCGTCGGTCATCACCATGATGCCGCCGGGCAACGCAACCGCGTTGGGGCCGATGCGGCTGGCGCGGAACTCGAGCCGGTAGGCGCGCCCGTCCTGCGGGGCGATGCGTGCAAACGCCGCCGATAACTCAGCCTGCCGCGCCGGCGGCAGCGAACTCGGGGCGAACATCTGCGCATCGACGATCTTGATCGCGCGCTGGCCGATCGCGGCCTCGACCTCGACCGGCACGCGCTTGGCGGCGAACTCGGCAACCACCGGCAACCCGTACAGATAGCCAACCGCGATCGTTGCCAGCGTGGCCACGAGCGCGCCGAGCGCCCAGGTCCAGCGCGTCTGCACGCGGCTGACCACACCATCGCGATGGCCTGCGACACGCAGTGCCGCCGCCACCGCATCGTGCTCGCTGCTTTCGAGATAGGCGCCCTCGCGAAGACGCAGCAGGCGCGGCGCAGCGCCAAGCGGCTCGGAGACCTCGACCTCGCGCAGCGCCACACGGCGGTCGAGGTCCTCGCCACGGATGCGCAGGCCATCGACTTCGGCCACGACAGTGACCGCGCGCGGCCGCGAACTGCGGCCATCGAAATAGCGGGCACCGAACTGCGCGGTCTGGTCCACGGCGGCTACAGCGAGAAGTCGAAGTCCATCAGGTCGGCCACGCCCTCGCCGGCGGCGCCCACCTCCGCGTTCTGGCGTGCAACGAAGCCATCGAGATCGCCGGTCGACAGCACGGCCACCGATTCAACCCGATAGCGGTACATGCGCACGGCGGCGAACGGCGTAAAGAAGCCCAGCGTCACGATGATCAGCAGCATGTTCGTGATCGCGATGAAGGCCATGCGCCGCGCCCGGGCCTTGCTGTCGAACCCCAGCAGACCCAGCAGCGAGTTGTTCCAGACGTAGTTCTGAAGGCGCGCCTGAACGAATGGAAGCAGCCCAAGGATGAGGAAGTAGAACATCAGTGTCACGGCAATGGTGACGGCGACGGCGACCACTGTGCTTGGGAGACTCCTTATCAAGGATCCAGCTAGGCCGGCCGCGAATGACAGCCCGATCAAGACAGCAATCGTTATGGCAATCAGCAGCACAGCTTGAAGATAGATCCAGTAAACCCCGCGGGCATGTCCGTGAAAACGGCCCATCGCATTGCCGTAGCCGCTGTGGCGGTGCTGGTAGCGCTTGAACTGAAAGTAGAGCCACGGAAACAGCAGCATGAGTACCGCATAGACCGCGAATATGGGCGCAAGCATCCAGAGATCGGGCTTGGCGCCGTTTTCCAGCCCGGCAGTCATCAACCCGCTGGCAAGCAGCACGGCCGCCAGCGGGATGCCCATCAGCAGGTACAGGAACCGGGCTGGCCCGGTGAAGCGGAACCGCAGTCCGCGGTAGCTGGTGTTGTGCAGTTTGAACCGCAGCGACTGCGTGAGCAGCCATGGCCAGGCGGCGGCGAACACGGCGGCAGCGACCAGCCCCAGCACCACCGAGAAGTCGATTGAGAAGTGGTAAGCAAGGATCAGCGCCAGCGCGATCAGCCGGCCCTTGAGGATCGCCATCGGCTTGCCGTGATAGTCGAACACGCTGCCGTCGATCTCCGTGTTGCGGTAGAAGTACTGCATCTTCCGCACCTTGGCCCAGGCCGAGTAGATGCCCAGCGTGGCGATTGTCAGCAGCAGATTGACGATCCAGACCTTGAAATACTCGCCGCCGCTGCCCGTGAATCTCAGCGGATAGCGATAGGCCTGCAATGGCTGCGATCCGGCCTCCGGAAAGGCCGCCGCAGTCGGCGGAGACGAAAACGGCCCGGGCTCGATGGCCGGTGCCGGGGTGGTGCTGTCGTTCATCGGATTCCTCGTGCCAGACAGCGCGGACTGTCATCGAGACGCCGTTGCCGCGCAATGGCAGATCCGGCAATCCGCAGGCGCTGTTGCATCCAGCCGACATAGGCGGAGCCACGTGTGTACGCTCGGACGCGGGCCCCCAACGGAAAAGGCCGGCTTGCGCCGGCCTTCACCTGATTGCGGGATGCGTGCGCGTGGCGCGCCGGCTTGACGTCAACCGGAACGCGCCCCGCGGCGGCGGACTTACATGTCCATGCCGCCCATGCCACCCATGCCGCCCATGCCGCCGGGCATGCCACCGCCGGCTGCCGGCTTGTCTTCCACCAGCTCGGCGACCATGCAGTCGGTCGTCAGCATCAGGCTGGCCACCGACGAGGCGTTCTGCAGCGCGGTCCGCGTGACCTTGGTCGGGTCCAGCACGCCCATCGACACCATGTCGCCGTACTCGTGCGTCGCGGCGTTGTAGCCGAAGTTGCCCTTGCCTTCGGCAACCTTGTTGACGACCACGCTCGGCTCGTCGCCGGCGTTGGCCACGATCATCCGCAGCGGCTCTTCCATCGCGCGCAGCACGATCTTGATGCCGGCGTCCTGGTCGGGGTTGTCGCCCTTGACCGAGGCGATGGCCTGCTTGGCGCGGATCAGCGCCACGCCGCCGCCGGCCACGATGCCCTCTTCCACGGCAGCGCGGGTGGCGTGCAGGGCGTCTTCGACGCGGGCCTTCTTCTCCTTCATCTCGACTTCGGTGGCGGCGCCGACCTTGATGACCGCAACACCGCCGGCCAGCTTGGCCAGACGCTCCTGCAGCTTCTCCCGGTC
>CAZTUT010000231.1:0-3592 GCA_964616395.1 uncultured Burkholderiaceae bacterium
GTCGGCAATCTCGAGCGCCTGCTCGCCGGTATCGGGCTGCGAGACCAGCAGCTCCTGCAGATTGACGCCGAGCTTCTGCGCATACTGGACGTCGAGCGCGTGCTCGGCGTCGATGAACGCGCAGGTGCCGCCGATCTTCTGCATCTCGGCGATCACCTGCAGCGTCAGCGTGGTCTTGCCCGACGACTCGGGGCCGTAGATCTCGACCACGCGGCCGCGCGGCAGGCCACCCACGCCCAGCGCAATGTCGAGACCCAGCGAACCGGTGGAAACGACCTGGATGTCCTCGGCGACTTCGCCGTCGGCCAGGCGCATCACCGAGCCCTTGCCGAACTGTTTCTCGATCTGCGCCAGTGCGGCGGCGAGGGCCTTCTGACGCTCTTTGCTGTCTGTCACCTTGTCTCCCGAAAACGCGTTCCGACCGTCATCCATCATCGCCTCCGCCGCCTTTGTGCCGAACGCGGGATCGCGTTGCCCAAGCACTGAAAGCATTTACAGTGGTCGGACTGTAAATTCGTTCAGTATCGGCGTCAAGCCGCCGGCCGGTCGAAGATTCTGCACGCAGCGCGCGCACTGTGCCGGTTGCCGCGCGCCGCGCTGCCGCTCTAGACTGCCGACGGCCCGGCCGCCCCGACGGGCGCGGTGGTGTCAAAGGATAACAAGCACCGATGCGCATCCTGATCGCCGAAGACGATCCCGTGCTGGCCGATGGGCTGGCCCGTTCGCTGCGCGCGGTCGGCTATGCGGTCGATGCCGTCAGCGATGGCGAGCAGGCCGACGCGGCGCTGACCGCCCAGGGCTTCGATCTGGTGATCCTCGACCTCGGCCTGCCACGACTGGGCGGCCTCGAAGTGCTGCGGCGGCTGCGCGCCCGCAACGGCACCGCACCTGTACTGATCCTGACTGCAGCTGACAGCGTCGAGCAGCGCGTGCGCGGGCTCGACCTCGGAGCCGACGACTACATGGCCAAGCCGTTCGCGCTGTCGGAACTGGAGGCGCGCGTGCGCGCGCTCACCCGCCGCGCGCTCGGTGCGAACCAGAGCCTGCTGCGCCACGGCGCACTCACCCTCGACCTGGCGGGCCGCGTGGCGGCCATTGGCAATTCGCCGCTCGACCTGTCGGCACGTGAACTCGGCTTGCTGGCGATCCTTCTTCAGCGAGCCGGCCGTCTGGTCAGCAAGGAGCAGTTGGTCGACCACCTGTGCGAATGGGGCGAGGAAGTCAGCAACAACGCGATCGAGGTCTATGTGCACCGCCTGCGCAAGAAGCTCGAAGCCGGCAGCATCCGCATCGTGATGGTGCGCGGACTGGGCTATTGCCTTGAGCGGCCAGCCGACAGCACCGATCCGGATCCGGCCGCGCCTCGACCGGGCGTTGCCTGACGCACGCGGCCCACGGTGCCAGACGAAACCCCTCCCCCGGGTGCTGCGCCCGAGAGTCGGCGCAGCTGGCGCCCCGACATCCGGGCGCTGCCATTCTTCGCGCGCCGCCCGGCGCCGCCGGTGCGCCGCGAGCTGTCGAATCCGCTGCGTCTACCCCACGAGCAGCGTTCGCTGTTCGGCGAAATCCTCGACTGGATGCTGGCGCCGCTGCTGCTGCTGTGGCCAATGAGCGTGACCATCACTTACCTGGTGGCGCAGAACATCGCCGACGCACCTTACGACCGCCGACTGGCCGATCGCGTGGAGCTGCTGGCCGATTACGTCAAGGAGTTCCGAGGCGAAGCGCGCCTGCAGTTGCCTCTGCCGGCGCGCGAGCTGCTGCGCGCGAACAGCCCCGACAGCGCCGACAGCGTCTACTTCATGGTGCTGGGACTACGCGGTGAGTTCGTATCCGGTGACCGAGAGATGCCCCTGCCCCCGGACGGCGATGTGCCGATGCCCGGCGTCGTCAAGCTGCGCAACGACCAGATCCGCGGCGGCGAGGTGCGGATCGCCTACACATGGGTGGAGTTCGTCAACCGACCGGGCTCGCAGCCCGCGCTGGTGCAGGTTGGAGAGTCGTTGGATACGCGCGCACAGCTGGCCAACGAGATCGTGCGCGGGATCATCGTCCCGCAGTTCGTCGTGCTGCCGGTCGCGGTGGTGCTGGTGTGGTTCGGGCTGTCGCGCGGACTGCGGCCGCTGGCGGCGCTGCGTGCACGGATTCGCGCCAGGCGGCCAGATGACCTGTCGCCGATCGACGTCGGCTCCGCACCCGAGGAGGTGCTGCCGCTGATCGAATCGTTCAACGATCTGCTGTCCCGGCTCGAGCAGAACCTGGCAACGCAGAAGCGCTTCATCGCCGACGCGGCGCACCAGATGAAGACGCCGCTGGCCGGCATGCGAACCCAGGCCGAGCTCGCGCTGCGCGAAACCAACGCGCAGCAACTGCGGCACTCTTTGCAGCAGATCGCCTCATCGACCGACCGCGCCACGCACCTGATCAACCAGTTGCTATCGCTGGCGCGCGCCGAACATCAGGCAACCGACCTTGGCGCCTTCGAGGCGGTCGATCTCGCGCAGCTTGCGCGCGAGCAAGTACGCGACTGGGTGCCGCAGGCGCTGGCGCGCGGCATCGACCTCGGCTACGAAGGCGTCGAGCAGCCGCTGCGGATCGTTGGCATGCCGCTGATGCTGCGCGAACTGCTGAAGAACCTGATCGACAACGCGCTGCGCTATGCGCCCTCGGGCACCGTGCCGCCGGCCAGCGTCACCGTGCGCGTGCGCACCGCGGGCAGCAGTGCGTTTCTCGAAGTGGAGGACACGGGCCCCGGCATTCCCGAGAGCGACCGTGCGCTGGTGTTTGAGCGCTTCTACCGGGCATTGGGCACCAACGTGGATGGCAGCGGGCTGGGGCTGGCAATCGTGCGCGAGACCGCCGAGCAGCACGATGCGCTGGTCCGCGTGAGCAACAATCCGCGCGCCGTCGATCCGCGCTGGCCCGGGACGCTGATCAGCGTGGAATTCGTCCACCTGCTGAATGCCGGGCCGGAGGTTCGGCTCGATGCCTGAGGGACGCGGTACCGGAACGCGGGCGACTGACCGGTCATTTGACCCCTGCCACCGCATTGCCGATAATCGAGGCTTCGGCGGATTAGCTCAGTCGGTTAGAGCAGAGGAATCATAATCCTTGTGTCCGGGGTTCGAATCCCTGATCCGCCACCAGATTGCGCGGAGCCCCGGTCCATCGACCGGGGCTTTTTTCTTGGTGGGGCGTCAAATCTCGTCCTTATGGCGCATTCACGCCACCGTCGTCCCCGCGTAGACTCAGCGCTTCCCGGGTCAATGTCCGAGACGATGCGTCCGATCCTCGCTTCTGCTGCCTGTCTGACCGCCCTTCTGGCATCGGGATGCTCGTCCGGCCCGTCCGGCGCAGCGCCCGGCGGATCGCCGCAGATGTTCGGCTACGGCGTGGCTGCGGCATCGGACTCGGCGGGCCGAAACGTCGGCCGCATCCAGATCGGCCAGTGGCCTAACCTGACGATCGACAACAAGCCGATGCGCGCCGCTCCGGGCGCGCGAATCATCGGCCCCGGTAACCGGATGATCACCGCCAACCTCGTACCGCCGGGCGCGCGCGTCAAGTACGAGCTTGACGGCATGGGTCAGGT
>CAZTUT010000232.1:0-3579 GCA_964616395.1 uncultured Burkholderiaceae bacterium
CGAAGAACTGGTGGAACATCTGCCCGACCGGGCTCTTCAGGAAGGCCACGCCGCCCGAGTGACCCGGGCAGTGCCACGAATACGAACCGTCCTGCGCGTAATGGGTCAGCGCACGGAAGAACGGCGGCGCTAGCGTGTCGAGGTAGGCGCGCGCCTCGCGGATGATGTAGCGGGCCACGAACTCCGGCGTGTCCTCGAACATGTGGATGAAGCCGTGCAACTCGCGCAGCACATCGTTGGGCAGGTGGCGTGACGTACGCGTCTCGCCGTAAAGAAAGATCGGGATATCCGCATTGCGGCGGCGGATCTCGGCCACGAACTTGCGAAGCGCCAGGACGGCCTCATTCTCGGGCGTGGCCGGATCGTCGGTCGCGCCGGCGAACGTCTGCGGCGTATCGGCGAACTCCTCGTCATCGATCGACAGGATGAAGGCACTGGCGCGGCTCTGCTGCTGGGCAAAGCTGGCCAGGTCGCCGTAGCTGGTGACGCCGATCACATCGACACCCTCGTCCTCGATCGCCTTGGCAAGCGCGCGGATCCCCAGCCCCGACGTGTTTTCGGAGCGGTAATCCTCATCGATGATGACGATCGGAAAACGGAAGCGCATGGCAATCCCTCTGACTCGGAAAACGCGGGCGGAATGGGCGTGATCAGGGACGGCTTGGCCGCGCAGTCGATCGGAAGACGTGGCGCGATCACGCGATAATTCGTCCGTGAAGGGCCGCGATTATCAGGCTAAATTCGCGCCGCAGCCGGTGATTTGCCGGCGTTCGTTTGCAGAATGTTGTCGCCGCGCACAGGTGCGGCCGGAAAGCGACCCACCAAGCCGCCCGTCGACTGCGTACCGATGAACCTCAAAGCTCTCGTGGCTGCCTCGATCGGCGGCCTGCTTCTCGCGTCCAACGCCGAGCCGCGCCTGCCGGCGGGCTGGTCGCGGCAGGCGTCGCTCGAAGGCGACCGCGCCTGCCGCGCCGGTATCGACCTGGGCCTGCGCGAAGGCGGCCGGCGCCTGCTGACGATCGACTGCGAGCGCAACCATGACGGCTATGTATCGGTGACCCAGACGATCGCCGCCGACGACTATCGCGGTAAGCGGATGCGACTGGCGGCGCGGCTGAAGACCGACAAGGTTCGCGGCTGGACCGGCCTGACGATGCGCGTCAGCGGCGCCGACCAGCGCGTGCTGAGCTTTGATGACATGAGTACCCGGCCGCTGCGTGGCAGCCAGGACTGGCGCGAGGTCGCGGTCATCCTCGATATCGATCCGGCCGCGGCCAGCATCAGCTTCGGGCTGCGCATCGCCGACGGTGCCGGCCAGGTCTGGATGGACGGCGTGCGCTTCGAGGAAGTCCCCGCGGACGACTCGAGCCTGTCGATCAAGCTCAAGCCCGTCTTGCCGAACCGGCCGCAGAACCTCGGATTCGAATGACGCTCGCCACGATCGCACGCCGCGTGCGCAGGCTCGATCTGACTGGCGGCGTCGATGCGCAGGCGCTGGCCGAGTTCAATCTCGCCAGCATGGCGCGCGGCACCCTCGCCTTCATCGCTCTGGCCGGCGTCGGCTGGGCGGTGCTGGGCTGGCCGGGATGGGTTCAGCACATGGTCGAGTTGTGGGTCGCCTACGCGCTCGCGTTTGCACTGATGACCTGGCTGCGGCTTCGCTCGCCGGGTCAGGTGGCCACGGTGCCACTGCTGCTGGTGCTGGCCGCGGGGCCGCTGTTCGGGGCCGCCCTGGCCGCCCCGATCGCCTTTCTGCCGTCGCTGCCGGAAGAGCGGACGCAGGCAGCGGTCGCAGGTCACATGGCGGTGTCGTTCATCTTTGCGCTGGCCCTGGCTGCAACCCAGGTCTCGGTCGGCCTGGTCCTGCAGCGCCAGCGCCGACAGGCGCAGACGCGCGAGCGCGCGCTGCAGCTCGAGCGCGAACTGCTCGCTTCGCGGCTGGCGGTGCTACAGGCTCAGATCGAGCCGCACTTCCTCTACAACACGCTGGCCAACGTGCAGGCGCTGACGCGCAAGGACCCGGCCGGCGCCGAACAGATGCTGGCGCACCTGATCGACTATCTGCGCAGCGCGATGCCTGCAATGCGTGGGCATCGCTCCACGCTCGGCCGCGAACTGGCACTGGCGCGCGCCTACCTATCGATCATGCAGTTCAGGATGGGCGATCGGCTGCGCTTTGCGGTCGAGGCGCCGGATGATCTGCTGAACGTCGACTTTCCGCCAACGATCATCGGCACGCTGATCGAGAACTCGATCAAGCACGGTCTGGAGCCAGCGCGCGCCGGCGGACGCATCGACATCGTTGCGCGCGCGCACGCCGGTGTGCTGCGTATCGAGGTTGCCGACACCGGGATCGGCTTCTCGGCCAGTTCCGGCAGCGGCGTTGGCCTGGCTAACGCGCGCGAACGGCTGTCGATGATCTATGGCGAATCCGCCGAACTCGATCTGTCGCTGAACCAGCCCACCGGCGTCATCGCGAGCGTCATCGTGCCGCTGCCGCCGCCCGGGAATGGCGCCGCGACGATGTCAGAAGCTGCCGCCGACACTCACCCACGGAGCACCGAAGATGCCCGCCACCCCGACCGCCCTGCTGCTCGAGGATGAACCGCTGCTGCGCGAAAGCCTGCGGGCTGCGCTGGCGAAGCTCTGGCCCGAACTGAGCGTCTCGCTGGAGACCGGCGACGGCGACGAGGCGCTGGCGCATGTGCTGACTGCCGAGCCCGATGTGGCGTTTCTCGACATCCGCGTGCCCGGCACCAGCGGGCTGGAGATTGCCCGGCGCTTTTCGAACAAGGTGCACGTGGTGTTCGTGACCGCGCACCAGGACTTTGCCATCGAAGCGTTCGAACGCGGCGCGGTCGACTATGTGCTCAAGCCGATCAATCTGGCGCGACTGGCGACCACAGTCGACCGGCTCAAGGGCCGGTTGAACGGCCCGCCGCGCGATCTGCGCGAGGTCATCGAGCAGATCGGCACGCCAGCCGCCGCGCCGACCGCCGGTGGCGACGGCGCTGCGTTAACGACTGCCAAGGCCGAACCGGTGCGCTGGTTGCAAGCCTCGGTCGGCAACCAGACCAAGCTGATCACGATCCGCGACGTGATCTACTTCCAGAGCGACAGCAAGTACACGCGGGTGGTGCGCGCGCAGGACGAGGCGCTGATCCGCAAGTCGCTGCTTGAACTGATGGAGATGCTCGATGCCCGGCAGTTCTGGCAGATCCACCGCGGCACGCTGGTGAATACCGAGTACATCGAGAGCGTGGTGCGCGATGCCTTCGGCGGGCTCGACCTCGTTCTCAAGGGCCGCAGCGAGCGGCTGAAGGTGAGCCGCTCGTATCGTCACATCTTCAAGGGGATGTGACGCGCGCCCGATGCGGGCGCCTCAGGTGCGCGGCAGCGTCACGCCGGTCTGGCCCTGGTACTTGCCGCCCTTGTCCTTGTACGAGGTCTCGCACACCTCGTCGCTCTCGATGAACAGCACCTGCGCGCAGCCTTCGCCCGCGTAGATCTTGGCCGGCAGCGGCGTGGTGTTGGAAAACTCCAGCGTCACATGCCCCTCCCAGCCGGGTTCCAGCGGGG
>CAZTUT010000233.1:0-3578 GCA_964616395.1 uncultured Burkholderiaceae bacterium
ACAACATCGGCGTCAAAGAGCAGATCATCTTCCCCGAGATCGAGTACGACAAGGTGGATGCCCTGCGCGGTTTGAACATCAGCATCACCACCACCGCCAAGACCGACGAAGAAGCCAAGGCTCTGCTGCAGGCTTTCAAGTTCCCCTTCAAGAACTGAGGCACGCCATGGCAAAGCTTTCTCTCAAGCAGCGCGAACTGAAGCGCGAGCAACTGGTGGCCAAGTTCGCGAAGAAGTACGCCGAACTGAAGGCCATCATCAACGACGCCAAGCGCAGCGACGAAGAGCGCTACGCGGCGCGCCTGGCACTGCAGCAACTGCCGCGCAATGCCAACCCGACGCGTCTGCGCAACCGCTGCGAACTGACGGGCCGCGCCCGTGGCACGTTCCGCACCTTCGGCCTCGGCCGCAGCAAGATCCGTGAACTGGCCTTCAAGGGTGACATCCCCGGTGTCATCAAGGCCAGCTGGTAATCGGCAGGATTTGGAGAGTACCCCATGAGCATGAGTGATCCGATCGCCGACATGCTGACGCGCATCCGCAATGCGCAGCGTGTTGACAAGACCGACGTGGTGATGCCGTCGTCCAAGCTGAAGGTGGCCATTGCCGGCGTCCTCAAGGACGAGGGCTACATCGACGGCTTCAACGTGGTGGCCAACGACGGCAAGTCCGAGCTCCACATCGGCCTCAAGTACTACGCCGGCCGTCCGGTGATCGAGCGCCTCGAGCGCGTCTCGCGTCCCGGCCTGCGTGTGTACAAGGGCCGCGATGCCATTCCGCAGGTGATGAACGGCCTCGGTGTGGCCATCGTCTCCACGCCGCGCGGCGTGATGACGGACCGCAAGGCGCGCGCTGCCGGTGTTGGCGGCGAAGTGCTCTGCTACGTCGCCTAGCGCGCCCGCCAGAACAGAGGACAGTCATGTCGCGAGTAGCAAAGATTCCCGTGCCGCTGGCCAAAGGCGTCGAGGCGACGCTTGGTGCCGGCGAGATCACGGTCAAGGGGCCGCTGGGTACGCTCAAGCAGCGTCTGAGCGCCAAGGTCAAGGTCGAGATCGCCAATGGCGAAGTCAGCTTCGCTGCTGCCGACGAGTCGCGTGAAGCCAGCGCGATGAGCGGCACGTTGCGTGCGCTGGTGGCGGGCATGGTGCAGGGTGTTTCCAAGGGTTTCGAGAAGAAGCTCACGCTGGTCGGCGTCGGCTACAAGGCGCAGGCGCAGGGCGACAAGCTCAACCTGTCTGTCGGCTTCTCGCATCCGGTCGTGCATCAGATGCCGGTCGGTGTGACCTGTACCACGCCCACGCAGACTGAAATCCTGATCAAGGGCGCCGACAAGCAGCGCGTCGGCCAGGTCGCGGCGGAAGTTCGCGGCTATCGCCCCCCCGAGCCCTACAAGGGCAAGGGCGTGCGTTATGCCGACGAAGTCGTGATCATCAAAGAGACCAAGAAGAAGTAACGCGGGTCGGAGCCTGACATGATCGACAAGAAAGAGACTCGCCTGCGCCGTGCCCGTGCCACGCGCGCGCGCATCGCGCTGCAAAAGGCCAATCGGCTGACGGTGTTCCGCAGCAACCTGCACATTTACGCCAGTGTGATCTCGCCTGACGGCGGCACGATCCTGGCGGCAGCGTCCACGCAGGAGCCTGAGGTCCGCGCGCAACTGGCCGGCTCGAACGGCAAGGGCGGCAACGTGGCCGCGGCCCGACTGGTGGGCGAGCGCATCGCCGCCAAGGCGAAGGCTGCTGGCATCGAGGCGGTCGCTTTCGACCGCAGCGGTTTCCTCTACCACGGTCGCGTCAAGGCGCTGGCCGAGGCCGCGCGTGAAGCCGGCCTGAAGTTCTAAGGAAGCGACATGGCCAAGATTCAACCCAAAGGCATGCAGTCGGAAGAGCGCGATGACGGCCTGAAGGAGAAGATGATTGCGGTCAACCGCGTCACCAAGGTGGTGAAGGGCGGCCGCATCCTCGGCTTCGCTGCGCTCACCGTGGTCGGCGACGGCGACGGCCGGATCGGCATGGGCAAGGGCAAGGCGCGTGAAGTGCCCGTGGCCGTGCAGAAGGCGATGGAAAAGGCGCGTCGCGGCATGTCGCGCATTCCGCTGCGGAACGGAACCGTGCATCACACGGTCGAAGCCAAGCATGGCGCCGCCAAGGTGATCCTGGCGCCGGCACAGGAAGGTACCGGCGTCATCGCCGGCGGCCCGATGCGCGCGATCTTCGACGTGATGGGTGTTCGTAACATCGTCGCCAAGTCGCACGGCTCGACCAACCCGTACAACATGGTCCGCGCCACCATCAAGGCGCTGGAACTGCTGCGCACGCCGTCGGAAATCGCGGCCAAGCGCGGCAAGACCGTCGAAGAACTTCTTGGCTGAGCGGAGTAGCGAATGAGCAAGAAGACCGTCAAAGTCACGCTCGTCCGCAGCCCGATCGGCTGCAAGTCGGACCACCGTGCCACCGTGCGCGGCCTGGGTCTGACCCGGATGAACCAGTCGCGCGAGCTCGAAGATACCCCGGCCGTGCGCGGCATGATCACCAAGGTCCAGTACCTGGTCCGCGTCGGCTGATCGCGCCCTACTCGCAGGAACTCACATCATGCGTCTGAACACCCTCAAGCCCGCCGCCGGCTCAAAGAGCGAGCGCCATCGCGTCGGCCGCGGCATCGGCTCCGGCTGGGGCAAGACCGCCGGGCGTGGCCACAAGGGCCAGAAGTCCCGTGCGGGCGGTTTCCACAAGGTCGGCTTCGAGGGCGGCCAGATGCCGCTGCATCGTCGTCTGCCCAAGCGCGGCTTCACGTCGCTGACGCGTCGCTATGTCGAGGTCGTGCGCCTGTCCGAACTGCAGAAGCTCGGCGCCGACGAGATCGACCTCATGACGCTGAAGCAGGCCGGCATCGTCTCCACCCATGCGCTCGACGCGCGCGTCATCCTGTCGGGCGAAGTCACGCGCAAGCTGTCGGTGCGCGGCATCGGCGTGACCGCCGGCGCCAAGGCGGCGATCGAGGCGGCCGGTGGCGCGGTCATCGTCGTTGCCAAGCCGGCGCCGGTGCGCAAGCTCCCGGCCAAGGCCAAGTAAGCGTCAGACCCTTCCTAGGAACGCGAGCCCGTGGCAACTTCACTGCCAGGAACGATCGGCAAGACCGGCAAGTACGGGGACCTGAAAAGGCGCCTCGTATTCTTGTTGCTTGCGCTCGTCGTGTACCGGATCGGCACGCACATTCCGGTGCCGGGCATCGATCCCGATCAGTTGCGCTCGCTGTTCAACTCGCAGCAGGGCGGCATCCTGGGTCTGTTCAACATGTTCTCCGGCGGCGCGCCGTCGCGCTGCTCGGTGTTCGCGCTCGGGATCATGCCGTACATCTCGGCGTCGATCATCGCGCAGATGCTTACCTACGTCGTGCCTTCTCTGGAGGCGCTGCGCAAGGAAGGCGAGGCCGGGCGGCGCAAGATCACCCAGTACACGCGCTACGGTACGTTGGCACTGGCCATCTTCCAGGCCATCGGCATCGCCGTGATGATCGAGTCGCAACAAGGTCTGGTGCTCGACCCGGGTCTGACCTTCCGCTTCATTTGCGTGGTGTCTC
>CAZTUT010000234.1:0-3560 GCA_964616395.1 uncultured Burkholderiaceae bacterium
CGCCGCGCGGGATGCGGCCGCCGAGCTTCTGGAACTTGGACGGATCGCGCAGGAACTCGACAAGCTCGTGCACTTCTTCCTTCGCTTCGTCGCAGCCAGCCACGTCGGCAAACGTGATGTTGTTGTTGCTTTCGTCCAGCATGCGGGCACGGCTCTTGCCGAAACTGAACGCGCCGCCCCGTCCCCCGCCCTGCATCTGGCGCATGAAGAAGATCCAGACACCGATCAGCAGCAGCATCGGGAACCACGACACGAAGATCGAGGTGAGCAGTGACTGCTCTTCGCGCGGCTTGACCTCGACCTTGATGCCGGCGTTGATCAGGTCGCCCATCAGGCCACGGTCGAGCACGGTGGCCACGGTGCGGATGCGGCGGTCGTCCTGGGTGACGGCCACGATCTCGGGCGTGACCCCTGATTCCTGGATGGTCACCTGCTTGAGCCTGCCGGACTTCACCTCGGACAGGAATTCCGAGTACGGCAGATAGCCCTCGGTCGGCCGCTGCCGTCCCTCGAACTGCTTGAACACGGTGAACAGAACGAGCGCGATCACCAGCCAGATGGCAGCTTTCGCGAACATGTTGTTGTTCAAGGCCTGACTCCAGAAGGCGTCCGCGGCAGGACGCAAAGGATGTCGCACGCGCTGCCCGCTACGCCTCGGAGGCGTCCGCTTCGCGCACGATGGATGAAACGAACTCTTCGCCCGATTCTAGGCGCAAATGGTGGCGCAAGCGCTGTAATCAAGCCGTGAATTGGCAGCATCGGCATCAGTGATTTCAAGCACTTGGCAGAAACTTCCGCTGCCGGCTTCCCGCTTTGGGGTGATCCCGTAGCAATACCGGCGGCCGCTCGGCAGCGCCGTATCAGCCCGGCGACGACCGACTCACGCCCGTCGATCCTTGAGACCGCGCGCCAGCAGATACGTTTCCGCCGACTCCGCGCGCGAGGCGGCGGGCTTGCGCACCGCCACCGAAGCGAAGTTTTTCTTCAGCAATTCAACGATCTGGCTGTATCCGGAGCCCTGGAAGGCCTTGATCAGCAGGCTGCCGGCCGGCTTCAGATGGTCACGTGCGAACTCCACCGCCAGTTCGCATAAATGCGCGCTGCGCGCTGCATCGGCCGCGGCAATGCCTGACAGGTTGGGCGCCATGTCCGAAAGGATGACATCGGCGCGCTCTCCGCCGAGTGCCTCGGCCAGTTGCGCTGCCACCACATCATCCCGGAAATCGCCCTGGATGAAGGTGACGTCAGGCACCGGATCGAGCGGCAGGATGTCGAGCGCGATGATGCGGCCACGCAGCATGCCATCCTTGCCAGTCAGCCGCTCGCGTGCCACCTGGCACCAGCTCCCCGGCACCGCGCCCAGATCGATCACGAGCGCCCCGGGCCGCAGCAGACGCTCCTTGTCGTCGATCTCGATCAGCTTGAATGCGGAGCGAGCCCGATAGCCGCGCTGGGCCGCCGCCTTCACGTACGGATCGGTGACGTGGCGGCGGATCCACTGCGGATTGGACTTGTGCTTCTTCTGGGCGACAGGCATGGGTACAGGACAGCTAGACTCGGACAGCAATCAACATCGACGGGGGCAGCAACATGGCGGAACTGGAACTTACTCCGAAGCAGCGACAGGCGCTCAAGGGCCGCGCGCATGCGCTGTCCGCCACGGTCCTGCTGGGGAATCAGGGGCTGACCGACGCCGTGGTCAAGGAGATCGACCGCGCGCTGGCCGCACATGAGCTGATCAAGGTCCGCGTGCCAGGTGATGAGCGCGAGGCGCGCGACGCAATCTACCGCGAGGTGGCCGAGCGGCTGAACGCCGCGCGCGTGCAATCGATCGGCAAGCTGCTGGTGTTCTACCGGCCACTGCCGGAAGGTGCGAAGCCGGTGGCCGCGAAAGCCGTCGCACCCGCGCGCTCGCCGAAGGCTCCGGCCCAGGCGCCCCGGCCGAAAAAGGCAGCCGGCAACGCCGGTGCGGCCCGCAGCACCGCCAGCCGCGGCGAGGTTCGACGCAGTACGACGCGCACCAGCGCCCCGCGCAAGCCCGCCGGTCGCGCACGCTGAGGTCATCGCCCCACGGGCTGCGCCATCGGTTGTGGGGTTGCGGGCAGACCGCGACTTACTGGTAGCGCACCTCCAGAACCTCGAACTCGCGCTTGCCGCCCGGAGCGACGACCTCGACCACATCGCCTTCGAGTTTGCCGATCAGCGCACGAGCGATCGGGCTCGACACCGAGATCAGTGCCGACTTGATGTCAGCCTCGTCATCGCCAACGATCTGGTAGCGAACGCGCTCGCCAGCGGTCAGGTCCTCCAGCTCCACCGTGGCGCCGAACACGATACGGCCGCCGGCATCGACGAGCGTCGGATCGATCACCTGGAGCGCCGGAATCTTGCCTTCGAGCTCCTGGATGCGACCTTCGATGAAGCCCTGGCGCTCGCGGGCAGCGTCGTACTCGGCGTTCTCCGACAGGTCGCCCTTTTCCCGGGCCTCCTTGATCGCCTGAATCACAGCCGGCCGGTCGGTCGACTTCAGGCGCTGCAGCTCTTCCTTCAGCTTTTCAGCGCCGCGCGCGGTGATGGGAATCCGCATCTCGACAATCTCTCGCAATAGAAGTGAAAGCCCCGGCACAGGGCCGGGGCAACGCTTGAAATGTAACGGTGCTGCGGCCCGCCAGCAAGGGCGTAAACCCGGTGCTGCTGCGCGGTACCGCTCGGGGAAGGAATCAGGCCGGTAGCGTGCGGTGCAGCCCCTGGACGTCGTAGACCTCGATCTGCGCCAGATGCTTCATGCCCTCGACCGCGGCGCGGCCGCCGGCGATCGTCGTGTAGTAGGTGACGCGCTGTGCCAGCGCGGTGGTGCGGATCGAGCGCGAGTCGGCGATCTGCGCGCGGCTTTCGGGCACCGTGGTGATGACCAGCGCGATCTCGCCGTTCTTGATCATGTCCACGATGTGCGGGCGGCCGTCCTTGACCTTGTTGACCACCCGGATCGGAATCCCGGCCGCCTCGACCGCCGCGGCCGTACCGCGCGTACCAACGAGCGCATAACCCATGTCCTGCAGCAGCCGCGCGACCTCGACCGCCTTGGGCTTGTCGCTGTCCTTGACGCTGATGAACACCGTGCCCGAGGGCGGCAGCGTGCCGCCGGCGCCAAGCTGCGACTTGAACAGCGCCTCGCCGAACGTGCGGCCCACGCCCATCACCTCGCCGGTGGAGCGCATCTCGGGTCCGAGCAGCGTGTCCACGCCCGGGAACTTCACGAACGGGAACACCGCCTCCTTGACCGAGAAGTACGGCGGCACCACGTCGACCCGCGCGCCCTGGTCGGCGATGCTGCGGCCGACCATGCAGCGGGCCGCGATCTTGGCCAGCGGCTCGCCAGTGGCCTTGGACACGAACGGCACGGTGCGCGAAGCGCGCGGATTGACTTCCAGCACGTAGATGACCGGCGCGCTGCCATCGGTCTGGATCGCGAACTGCACGTTCATCAGCCCGACCACCTTGAGCGCGCGCGCCATCTGCGCGGTCTGGCGCTTGAGCTCGGCCACCACCTCGGCCGACAG
>CAZTUT010000235.1:0-3548 GCA_964616395.1 uncultured Burkholderiaceae bacterium
ATCTGCGGCATCGACTCGATCAGCGCCGCCTCGGCGCGCGTGATGCCGCTTTGCACCTCGCTTTGCGCGCCCTTGCGGATGAACAGCGCGTTGTCTTCAGAGCCTGTGCCGCCGAGCGCGCTCTTCAGCCCCGCATCCAGCATCAGCACCGCGCTGAACACGAACACCACCAGCGCCATGCCGCCGGCGGTCAGCGCGGTGGTGAGCTTGCGCACCCACAGGTTGCGCGCCACGTAGGACAGCGGAATCACCATCGTCGCCGTGCTCCGCTTCAGCCGATGTGGCGCAGGCCGTCGACGATGCGCACGCGCGCCGAGCGCAGCATCGGCACCAGCGCCGCCAGCACGCCCACCGCGGCAATCGCCACCGCCTGCTGCACGTAGGTTTCGGGCAGCACCTCGAACCGCGAGAACTGCGGCACCGCGCCGTGCACCACGCGCGCCACCAGCGGCGTCAGCAGCAGCCCGAGCACGCCGCCGATCAGCGCCACCACCAGGCTCTCGGCCAGGATCAGCCGCGCGATGAACGGCGGCCCGAAGCCCAGCGCCTTGAGTGTGGCGTACTCCGACAGCCGCTCGCGCGCGGTCATCGCCATCGTGTTGGCCGCCACCGCCAGGATGATCACGATCACCACATAGGCCACGCCGCGGATGATCAGCAGGATCGACTCCAGCATCGCCACGAAGCTGAGCTGGAACGCCTTCTCGGTCTCGGTCAGCGTCTCGGCCAGCGAGTTGGCGAACTCGCGGTCGATCGCCGCCGACACCTCGGCCGTGCGGTCGGGGCTGTCCACGTCCACGATGAACGCGCCGATGCGCTCGGCCAGTCGCGGAAAGCGCGGCTTCAGCCGCTCGGTCACCAGCTCCCAGTGGAAGTAGGCCTGACGCGTCACCGTGCCCTCGTCGCGACCGTCGTAGATCGCGCGGATCGTGAACTCCCAGTTGCCCGGGTAGATCGTGCCGCGCAGCGGCAGCCGGTCGCCGACCTTGAAGCCGTACTGGCGCGCCAGCTCGCGCCCCACCGCCACCCCGCTGCGGTCGCGCAGCAGGTCCTGGTACTCGCGCGGGTCGAACACGAACTCCGGGTACATCGGCATGAAGTCGGCCAGCTGCACCGCGAACTGCGGGAAGAAGTTGCGCTCGTCCAGATAGATGCCGCCGAACCAGTTGGACACCGCCACGCCGCGCACGCCATCGAGGCTGCGGATCCGTTCGCGGTAGTACTGCGGCAGCGGAAACACCAGCGAGATCGCGTTGCGCGTGACCAGCCGGGTCGGCGAGGCGGCGTCGGCGGTCGCGTACCAGGCGTTGACCACGGTCTGCAGCAGGCCAAAGGCCACCACCGCAATCACGATGCCCAGCACCGTCAGCCCGGCGCGCAGCCGCGCCCGGAACGCGTTGAGGAACACCAGCTTGAGGAAGAACACCGCGCCGCTCCGCGCTTTGCTAGTGACCGGCAAACGGCGAGGTGTCGGACAGCTGACCCTTGTCCAGGTACACGAGGTGACGCGCGGCCTCGGCGGCACGCGGATCGTGCGTGACCATGACGATGGTCTTGCCCAGCTCGGTGTTCAGGCGGTCGAGCAGCCGCAGGATGTCGGCCGCGCTGCTGCGGTCCAGGTCGCCGGTCGGCTCGTCGGCGATCACCAGCAGCGGATCGGTGACCAGCGCGCGCGCGATCGCCACCCGCTGCTGCTGGCCGCCCGACAATTCGTTGGGCTTGTGGTCCATCCGGTCGGACAGACCCACCAGTCCCAGCGTCATCTGCACGCGCTGGCGCCGCTCGCTGCGCGACAGCCCGGTCAGCAGCAGCGGCAGCTCCACGTTCTCGAACGCGTTGAGCACCGGCATCAGGTTGTAGAACTGGAAGATGAAACCCACGCTGGCGGCGCGCCAGCCCGCCAGCTCGCCTTCGCCGAGCTGCGTGATGTCCACGCCCGCCACCGCGATGCTGCCGGCGTCCGGCTTGTCGATGCCGGCCACCAGGTTCAGCAGCGTGCTCTTGCCCGAGCCCGACGGCCCCATCAGCGCCACGAAGTCGCCGCGGCCGATGTCCAGATTGATGTCGGACAGCACCGGCACGTCCTGGTCGCCGCGCCGATAGCCCTTGCTCACATGGCGGATCTGCACCAGCGGCGCCGCACCGCTGCCGGTGCTGCGCACCGCGGCGGGCGCGGCCGAGGCGGGCGGCTGCATCGCGGCGCGCCTACTTCTTCAGCACCGCGACCACGCGGCCGTCTTCCAGCGCGGCCGGCGGATCGATCACCACGCGCGTGCCCACCGGCAGGCCGCTGACGCGCAGCAACTCGCCCACCCTGCCTTCCAGCGTGACCGGCGTCAGCACCGCGCGGCCGCCGGCGGTGGCGCCCTTCTTCGCATCGCGCGCCGGGGCGGGCGTGCCGGTGGCGCCGGCCTCGGCGGCCTGCACCACGAACACCACGTCCTTGCCATCGCGCTTGACCACCGCCTCCGACCGCAGCGCCGTCACCGGCTTGCGCTCGGCCGCGGTCAGCGGCCGCGTCAGGAAGGCGATGCGCGCGCTCATGTCGGGCAGCACCCGCGCGTCGGTCTCGTCGAACTTCACCTTCACCAGCAGCGTGGCCTTGCTGCGGTCCACGGTCGGCACGACCCGCGACACCGAGCCCAGCAGCCGCAATTCCGGAAACGCGTCGAGCTGGATCTCGGCCGGCTGACCGACCTTGATGCCGGCGATCGCCGTCTCGGAGACATCGGCCTCCACTTCCAGCGTGCTCATGTCCGCCATCGTCACCACCGCGCCGGTGGTGCCAGCCGCCGACGAGAACGGCGTGACGATGTCGCCCACGTTGGCGCTCTTGGTCAGCACGATGCCGGTGAACGGCGCGCGGATCAGCGTCTGGTCGAAGCTCACGTTGGCGGCGCGCAGGTTGGCCTGCGCCACCGCGATCTGCGCGCGCAGCGTGGCAATCGCCGCGCGCGCCTTGTTGAAGCGCGCCTCGGCGGTATCGACCGCCGCCGGCGTGATGAAGTTCTTCGCCGCCAGTTCCTGCGTCCGCTTGAGCGCCGCCTGCGCGTCTTCAAGATCGGCCTGGCCCTGCGCCAGGTTGGCCTCGGCCACCTTCACGCTCGCCGCGACCTGCTCGCGCTGCGCGGCCACGTCGCGGTTCTCGAGCCGCGCGATCACCTCGCCCGCGGTCACGCGCTGGCCTTCGACCACGCCCAGCCACTCGAGCCGGCCGGTAGCCTTGCTGGAGACCGAAGCGCGCGTCTGCGCGGTCACGCGGCCGGTGGCATTGAGCTGCGTGATCGACTGCGACGGCCAGGCCTGCGTCACCACGCCGACTTCCACCGCCAGCGGCCGACCGCGCTGGCCCATCATCAGCGCGATCGCGCCGAGTGCCGCGATCAGCAGCGCCCACAGCCACCAGCGCTTCCACCAGGGCCGACGCCGACGCAGCGGTGCCGCGGCCGAGCGGTCGATGGTCAGGCTGGACAGCGAGTCGGGCGGGGTGCTCATTGCGGCGTCCGCGCGTGCGGCGCGGCAGGAACGACGGAGCGTGCATCGTAGCC
>CAZTUT010000236.1:0-3416 GCA_964616395.1 uncultured Burkholderiaceae bacterium
TCGCGGTCGAGGAATGCGGCCGCGCGACGCATCAGTCGCCCTGCGCCAGTCGCCAGCGGACGTACGACGCGGTGCCTTGCTCCACCGACTGCATCGGTGCGACAAAGCCTGCCGCGCGCAAGCGGCCGAGGTCAGCCTGCGTGAAGGCCTGGTACTTGCCGCGCAGCGCCTCGGGAAAGGGCACGTACTCGATCAGGCCGGCCTGAACGGCCGCTGCCAGCGTCAGCGCAGGCTCGCCCGCCGACTGCCGCAGCGTGTTGACGACCGCCAGCGCGACGTCATTGAAGGCCTGTGCGCGCCCGGTGCCCACGTTGTAGATGCCGGTGACCGGGTGGCGCATGAAGTGCAGATTGACTGCGATGACGTCGTCCACGTGCACGAAGTCGCGCTGCTGCTCGCCGGGGCCGTAGCCGTGGCTCGCCTCGAACAGGCGCACGCGTCCGTCCTGGCGGAACTGATTGAAATGATGGAAGGCCACCGAGGCCATCCGGCCCTTGTGCGCCTCGCGCGGGCCGTACACGTTGAAGTAGCGCAGGCCGATGGCTGGTGCGCTCAGGCTGCCCAGCCGCTGCCTGAGAACGCGGTCGAACAGCAGCTTGGAGTAGCCGTAGACGTTCAGCGGCCGCTCGTTGGCGGGTTCTTCCGCGAATCGCTCGCTCAGGCCGTATGTCGCGGCCGACGATGCATAGATGAACGGCACGCGCTCCTGCTGGCACCACTCGAACAGCGCCAGCGTGTAGCGGTAGTTGTTCTCCAGCATGTAGCGGCCGTCGGCTTCCATCGTGTCGGAGCACGCGCCCTGGTGGAACACGAACGCGGGTCGCGGCAGCGCACGCCGCCGCACCAGATCGAGGAAGGCGGTCTTGTCCAGGTAGTCGGCAATCTCGCAGTCCACCAGGTTGCGGAACTTGTCGCCGCGGGTCAGGTTGTCGACCGCGAGAATGTCGGTGATGCCCAGCGCATTGAGCTGCGCGACGTTGCTGGACCCGATGAAGCCGGCAGCGCCGGTGACGATGATGCTCATGGCTGCGGACCGAAGAGTTCGTGGTGGCTGGCAGTGGCGGTGCCGAGCTTGCCGACGACGATGCCGGCGGCGCGATTGGCAACCGCGATCGCGTCCTTGAGCGGCGCATCGGCGGCCAGCATCGCGGCGATGGTTGCGATCACGGTATCACCGGCACCCGAGACATCGAACACCTCGCGCGCCTGCGCCGGAATCGACCAGGCGCCTTCGTCGGAAAACAGCGTCATGCCTTCCTCGCTGCGGGTCAGCAGCAGGCCGGCCAGCCCGAGCGACCGGCGCAGCGATTGCGCGCGGCGCTCGAGGTCTTCTTCCGACGACCAGGCGCCCACCACCGCACGCAACTCGGCGCGGTTGGGCGTGATCAGCGTGGCGCCGGCATAGCGCGCGTAATCGCTGCCCTTCGGGTCGATCAGGATCGGCTTGGAGGCGCGGCGCGCGGTCTCGATCATCTGCACGATATGGGTCAGTCCGCCCTTGCCGTAGTCCGACAGCAGCAGCAGGCGGTGATCGGGCAGCAGATCGGCAAAGGCGTCGAGCTGCGCGGTGAGAACCTCGGCAGGCGGGGGCGCCTCGAAGTCCACGCGGACCACCTGCTGGCGCTGGGCGATCACGCGCAGCTTGACCGTGGTGGCCATCCGCTCGTCAACGTGCAGCCGCGCATCGATGCCTGAGGCCTCAATCAGGCGGCGCAGCGTGCCGCCTGCCTCATCGGCTCCGACCACGCTCAGCAGCGAAGCGTGCGCGCCGACCGACACCACGTTGCGTGCGACGTTGGCTGCACCGCCGGGCCGGTCGTCGGTCGTGCTGACGTGAACGACCGGCACCGGCGCCTCCGGCGAAATGCGATCCACGCTGCCGAGCCAGTAGCGGTCGAGCATGACATCGCCGACCACGAGGACGCGGGCTTCTGCGAGGTTGGGGCGCGCACCATGCATGTCGAATATTCACATTTCGCTAGCGAGCGACGTCACAACAGAAGTGCTGAAACAGCGATGCGGGAAAACTCGCTATTGTATCGGCTTGGCCTAAAGCAGCGTATGGCCTTCGCAGCCCGACAGAGGTGCGGTTGCTGTCGTTGTATGTTTTTATTCATTTGTAGTCGAGTGTTCAGATGAACCAGGCAAATCAGTCGGCCCAGGAAACAAGCGATGACGGAATGAGCATCGGCGAGATGTTCAGTCGCGTTGGTGCATGGGTCGACCGGCACTATCGAATCTTGCGGTTTCTCTTCATCGCCGCGATTGCGCTGGTGATCGCAGCAGCGTGCGTCCTGCTGCTGGTCAAGCCGCCGCGGGTTACCTACGCAACGGTGATCAGCTACAACTTTCCGCAAGCAGAGCGGGGGTTCTATCCGAACGGCGCACCGTTCTCGGTCACCGATGTTGTATCTGCGAAGGTCCTTGAGGCCGTTTGGACCAAAAATCAGCTTGGCGACTTGGGACTGTCTCTGAACCGCTTTGTAGATTCGGTGTCAATCGTGCAGTACGCACAGAACGAGGAGTTCATTCGCGAAAAGTATCGGGCGATGCTGCAGCGGAAGAACTTGAGCCAAACTGACGTTGCCGCAATCGAGAAGGACTTCTCGGACGAGCTCAATGCAGCATCACGCAAGCAGTCTCGCCTGACGATGACGCTACCTTTCAGATCACAAATTTCTGGCGACATTGCCGCGAAGGTCCTCGCCGATATCCCCCGCACATGGTCGACGATCGCCATCAATGATCTCGGCGTCTCCGCAGTACCTGGTTTGCTGACAGAAGGCATCAACCAGGAGTTCGTGAAGTCTGCGCACCCGTTCCAGGTTTCAGACTATTTCTTTAAATCAGTTAGCGTCTTCAGCGAAGCGCTCAGGACCATATCGTCTTTCCCCGGTGGCGATACGTTGCGCGATCCCAAGACCGGTCGGGGTGTCGATGACCTACGCCAGCGACTCAGCGATCTTTCCCGATACTCGCTTCAAACGTTTGACGACACGCTCCAAGAGTCAACGCGCATCCCAGAGGGGCAAATTCGTAGCGCCGAACGAAGTTTGCGGGAACTCAAGAATCAGCAGGAGGAGTTTCTAACGCAGGCGCGGGTTCATCGTCAGGCGCTTGTCGACTACGACGCAATTCGGCTTCAGGAGTCGCGAGTGCCGTCACAGGCAGACCCGCGCGCAGTGCAGCAGTCCAATGCGCTGCAATTGCAGGGCGACTCCATTCAACGACTGATCAATCTAGGAAGCCAAAACAAAGACGCGGAGTTCCGGCAAGAACTGACAAGAAAGCGCGTGTCGGCTGAGGTCGCCGCTGCGTCAATTGAGCCTCAAATTGACCGTTTGAAGCGCCGGATTGATTCGGCACGCAAATCGAGCGCAAAGTCAGATGGCTCAGCTGACAAGGAAATCGGCGCG
>CAZTUT010000237.1:0-3404 GCA_964616395.1 uncultured Burkholderiaceae bacterium
GCACCGCCTCTACGAACGGCAGTTTCCCGGCGAACCATCATCAACTACGACATCCTGCCTGAGTCGGTCGAGGCGCCAAAGAAGCGCGACCTATTCTCTGGAGCCACCGCTCGAGGTCTATCAGGCCGGACGGGTGACGCTGGCCAATGCGATCGGCGCCGGCATCGCCGATGACAAGTCGATCTACCCGTACGTGCCCGACATGATCGACTTCTACCTGGGCGAGAAGCCGCTGCTGGCCAACGTGCCAACCTACACGTGCCGCGAGTCTGAGGGTCTTGCCTACACGCTGTCGCACCTGAAGGACCTGGTGGTCAAGGAGGTGCATGGGGCCGGTGGCTACGGCATGCTGGTGGGTCCTGCGTCCACCGCGGCCGAGATTGCCGCCTTTGCCGAGCGGATCAAGGCCAACCCCGCCAACTACATCGCGCAACCCACGCTGGCGCTGTCCACGGTACCGACCTACGTCGAGTCGGGCATCGCGCCGCGTCACATCGACCTGCGCCCGTACGTGCTCAGCGGCAAGCAGATCGTCACCGTGCCGGGCGGCCTGTGCCGTGTGGCGCTGGTCGAGGGCTCGCTGGTGGTGAACTCGTCGCAGGGCGGCGGCACCAAGGACACCTGGGTGCTGGAGAACTGATGGATACGCCGCTCATCTGCTCGTGCCGCCGGAGACTGCCATGCTGAGCCGCACCGCTGACCACCTGTTCTGGATGGCGCGCTATACCGAGCGTGCCGAGAACGCCGCCCGCATGCTGGACGTCACCTGGTCGATGGCGCTGCTGCCGCAATCGGCCGATGCCGTGGAGCGCGCCTGGCGCGCCGTGCTCGGCATCAGCGAACTGCAGGCGTCCTATGACGCCCGCTACGCCGAGGTCACGCAGCAGCGCGTGCTCGACTTCCTGGTGCGCGATCCGGGCAATCCGTCATCGATCTTCTGCTGCCTGCAGGCAGCGCGCGAGAACGCCCGCGCGGTGCGCGGCTCGCTGACCACCGAGGTGTGGGAGACACAGAACGACACCTGGCTCGAACTGCAGGTTCACCTGAAAAGCCGGTTGCTGGAGCGCGATCCGCAGAAGTTCTTCGAGTGGGTCAAGTTCCGTTCGCACCTGTCGCGCGGCGTGACCATCGGCACGATGCTGAAGGACGAGGCGTTCTTCTTCATCCGCCTGGGCACCTTCCTCGAACGGGCCGATAACACCGCGCGGCTGATGGACGTGAAATTCCAGGGCGACGAGCTGCCGCTGTGGGCACGCCAGCGGCCGATGGCGAGCGACAGCGTCGGGCAGCCGATGTCGCAGTCGCAGCAGCAATCCGTGCTGCCATCAGCGCCGC
Organism: uncultured Burkholderiaceae bacterium; assembly: GCA_964616395.1. Lineage (GTDB taxonomy): Bacteria > Pseudomonadota > Gammaproteobacteria > Burkholderiales > Burkholderiaceae_F > JALHMQ01. Next base: position 1,336 of record CAZTUT010000237.1, read on the forward strand.
AGCCCGCGCCGATCGACCATCACTACGACTTCTACTATTGGGCTGCGATCCTGCGGTCGGTGTCGGCCTTCGAGGTGTACCGCAAGGTCTACCGCGACGTGATCACGCCGGCCCGCGTGGCCGAACTGCTGATCCTGCGCGACGACATGCCGCGCTCGCTGATCCACTGCATCAACGAGGTCTGCGGCAATCTGGAAAACGTGCGCAACATGCGCTCGGCCGAGACCGAGCGGCGGGCGGGTCTGTTGCGCGCCGAGCTGAAGTACGGCCGCATCGAGGACATCGAGGCCAGCGGCCTGCATGCCTACCTGACGCGCTTCCTCGAACGCATCAACGACCTGGGCAGTCGCATCAGTCAGGACTTCCTCGTGCCGCTGTCGGGACTGGATGGCCGATGACGCTGTTTCGGTGCGGCACGCTTCGTAGAATCGGGTTCCAGTTCCAGGCAACCGGGGATTCGGCATGACCTACTGCGTGGCGATGCGGCTCAATGCCGGTCTCGTCTTCCTGTCCGACTCGCGCACCAACGCGGGCGTGGACCAGATCTCCACCTTCCGCAAGATGACGGTGTTCGAGCATCCGGGCGAGCGTCTGATGGTGCTGCTGTCGGCTGGCAATCTGGCGATCACGCAGGCGGTGCGGCAGATCGTCTGCGAACGCACCGGACCGAATGACCGCAGCCTGTGGAACGCGCGCACGCTGTTCGACGCGGTGCGGCTGGTCGGTTCGGCGGTGCGCGAAGTGCACGAGCGCGACGCCCGCGCGCTGAAGGACGCCGGCATCGACTTCAACTGCCAGTTCCTGTTCGGCGGCCAGATCCGCGGCGAGCAGCCGCGGCTGTTCCAGGTCTATGCGGCCGGCAACTTCATCGAATCGACGCCTGAGAACCCGTACTTTCAGATTGGCGAGGCCAAGTACGGCAAGCCGATCATCGACCGCGTGGTGTCGCCGGCCACCAGTCTCGACGAAGCCGCCAAGTGCGCGCTGATCTCGATGGACTCGACGCTGCGCTCCAACATCTCGGTCGGCCTGCCGCTCGATCTGCTGGTGTACGAGGCCGATGCGCTGCAGGTCACCAAGTTCGTGCAGATCGACCAGCACAACCAGTACATGCAGATGATCCGCAATACCTGGGGCACGCGTCTCAAGCAGGTGTTCCAGGAGATTCCCGACCCGGCCTGGCGCGATGCCCCGGCGCCGGAGGGCGCGCCCCGGCTCGAGACCGAGGCCAATCAGCCGGTGCGCGCGCCGCTGCCGGCCACGCTCGAAGCGCACCCCGCGCCGCAGGTCCAACTGGTGGCGGGTGCGCCCGGCACGTCCTGATCGTTTCGCCCGGTCCGCTTGCGGAGTGTCGTCCCGATGTCCATCCACGTTGCACTGAATCACGTCACCCGCTACCGCTACGACCGACGCGTCGGGCTGTCGCCGCAGGTCGTGCGGCTGCGGCCGGCGCCGCATTGCCGCACGCCGATCCTGTCGTACTCGCTGCGCATCGAGCCGGGCGAGCACTTCATCAACTGGCAGCAGGACCCGTTCTCCAATCATCTGGCGCGCCTGGTGTTCCCGGAGAAGACCGAGACCTTCTCGGTCACGGTGGACCTGGTCGCCGAGATGTCGGTCTACAACCCCTTCGACTTCTTTCTGGAGCCGGGGGCCGAGCGCTTCCCGTTCCGCTACGACGCCGACCTACTGCACGATCTGCAGCCGTACCTGGCGACGTCGCCGGCCACGCCGGCATTTGCGCGCTTCCTGTCGACGATCGACCGCGCCGAGACGCGGACCATCGACTTCCTGGTCGCGCTGAACCAGCGCATCCAGCGCGACATCCGCTACCTGATCCGGATGGAGCCGGGGGTTCAGACGCCCGAACAGACGCTCACGCTTGGCTCCGGCTCCTGCCGCGATAGCGGCTGGCTGCTGGTGCAGGCGCTGCGGCACATGGGTCTGGCGGCGCGCTTTGTGTCTGGCTACCTGATCCAGCTGAAGCCCGACGTGAAGGCACTCGACGGCCCCAGCGGTGCCGAGACCGACTTCACCGATCTGCATGCGTGCCGCCAGGTCTACCTGCC
>CAZTUT010000238.1:0-3401 GCA_964616395.1 uncultured Burkholderiaceae bacterium
ATCGGTGAACTTGCGCGCAAAGCGCACCGCAGGGCGGGCCTGCTCGTACACCTGGTCGCGCGTCATGCGCAGCTTCTTCTCCATGTGCAGCGGCGAGGTCGCGATGAAGGTGTGGATGCGCGTGTTGTCGTTGCCGGCCAGCGCCTCGGCTGCGCGGCTGATATCGCGATCGTTGGCGCGCGCCAGCGAGCACACGGTGGAGTCGCGTACCGATGCCGCGATCGCGCGCACGGCTTCGAAGTCGCCGTTGGAGCTGGCCGCGAAACCGGCCTCGATCACATCGACCTTCAGGCGCTCGAGCTGCTTGGCGATGCGCAGCTTCTCCTCGCGGGTCATCGAGGCGCCGGGGCTCTGTTCGCCGTCGCGAAGCGTGGTGTCGAAGATGATCAAGCGGTCCATGGTCGAGTCCAAGATAAGGTTCCGCCTGCTTGCCCTGTGCAAGCGACGGGTACTGCCGGGTTGTGGGGGGTGGGGGTCAGCTGCGCGCGGGGCGCAGCAGCGCCAGACGCGCTAGCAGCGCGGCCGGGCAGGAGGGAGCGAGAAGGAATGAAGCGAAGCGCATAGGACGACTATAAGCGCGAACCGTTGCCTGCTGCAACCCCACCCGGCCAGCGCATTGGAAGCGAGCCGACCGCGCGTTCGCATGGGCCACCGGCTCGCGCAGTGCGCATCACTTAGGTCGCTCGCCGAGCGCGGGGGGCGCAGCCGGCACGGGCTTGGCGGGATTCGGCGTACCGCGCATCAGGTTGTAGCCCCAGTACACGTATCCGGACAGCGCGTAGCAGCAGAACAGCGTGAACAACGCGATTGGCGGGTCGCTCGACACCACGAACACCAGCACGATCGCCACCACCATCACACCGAACGGAACACTGCGCGCGATGTGGAACTTCTTGCCGCTGTAAAACGGCGCGGACGACACCATCGACAGGCCTGCATACACGGTCAGCACCAGCGCCACCCACGGCATCCAGGCGTCGCGGATGTGGAACTTGTTGTCGATCGCCAGCCACACAAACCCAGCGATCAACGCCGCCGCCGCGGGGCTTGGCAAGCCCTGGAAAAAGCGCTTATCGACGACGCCCAGATTGGCGTTGAATCGCGCCAGTCGCAGCGCCGCCCCGGCGCAATAGACGAAAGCGGCGGCCCAGCCCCAGCGCCCGAGATCGGAAAGAATCCACTCGTACATGACCAGCGCCGGCGCCACGCCGAAGGAAGTCATGTCGGACAGCGAATCGAACTGCTCGCCGAAAGCGCTCTGGGTGTTGGTCAGGCGCGCAACCCGCCCATCCATGCCATCGAGCACCATGGCTGCAAAAATCGCCAGCGCCGCCAGTTCGAAGCGCTGGTTCATCGCCTGGACAATCGCGTAGAAGCCGGAGAACAGCGCTGCCAGCGTGAACAGGTTGGGCAGCAGGTAGATACCGCGATGACGCCGCGCCTTGGGCGGCACTGCGCCCGAGCCACCCAGCGTAGCGGGTGGCAGCGCGCTCAACGCGCGGTTCTTGCGGCGACGGAATCGCATGGGGCCTACAGTTCCGCGAGGATCGTGCTGGTGGCCGCGACCTTGTCGCCGACCGCCACGCGCGGCCGCGCCGACAGCGGCAGATAGACGTCGACCCGCGATCCGAACCGGATGAAGCCGTAGCGCTGGCCGCGTTGCAGCGCATCGCCGGCCTTCACGTAGCAGAGGATACGGCGCGCAATCAGCCCGGCGACCTGCACGACCGCGATGCGCTCGCCGCCGGAAAGCTGCATGACAAGTGCGTTGCGCTCATTTTCGGTGGACGCCTTGTCGAGATCGGCGTTGACGAACTTGCCCGGCGAGTAGCTGACACGCTCGACCGTGCCATCGACCGGCGCACGGTTCGAGTGCACGTTAAAGACATTCATAAAGACGCTGATCTTCAGCGACTCGCGCCCGGTGTAGGGATCGCTGACCTTCTCGACCTTGACGATGCGGCCGTCCGCCGGGGACAGCACCGCATTGGCCTGCGTCGGCACGGCACGCGGCGGATCGCGGAAGAACTGGATCACGAACAGGGCAATGATCCACAGCGGGATCGACCACGCAAAGCCCGCCAGCGCCCAGACGAGCGCGGCCGCGACGACGGTACCGGCGATGAACGGCCAGCCTTCACGCGCCAGCAGGGGATGGGGATAGCTTGACAATGCGACCGCCTGAGAAGGACAAAGACATATGGTACCGCCGCAGCGGCCCGGTGCTGGCGACGGAATCAAGCGCGCGGCTGGAGCGCCAATTGCATCGGATGCACCGGGTGCGTCCTTGCCGGTGGGCCGGGCGGTGCTCCGCGGCCGTCCCGTGAAATGCTAGGGGAGGAAGCGAACGCGCGCGCTGACTGTCAGTTGCTGGAGCGAGCGGCCCGCCTCGAACTGCGGCTCGGCCACGCTATCGGCGGCCATCGGCGCCGATCGGGCCATCGCCATCATCGGCGGACGCTCGAAGCCGCGACCACCGAAGTCCAGTTCCTCGGTACGGATACGCGCCGCAGGCACCTGCATTGCCTGCGCCGCCGCGGCAATGCGGCTGTTCAGGTTCGCCACGGCCTGCTGGATGAGTTCGGCACCGACGCGATCGCGGGCAGCGCGCGACAGCCGGAAATCAATGCCACCGAGCGCCACGTGCTGCTGCGCCGCGGCCACCGTGCGCGGCAGGCCGGCCAGATCGCCGGTGCGCAGCGTCACGCCCTGGCGCACCCGCCAGCCCACCGGCTTGCGGGTGTTGTCGCGGTACACGGGATAGCTCTGGTAGCCGCTGGTCTGGACCTCGGCGCGCGGATCGGCCCGCTTCAGCGCGGCCGTGGCCTCCGCCATCCGCTGGTTGACCTGCGACTGCGCGCGGCCGAGATCGGCGTCCTGCACCTCGACGTAGAAGCTGGCCAGCGCCTCGTCGTTGGCGACCTCGATCTCGGCGCTGCCGGTCATCGCCACCACCGTGCCTTCAAATCGCGCCGGCGTGGGCGCCGGCACCGCCGGCTGGGCCGAGGCAAGGCCCGCGCCGAGCGTGAGGCTCAGCGCGAACAATGCGGTCGCGAGACGGCAGGCACGCATGGGGACTCCTACGGTCAGTTCTTCGAACGATCGACCAGGCGATTGGCCTTGATCCACGGCATCATCGCGCGCAGCTTCTCGCCAACCACCTCGATCGGATGCTCGGCCATCAGGCGACGACGCGCGGTCAGCGTGGGGGCGCCGGCGCGGTTCTCCAGGATGAAGGCCTTCGCGTACTCGCCGGTCTGGATCCGCAGCAGCGCCTTCTTCATCGCCGCCTTGGTCTCGGCCGTGACAATCTCCGGGCCGGTCATGTACTCGCCGAACTCGGCATTGTTCGAAATCGAGTAGTTCATGTTGGCGATGCCGCCCTCGTACATCAGGTCGAC
>CAZTUT010000239.1:0-3348 GCA_964616395.1 uncultured Burkholderiaceae bacterium
CCGGCCACGTTCAAATGCGCGGTATCCGGGCTGCCCTTGACCGACCTCGACCTGTTGCTGACCTCGCCGGCCGGCGATATTGCAGGCAGCTACGCAGCGGTGCCTTTTTGGCGTGCTGTCATCGGCGTCAAGCCCGGCCAGCCGATTCCGCGCGAGCTTTCGCCGGTCAACCTGGCCGATCGCATCAAGCAGCCGGTGATGCTGTATGCCGGCGCCGATGACGTACGCACACCGCTGGAACAGACCACGCGCATGGTCGAGGCGCTGACGCGCGCCGGCAATGCCCCCAAGGTCGTGCTGGTCAAGCAGGGCGAGGGACACGGCTTCGGCCGGCCCGAGAACGTGCGGGAACTGTACGAGACCATGCTCAAGTTTCTCGACGAAAACATCGGACCGGGCCGGCGCTGAGCGCCTGCGGGCCCGGCAGCCCGTGCGGCACGTCGCGTCAGCCGTGCAGTTCGTCGCGGCTGGACTGCGGGCCGTCCCAGGCTGTACGGGAGCGTGCCGCCGCCTCTAGACTTCTAGTTGTCATTTACCTGTCAGGAGCCGTTCATGCTGTCCAGAGTCCTGCTGCTCGCCGCGCTCGTTGCGGGTGCGTCAAGCGCGGTTGCGCAGACGCCCGCTGGGGCGCCCTCCGCGCAACCGATCAGCATCGAGGAGTTCGTGCGGTTACCCGCCTATTCGAACCCGACCGTATCGCGTAATGGCCGCTACTTCGCGGCCACGATTCCGATCAACGGCCGCCTCAACCTGGCGGTGGTCGACATGGAGAACCGGAAGGGCACCGGCCTGACCAATTTCTCCGATTGCGACGTGATCAACGTTCGCTGGGTCGGTAATGAGCGACTGGTGTTTTCGCTGGGTCAGGCCAACTCGCCGACGGGTCCCGGGCAGTTCCTCTGCGGTGGCCTGTTCACCGTGCACCGCGAAGGCAAGGAGTTCCGCCGGCTGTCGGAGACGGTCCGTGACGCACGCCGGCAAAACCGATACGTCTATCGCGGCTACAGCTTCCTGCGCTCGATCCCGAACAATGACGATGAGATTCTGGTCGAGGGCAATCTGCGCGATGCGGCTTCCGACGACATCTATCGCCTGAACCTCCTGACGGGGCGCGCCACGCTCGTGACCGAGAACCGACCCACCCGAACCGTGAATTGGGTGCTTGATCGAAACCGCGTGCCGCGCGTTACCACCGCCTGGATCAAGGACACACTGACCTACGTGGTCCATTACCGGAAGGACGAGTCCAGCCCGTGGGAGGAGATCGCCCGGTTCGAGGATAACAAGCCGGGCAAGTTCTTCCCGATCCAGTTTGAGGCCGATAACCAGATCATGCACGTGGCCTACAACGGCGGTGGCCGTGAGACGACTGCCATCTACCGTTACGACCCCAATGCGCGCAAGTTCCTCGACGTGCTGGTCGAGCATCCGAAGTTCGACCTCGACGCGGCGTCGGCGATCATCGATCCGCAAACCGACGAACTGCGTGGCTACCGTGTCGAGGCCGAGCGTCCGGTGACAGTCTGGCTGAATGAAACCGACAAGCGCCTGCAGAAACTGGTCGACGGCGCGCTGCCGGACCGCGTGAACAACATCACCCGGATCCGCGGCGATCAGTATCTGATCACCTCGTTCTCGGATCGCCAGCCGACGACCTGGTACATGCTCGACGACGGCAAGAAGACGCTCGAGGAACTGTTCTCCAGCCGTCCGTGGCTGGCGGGTCGCATGGTCGAGATGCGGCCGTTCTTCCTGAAGACGCGCGATGGCATGGAGATCCTGTCGTACTACTTCCTGCCCAAGAACCACAAGCCGGGCGAGAAGCTGCCAACCATCGTGCATATCCACGGCGGTCCGTTCGCACGCGCCGACTTCTGGGGCCGGCAGACCTTCGGCGTGGTGGAGGCTCAGGTCCTTGCTTCGCGCGGGTACGCCGTCGTGGTCCCCAACTTCCGCATCACGCCCGGGCTGGGCAACAAGATCTTCTACGGCGGCTTTGGCACCTACGGTCGCGAGATGGTCAACGACCACCAGGACGCAGCCAACTGGGCGATCCAGCAGGGCTTTGCCGATCCCAAGCGGATCTGCATCTCGGGCGCCAGCTACGGCGGCTACGCGGTGCTGATGTCGCTAGCGCGTTTCCCCGAGACGTTTGCCTGCGGCGTGGCGGGCCTGTCGGTGACCGACATGCAACTGCAACTGACTTCGACGGCGGGTGATACCGCGTTCAACGAAGCGGGCGTGAAGTACTGGGAGAGCGTGGTCGGCGTCAAGTCGGTCTCGGACATTCCCGCCGATATCTCGCCGGTCAATCTGGCAGCGCGCATCAAGCAGCCCTTGATGTTCTATGCAGGGTCGGATGACATCCGTACGCCGCTTGAGCAGACCACGCGGATGATCCGTGCGTTGGAGCGCGCCGGCAGCGCGCCGCGCAGCGTGTTCATCGCTGCGGGCGAGGGCCATGGCTTCGGCAAGGTCGAGAACAACGTCAAGCTGTACGAGGACATGCTGAAGTTCCTCGAGTCGGCGATCGGCCCGGGCGGACCGCGCTGATTCACCAGCACCTGCCTGAAGCAAACGGCCCGCTTCTGCGGGCCGTTTGCTTTTCCGAACTGCGCTTGCGCGATCAGCGCGTCCAGGGTGCGGCGCTCTCCGCGTCCAGTCCCCAGCCTTCGGCGGCGCGCCGCGCCAGCGCCGGATCGATCGCCGACAGTGCGGCCACCGCGATCGCGTGCCGGTCCACCTCGAAGAAGCGGCGCAGGTTCGCCCGCAGGTCGCTGCGGCCGAAGCCGTCGGTGCCGAGCGCGATGTAGCGGTCGCGCACCCACGGGCGGATCAGATCGGGCAGCGCGCTCACGTAGTCGCTGGCGGCCACCACCGGTACGCCGGTGGCGGCCAGTTGCTGCTCGACCCAGGCGGCGCCGCGCGCCTGGCCGAGGCGGCGCTGCCGTTCGAGCGCCAGCGCCTCGCGCCGCAACTCGGTGAAGCTGGTGACCGAGTAGACATCGGTGCCGATCCCGAAGTCGGCTTCGAGCAGGTCGGCCGCGGCCAGCGCTTCGCGCAGGATGGTGCCGCTGCCCAGCAGCCGGGCACGGGCCGCGCCGCGATTCGACGGCCGCAGGCAGTACATGCCCCTCAGCACACCCTCGCGCACGTCGGCGGGCGCGCTCGGCTGCGCGTAGCTCTCGTTCATCAGCGTCACGTAGTAGAAGACGTCTTCCTGCTCGGCCAGCATGCGGCGCATGCCGTCTTCGAGCACGATCGCCAGCTCGTACGCGTAGGCCGGGTCGTAGGCGCGGCGTTGGTCAAGGCTATCAGCGAAGTGCAGTCGCCTAAGTTCGACGCGAA
>CAZTUT010000240.1:0-3343 GCA_964616395.1 uncultured Burkholderiaceae bacterium
ATAGCTTGAAGAAAGTGGCCCTAGATGAGGGCTTCAGCGCGATTGAGACGCTGTTCTACTCAGAACCACCTGACTGAGCGAGTTTGAAAAAATCCAACTAGAGCAATGGGTTATGCAATTTTATGGGGCCCTGTTGCCGTACTGCCGCGAAAAAGTCAGGGGGTAATCCTCCCTCAGCTTAGCGGTAGTCTGAAGTAGAATTTTCTCAATCTGAGGAGTTCTACATGAAGAAGTCGAGATTTACGGATAGCCAGATCATGGATGTCCTGAAGCGGGCGGAAGCGGGCATCAAAGTACCCGATCTGTGCCGGGAGTTAGGCATCAGCGGCGCCTTGTTCTACCGCTGGCGGGCCAAATACGGTGGCATGGACGTCTCGATGATGGCCCGAATGAAGGAGCTGGAAGAAGAGAACCGGCGGCTGCGTAAGATGATCGTCGATGAGCGCCTGAAGGCAGAGATCGTTCAGGAGGCCCTGGCAAAAAAGTGGTGAGGCCATCTCGCCGCTGCGAGATGGCCAGGCGAGCAGTTCAAGAAAAAGGCGTCGCGATCAAGCTGGCGTGCGAGGCATTTCAGGTCAGTGAAACCTGCTACCGATATCAGCCCAAGCGCCGTGCTGAGAATGAGGTGATTGCCAACTGGCTGATTCGTCTGACAGAAAATCGCCGGAATTGGGGCTTTGGTCTGTGCTATCTGTATTTGCGCAATATAAGAGGCTATCCCTGGAACCACAAAAGGGTATATCGGATTTACAAGGAATTAGAACTGAACTTGCGGATCAAGCCGAAAAAGCGGCTTTGCAGAGAACAGCCTCAGGCATTGAGCGTCCCCGAGGGCATCAACGACGTCTGGTCGCTGGATTTTATGCATGATCAGCTCACTGATCGGCGCCCCTTCCGATTGCTAAACGTGATTGATGACTTTAATCGGGAGGCGCTGGGTATTGAAGCGGACTTCTCGCTGCCGGCAGAGCGATTGATTCGTGTGCTGGAACAGATCATCAGCTGGCGCGGCAAGCCGAGAGTGATTCGGTGCGATAACGGACCAGAAAATGTCAGCGGCGCGGTGCAAACTTGGGCCAGCAAACACGGGATCCGAATCGAATACATCCAGCCCGGACAGCCGCAGCAGAATGCTTACATTGAGCGCTTCAATCGAACCGTACGTTATGACTGGCTGGCGCAAGAGCTGTTCGACACAATCGATGAAGTACAGGATCAGGCAACGCGTTGGATGTGGCACTACAATCACGAACGCCCGAACATGGCCTTGGGCGGCATCACCCCCAATCAGCGGCTGGCCATGGCCGCTTAACGCTACTTCAGGCATCCGTTAAAAATGGGGGGATTACCAGGGGCTTTTGCGGAAACCCAGGTTTCATGCGGGTTACCAGCGGTGGGGATTCAAAAATCTAAATGCTGCCACCGTTAGTGCAGACGACTCCTATCGGCCAGGAGTGGCCGCTCACAAATGGCAGATCGTCGGAAGCCCAACGAGATGGGCTCGTACGTCGCCAGCGCCTTGCGATGTCCGCCTGGGAAGTGATAGCCCAATCAGTCGCATACGGCCTCTCCAGCTCTCAGGGCCAGTAGCACTGCCTAGAGACTTGGGACTCTGAAGACGACATTCATCGGACCACTGCCGTGATGCGACTCGTATGTCGCTCGCCCGTGGTACACAAACGGCGCTGCCTTACCGCCCGCCAGCTTGCCATCCCGGACGAAGAGGTGAATGGCGATGCCCCGCCGCTCATGCTCGATGATCTCCCGGCCTCGCTTGCTCTCAGGCGTTGTTGAGTTCTGGCTCTGCCAGTGGAAGTGATGCTCGTCGATCCAGTGGTCCTGGTACTTGTGTTGCTCGGCCTTACCCTGCTTGTTCAGCGTCACGAGTAGCACATGCGCATTCTTGTCGTTCAGCGTCACGTGCCCCACGTTCCAGCTGCCCGGGTTGAACGCCTCGCCGAACAGCGCGGGAATCTCGTCGCGCTGAAAGCCCTGGCCGACGGCCAGGTCCAGCGGATCGATAACGCCGCGTAGCCGCGCCAGCGTGCGCATTTCGTCGGTGGCCGGCATGTCCTCGTAGGCCGGGTTGTTGGCCTTCAGCACATACTTGCCGTCGCGGTTCTTAGTCACCACCCGCAGCAGGTACTGGTTGTCGCCGGACTCGTCCTGCCGCTCGATGGCCACCACGTTGCCGGTGATCGAGCCGGCGCGTGTAGGGCTCATCAGCTCCAGCAGCAGGTAATCACCGTCGCAAACGGGGTTCTTGCCTCCATCCATGGAGTTGCCGGTAGCCCGAGCGATGAAGTGCCGGCTCGGATCGAGGGGACCGTACACCGCCGGCAGCGTGCGATGCTCTTCGGAGTCGGTGCGCCCCGTCTTGAAGTGGCCGCAGGCGATCTTCAGGTTCGGGAAGTACGGCAATTCCATGGCGTCGCGGCGCTTGGCAGGGAACGGCACCACGTTGCTGGCTGCCGGCTGCGGCTCCAGGCGAACCTCGTAGGCCGCCAAGCGGTAGTCCACCAGCTCCTGCAGCATCGCGGCCAGCGCGGGTGCCATCTCCCCAGGCACGCTTTGCGTCAGAGCGAAGGTCGATCCTTCCAGCTTGAAGGGCGCCGTCGTGCCCGGAGGACGATTGCCCCCCGTCCACGCCTTGACCGGGTTGTCGCGCCAGTAGCGCACCCATGCGGGGTCTCCAGCGGCGATGGTGCGCACCTCTGCCGGCAGGTCGGCCAGCAAGGGGCGGCGCCGATCTAGCACGCTGCGGGACTGCTGCGCCAGCGCCTCCAGCGCCACGGGCCGACGGAGGCCGTCCATTTCGAGCAGCGCCTCCAGCAGCACCATCTTGAAGCTCTTGGTCATCGCGGTGACCTCGACCTCGCGAAGCAGCTTCTGGAACTGATCGGCCACCGCCCACTCCAGTTCGGTCAGGTCGTCCATCGTCCTCACCAGCGCAAACCACTGCTCGGCCTGTTGTCGCATGGTCTGCACGCTACTACCTGAGCGATAGAACTCGCTCAGCGTGGGGCGCCGGCCGAGCACGTCGCGCAAGGCTTCGTAGTCTTTCTGCGGCCCTGTGCTGTCCAGTGACTTCAGGAAATCGATGATTACGAGGTCGTAGTTGACGTAGCAACCTGCCGGCAGGTCCAGTGCATGCCGCTCCGCCTTGCGCGCGAATGCGGCCAGCGCCTGGTAGGTGGAGCCCACGCCGAACAACGCTTGCGGCTTCTGCAGAAAGCTGTGGTGGTTACCGATGAAGTCGAGTACCACCAATTGTTGCTTGCCTTCGCTGCGGCGCAGGCCGCGGCCCAGTTGCTGCAGGAACAGGATCTTCGACTCGGTGGGC
>CAZTUT010000241.1:0-3213 GCA_964616395.1 uncultured Burkholderiaceae bacterium
GGCCGGTGCTGCTGGCCGCGCCGTTGCTGGCGGCCGGCTTCGTGCTGCTGTTCAACCCGCCTGCACTGGCGGGCTCGGCAGCAGTGGCCTGGCTGTTCTGCACGCTGGTGGCTGCCTATCTCGGGTATTCGCTGGCGACCGTTGCTTATCAGGCCTGGGGCGCCGAGCTGGCGCACGACGACGCTGGCCGTACCCGCATCACGGCCGCGCGCGAGGGGGCCGGTCTGATCGGCGTGCTGATCGGAGGCGCGCTACCGACCGTGGTGGGCATGGCGCCGCTCACGCTGCTGTTCATCGCATTGCTGGCGCTCGCGCTGACGGCGCTGGCCCGGCGTGCGCCGCAGCCGCCGCGCGCAGCGGTCGCCGCGCCAACCGGCAATCCATTTGCAAGCTTCGTGCTGCCGCTGCGCAGCGCGCGGCTGCGCTGGCTGCTGGCGGTGTTCGCGCTCAACGCGATCGCGCCGTCGATCACCGCGACCGTGTTCCAGTTCTTCGTCGCGGACCGGCTCGGCCTGGCGCCGTACACCGGCCTGTTCCTGGCGCTGTACTTCGTGGCCGGGGCGGCCAGCATGCCGCTGTGGGTCCGACTGGCACGCCGCTTCCCGTTGCATCTGGTGTGGCTGGCGGGCATGGTGGCCGCAGTGGCGGCCTTCGTCTGGGCCTATGGGCTGAACGGGCCGCAACTGGGCGCGTTCGCCGCGATCTGCGTGCTGTCGGGCCTGGCCTTCGGCGCCGACCTGGCGTTGCCGCCGGCACTGCTGGCGCGCGTGATCGACGCCAACGGCCACGCCGGTCAGCGCGAGGGCGTGTACTTCGGCCTGTGGAACTTCGTCAACAAGCTGACGCTCGCGCTGGCCGGTGGCATCGCGCTGCCGCTGCTGGAGGCGCTGGGCTATGCGCGCGGCGGCAGCGATGCCGCGGCGCTGTCGGCGCTGGCCTTCGTCTACGCGGTGGTGCCGTGCCTGCTGAAGCTGGTGGCGGCCGCGCTGCTGTACCTCGCATGGCGCAATCAACGATTCTGACCACGACCCCGAGGCTCCCATGACCCTGCGCTTCTTTCTTGTCCGTCTGCTGGCGATTGCCCTGGCCGCGCTTGCGCTGGCCGGCTGCGCGGCCACCGATCCGCAGCGCTACGCGCGCGAGTCGCCGCCGCTCGACCTGAAGCGCTACTTCAATGGCACGCTCGAAGGCCATGGCATGGTGCTCGACCGCTCCGGCGAGGTGACGCGCCGCTTCGTCGTGAAGATCAAGGCGAGCTGGCAGGGCGAGGTCGGCACGCTCGACGAGGACTTCGTCTGGTCCGACGGCGTGCGCGAGCGGCGCGTGTGGACGCTCAAGCCGGGGGCGGCGCCGGGCCGCTGGATCGGCACCGCGGCCGATGTGCTGGGCGAGGCGCGCGGCACCGTGGCCGGCAACGCGCTGAACTGGTCGTACACGCTGGCCTACAAGACCGCCGACGGCAAGACCTACAACATCGACTTCGACGACTGGATGTTCCTGATCGACGAGCGCGTGATGCTGAACCGCGCGGTGATGAGCTTCTGGGGCTTCCGGGTCGGCGAGGTACTGATCTCCTTCGCGCCGGTGCGCGGATGAGCACGCCCGCGCCGCCGCGCCTGTTCGGCCCGCTCAATCCGCCGTTCGCCAGCTACGCCGGGCGCCGCGTCTGGGTGATCGGCGCCAGCTACGGCATCGGCGCGGCGATTGCCACCGACCTGATCGGGCGCGGCGCGCGGGTGGCGCTGTCGGCGCGCAGCCGCGAGCCGCTGGATGCGCTGGCCGCTGGCCGCGCCGACACGCTGGTGCTGCCGCTGGACATCACCGCGGTGGACACGGTGCGCGCGGCGGCGGCCGCGATCGATTCGGCCTGGGGCGGCATCGACCTCGTGCTGGTGGTGGCCGGCACCCACGTCGAAATGCGCGCGCAGACCTGGGACCTGGCGGCGGCGCGCCGTCTGCTGGAGGTCAACCTGCACGGCGTGCTGCACTGCGTGGACGCCGCGCTGCCAATGCTGCTGCGTGGCGGCGCCGGCGGTGGCATCGCGATCGTCTCGTCGGTGGCCGGCTACATCGGCCTGCCGCGCTCGCTGATCTACGGTGCCAGCAAGGCCGCGTTGATCAACTTCACCGAATCGCTGCACGGTGACCTGCGGCCGCTGGGCATCGGGGTTTACCTGGTTAATCCGGGGTTTGTCGACACGCCGCTGACGCGCAAGAATGACTTCACGATGCCGGCGCTGATGCCGGCCGACGAAGCGGCCCGGGTCACGCTCGACGAGATCGCCGCCGGACGCTTCGAGATCCACTACCCGAAGCGGTTTACCCGAGGCTTGAAGCTGCTGCGCATCCTGCCTTACCGTATGCAATTATGGGCAGTGAGCAAGGTGACCGGACAATGAACGCAAAGACGATCGCGATTGCGCCCGAGCTGGCGGCTGCGGCGCACGATCAGTCGGTAAGCGTCGAGCAGGCCACCGAGCGGCTACGCAGGTTCTTTGAAACCATCAGCCTCGATACGGTGACGCACGTGCGCGCGCTGTATGCGCCCACCGCCTGGTTCAAGGACCCGTTCAACGAGGTCAAGGGCGTGGCCGCGATCGAAAACATCTTCCGCCACATGTTCGAGCAGGTGCAGACACCGCATTTCGTGGTCCACGACACCGCGCTGCAGGACGACGGTGCGTTCCTGACCTGGGACTTTCGCTTCCGTCGCAACGGTCGTCATGGTGACATCGAGAACATCCGTGGCGCGACGCACGTGCGCTTCGACCGTTACGGGCGCGTGACCTACCATCGGGACTACTGGGATGCAGCCGAGGAGCTGTATGCGAAACTACCGATATTGGGCGGGCTGATGCGCTTCCTGCGCCGGCGGCTTGCCAGCTGACCCTTCGTGACTCCCCATGCCTGACTCGGCCATGCTGTACCCGGAACTGTTTCGTTCTCTCGAATCCGTGCGCTGGAACATGGAGACCGATGTGCCCTGGTCCCAGTTCGACGCATCGCTTCTCTCAGACGAGCAGGCGCGCACCATCAAGATGAATGCCATCACCGAGTGGGCGGCGCTGCCGGCTACCGAGATGTTCCTGCGCGATAACCGGCACGACTCCGACTTTTCGGCGTTCATGAGCGTCTGGTTCTTCGAGGAGCAGAAGCATTCGCTGGTGCTGATGGAGTATCTGCGCCGCTTCCGCCCTGACCTCGTGCCCACCG
>CAZTUT010000242.1:0-3202 GCA_964616395.1 uncultured Burkholderiaceae bacterium
GCGGCTCGGGATGCGGGGCGGGCAAGGCCGCGTGCGGCGGCACGGGCGGCAAGGCGTGGGTCGCCATGGGGGACACGGGGGGCCGCAAAGGCGCGCCGGCCGCCGAAGCGCCTGCCGCCGAGCGCGAAGAGCGCCGCCCGCGTCGCACCGACCGCCCAGGTTCGGACCGCCCCGGTGCCGGTCGCGGCCCGGCGCGCCGCCCTGCCGCCCCGCGCGCCGCTGAAGGCGCCCCGGCTGCTGCTGCGCCGGAAGCGCCCAAGGACGACGCTGCCAAGCCTGCGGTCAAGCGCGTGCGCAAGGCCGTGGCAAAGACTGATGCCCCCGCCAAGAGCGGCGGCAAAGACGGAGAGTAACCATGCTGCAACCCGCCCGACGTAAATACCGCAAGGAGCAGAAGGGCCGCAATCGCGGTCTGGCGCTGCGCGGTGCGAACGTGTCCTTCGGCGAGTTCGGCCTGAAGGCCACCGAGCGCGGCCGCCTGACGGCGCGCCAGATCGAAGCCGCGCGTCGCGCGATCAGCCGCCACATCAAGCGCGGTGGCCGGGTCTGGATTCGCATCTTCCCGGATAAGCCCATCTCCACCAAGCCGGCCGAAGTCCGCATGGGCAATGGCAAGGGCAACCCCGAGTACTGGGTTGCCGAGATCCAGCCCGGCAAGGTGCTTTACGAGATGGACGGCGTGGACGAGACGATCGCCCGCGAGGCATTCGCACTGGCCGCGGCCAAGCTGCCGCTGAAGACCGTCGTGGTCTCGCGCCAGCTCGGTCTGTAGTTCTTGGCAATTTGCCGACCCGGAGAACACGATGGAAGCCAAGGAACTGCGCGCCAAGGATGTGGTGGCGCTGAACAAGGAACTGCAGGAGCTGCTGCGCGCCCAGTTTTCGCTGCGCATGCAAAAGGCAACCCAGCAGCTGAGCAACACGACGCAGCTGCGCAACGTCCGGCGTGACATCGCCCGCGTGCGCACCGTCCTGACCCAGAAGGCGGCGGCCAAATGAACGCAGAGAACAAGTCGGTCAAGCGCACGATCGTCGGGCGCGTGGTCAGCAACAAGATGGACAAGACCGTCACGGTGCTGATCGAGCGCAAGGTCAAGCACCCGGTCTACGGTAAGTACGTGGTCCGCTCGACCAAGCTGCACGCACACGACGAGACCAATCAGGTCAATGAGGGCGACGTTGTCGAAATCGCCGAGACGCGTCCGCTTTCCCGCACCAAGACGTGGTCGGTGCTGCGCGTGGTCCAGGCCGTCCAGACTGTCTGACGCGGCGGCGTTCTGCGCTTTCTTGCACAGAGCGCTTATTTGCAGATAGAATGGTGGGCTTCGCTTTCAAGTCCGGCGTGCGCTGGAGTCACGAGGCGAGGGCGCCGAGCTGCAGCAGTCAGGGCAGCCGCACCCGAAGCAGCAACGTAGTCATAGTTTGAGTACGACCCGCATTGCCCAGTTTGTTGTTCGAGCAATGTGGTTTTCCGGAGCGCAGCGGCAGCGCCGGTCCCGTCAGCAGTTCAGGGCGGTTCCACTGGTGGTGCGGTTGCAGCTCTTCTCCCCCGGACGGGACCAAGACTGACCGGAACGCGGCGATGCCGCAGCCCGGGAAAAGTTGGGGCGGACAAGATGATTCAGATGCAGACGGTTCTGGACGTGGCCGACAACACCGGCGCGCGTTCAGTGATGTGTATCAAGGTGCTGGGCGGCTCCAAGCGCCGCTACGCCGGCATTGGCGACGTGATCAAGGTGTCCATCAAGGACGCTGCGCCGCGTGGTCGAGTGAAAAAGGGCGAGGTCTACAACGCCGTCGTGGTGCGTACTGCGCACGGGCTGCGTCGGGCCGACGGTTCGGCGATCAAGTTCGACAACAACGCCGCCGTGCTGCTGAACAACAAGCTGGAGCCGATTGGCACCCGCATCTTCGGGCCGGTCACGCGCGAGCTGCGTACCGAGCGCTTCATGAAGATCGTGTCCCTGGCGCCGGAAGTTCTCTGAGGAGCCTGCGATGGAACGCATCCGCAAGGGCGATGAAGTGGTCGTGATCAGCGGCCGCGACAAGGGCAAGCGCGGCACGGTGCTGGCGCGTGTCGACGAGCGTCATGTGACGGTCGAGGGCATCAACATCGTCAAGAAGCACGTCAAGCCGAACCCAATGAAGGGCGTGGCGGGCGGCATCATGGACAAGACGCTGCCGATCGACATTTCCAACGTGATGTTGTGGAACGCTGCCACCGGCAAGGGTGACCGCGTCGGTATCAAGACGGTCGATGGCAAGAAGCTGCGCGTCTTCAAGAGCAACGGCGCCACCGTCGGCGCGAAGTAAGGGGCGGATGATGGCTCGATTGCACGATCAGTACCGCGAGACGATCGTTCCCGAACTGACCAAGAAGTTCGGGTACAAGTCGGTGATGCAGGTGCCGCGGATCACCAAGATCACGCTCAACATGGGTGTGGGCGAGGCGGTCAACGACAAGAAGAATATTGAAATGGCGGTCGGTGACATGACCAAGATCGCCGGCCAGAAGCCCGTGGTCACCAAGACGCGCAAGGCGATTGCCAACTTCAAGGTGCGCGAAGGCCTGGCGATCGGCTGCATGGTGACCCTGCGCGGCGAGCGCATGTACGAGTTTCTCGACCGACTGGTCACGGTGGCGTTTCCGCGCGTTCGCGATTTCCGCGGCGTCTCGGGCCGCGCGTTCGACGGCCGTGGCAACTACAACATCGGCCTGAAGGAACAGATCATCTTCCCCGAGATCGAGTACGACAAGATCGACAAGCTCCGGGGCATGAACATCAGCATCACCACGACCGCGAAGACCGACGAAGAAGCCAAGGCTCTCCTCGCCGCGTTCCGGTTTCCGTTCCGCAACTAACGGCAGAGCCCACACATGGCAAAGCTCTCTCTCAAGAACCGCGAAGCCAAGCGCGAAGCCGCCGTCAAGAAGTACGACGCGAAGCGCAAGGAACTCAAGGCGATCATCGGCGACTCCACCCGTTCCATGGAGGAGCGGATGGAAGCCCAGTCCCGCCTGCAGGCCCTGCCGCGCAATGCGAGCCCGGTGCGGCTGCGCAATCGCTGCGCGCTGACCGGCCGTCCGCGTGGCGTTTTCCGTAAATTCGGTCTGTGTCGTAACAAGATCCGTGAGCTGGCCTTCAATGGCGAGATTCCGGGTGTTGTTAAGGCCAGCTGGTAATCAGGAGATACAGAAATGG
>CAZTUT010000243.1:0-1093 GCA_964616395.1 uncultured Burkholderiaceae bacterium
AAGGGCCACACCGAGCTGTATCGCGGCGCCGAGTACGTGGTCGACTTCCTGCCCAAGGTCAAGGTCGAGGCGGTGGTTGCCGACGGTCTGGTCGATCGCGCGGTCGAGGCGATCGTCAAGGCGGCGCGCACCGGCAAGATCGGCGACGGCAAGATCTTCGTGCGCTCGGTCGAGCAGGTGATCCGGATCCGCACCGGCGAGACCGGCGAGGAAGCTGTCTGAGTCGATGAAGCGGGTTGCCGGACTTGCCGTCGCGCTCATGCTGGCGGGCTGCGCCGGCGACTCGGCCGACTACGCAACACACGCCGACGCCGTGGCGGCCGGCGTGGTTTCCCAGGGGCGTCTGCCTGCCGCTGCTCCGGCGTCGGTCGCGCTGATCCGCATCGAGCGCGACGCCGGCCGGGCCGCAGGCTACTTTCACTTTTCTTCCGCCGAGTACGCGCCCATGACGGCCCGCTTCGCCGCCCTTGGCCGCCTGCCCGACGATCCGGCCCTCGGCAACTGGGTCAAGCGCAAGGATCTGGCCGGCTACGAGTCCTACACGAGCACTGACGCCGCTGGCACCTGGCTGCTGATGTGCGCGCAGAACAAGGGCCGCTGCTACTTCCGCCGTACCGACTGAAGCGCAGCCCGCGCTGAGCGGTGATGCGCAGGGCTGCGGACGCGCGCCGCCATTCGCAGGCCGCGCGCCGCGCTCAGAGGAACTTGACCCGGCGCGTCAGCGCCTCAGCATCGAGCGTGGCATCGACGAGCGTCTTGCCGTCGGCCGCGGCCCGCACCACCATCCCCTTGCCCTGAACCGGCGCCAGCCGGTCGAACTGGAACCGGCCTGCGCCTTCGATCGCGCGGATGAAGCACGATTCGTCGAAGAACAGCCGATGGCCGTCATCGTCGATTTCGTCGGAGTCGATGCTCGGAAAACCGATGGCAGTGGCAATCGCGGCGGTGCCGTCGATGTCGACGGCGACGATGCTGCGCTGGGCGGGATCGATCAGGAATGCTTTCATGGCGGCCTGCGGCTCGTTGTTGACGCCCGCATTGTCGCGAAGCGCGGCGCCGCGGGGAAATAGCGGCGCTGCATCGGCGCGATCGG
>CAZTUT010000243.1:1193-3091 GCA_964616395.1 uncultured Burkholderiaceae bacterium
CGACGATGAAGGCCGAGGCTGCCCATGCCGCCGCACTCGATGGCAGGCCGGCCGCGAGCATCAGCGAATAGGCGCCGCAGCCCAGGAAGGCGGCCAGCGCATAGGGCTTGCCATCGCGCAGCACCATCGGCACCTCGTTGAGGATCACGTCGCGCAGCAGGCCGCCGAACACGCCGGTGATGACCGCCATCATCGCCGCCACGATCCAGGGCATGCCGACCTGCAGCGCATAGGCCATGCCGGCGATCGAGAAGAACCCAAGGCCGATCGCATCGGCGGTGACGAACGCCCAGTTGGGGACCAGCCGGTGCGCAAGACGCATCGTTGGCGTGATCAGCATCGTGAGCACGAGCAGTAGCACCACGTACTCGCTGTTCTCCACCCAGTAGAACGGTCGCCGGTCCAGCAGCAGGTCGCGCAGCGTGCCGCCGCCGAACGCGGTAACGAAGGCGATCACGAACACGCCGACCACGTCCATGTCCTTCTTGCGCGCCTCGGCAAAGCCGGAGAATGCGAAGGCCATCACGCCTACCAGCTCGATCGCCGGCACCAGCCGCTCCACCGGCGCGAGCGCCTGCGCCAGATCGATCGGCAGCGCGGCGCTCATCGCGGATCGCTCCGGGTTACCGCGCCGCCCGGACGAAGCAGCACGACCAGCGCGCCGCTGCCGCCCTCGGCGGCGCGCGCCTGGCAGAACGCGATCACCTCTTGCCGCTGCACCAGCCAGCCGCGCACCTTGCCCTTGAGCACCGGCGTGCGGCCCTGCGAGCCGAGGCCCTTGCCGTGGATCACGCGCACGCAGCGCTGATCGCGTTGCAGCGCGCCGCGCAGGAACGCGGCCAGCGCCTCGCGCGCCTCGTCGACACGATGGCCGTGCAGGTCGATCTGGGCCTGGATCGCCCACTCGCCGCGCCGCAGCCGCCGCACCACGTCGGGGCCGATGCCAGCGGCGCGCCAGCTCAGGCTGTCGTCGGTGTCGAGCAGCGAATCGACATCGATGTCGTCGGACAGCGCGCTGCGCAGCACCTCTTCGTCATCGCGGCGCCGGCTGAGCGGCGTCGGTTGCGGCGCGACTGGAACGGGCGCGTGGCGACGTGGCGCGCGCAGCGGCTCGACCTGCATCGTCTCCATCGCACCGCGAAAGCTGGCTTCGGCCGCGCGCTTGCGCGCCTGCAGTGCCGCCGCCTCGCGCGCACGCTGTTCGCGCTCGCGCTCGGCCGCCGCCAACTGCTCGCGCAGCGCGGCCAGCGATTGCAGGTCGGTTTTGCGCGTGCGCGGCATTGGGGTGGTCAGTCGCAGCGCACGGCGGATGCCGAGGGCGTGCCGAGGCTACTGGCCGTCCTGCGCTTCGAGCCAGCGCTGGGCGTCGAGCGCGGCCATGCAGCCGGTGCCGGCGCTGGTGACCGCCTGCCGGTACACGTGATCCTGAACGTCGCCGGCGGCGAACACGCCCGGCACGCTGGTCGCGGTTGCCATGCCGGCCAAGCCGCTGCGCGTGATGATGTAGCCGTTGGCCATGTCGAGCTGGCCGGCAAAGATCTCGGTGTTCGGCTGGTGGCCGATGGCGATGAAGCAGCCTTGCAGCGCGAGGTCCTTGGTGGCGCCGCTGCGGTTGTCGCGGATGCGCACGCCCGACACGCCCTTGTCGTCGCCGAGCACTTCGTCGAGCTCGTGCCACAGGTGCTGGACGATCTTGCCCTCGGCCACCTTGGCGTTGACCTTGTCGATCATGATCGCCTCCGCACGAAAGCGGTCGCGGCGATGGATCATGTGCACGGTGCGCGCGATGTTGGTCAGGTACAGCGCCTCCTCGACCGCGGTGTTACCGCCGCCGACCACGCACCTTCTTCGCGGAACGTGCTGCGCAACGCATCGACGATCTCCCGGCAGATACGAAG
>CAZTUT010000244.1:0-3072 GCA_964616395.1 uncultured Burkholderiaceae bacterium
TCTCGTCGAGCAGCAGCACCGCGTGCGGTTTCTTGGTGATCGCCTCGGTCAGCAGGCCGCCCTGATCGAAACCCACGTAGCCCGGCGGCGCGCCGATCAGCCGGCTGACCGCGTGGCGCTCCATGTACTCCGACATGTCGAAGCGGATCAGCTCGATGCCCAGCGTGAACGCGAGCTGCTTGGCGACCTCGGTCTTGCCCACGCCGGTGGGCCCCGAGAACAGGAACGAGCCGATCGGCTTGTCCGGCTTTCCCAGCCCCGAGCGCGCCATCTTGATCGCCGCCGACAGCGCGTCGATCGCCGGGTCCTGACCGAACACGACGTTCTTCAGGTTGCGGTCGAGGTTCTTGAGTTGCGCGCGGTCGTCGCTCGATACGGTCTGCGGCGGAATGCGCGCGATCTTGGCGATGATCTCCTCGACCTCGCCCTTGCCGATCGTCTTCTTGCGGCGCGACACCGGCAGGATGCGCTGCGCAGCGCCAGCCTCGTCGATCACGTCGATCGCCTTGTCCGGCAGATGGCGATCGTTGATGTACTTGGCCGACAGTTCCGCCGCCGCCTGGATCGCGCTGCTCGAATAGCGCACGCCATGATGCTCCTCGAAGCGCGACTTCAGCCCCTTGAGGATCTCGATCGTCTGCTGCACGGTCGGCTCGTTGACGTCGATCTTCTGGAAGCGACGGCTCAGCGCATGGTCCTTCTCGAAGATGCCGCGGTACTCGGTGTACGTGGTGGCGCCGATGCACTTGAGCTGCCCCGACGCCAGTGCGGGCTTCAACAGGTTGGAGGCGTCGAGCGTGCCGCCCGAGGCGCTGCCCGCGCCGATCAGCGTGTGGATTTCGTCGATGAACAGCACGGCGTGGCTATTGGCCTTCAGCTGCTTGAGCACGGCCTTCAGGCGCTGCTCGAAGTCGCCGCGGTACTTGGTGCCAGCCAGCAGCGCGCCCATGTCGAGCGAGTAGACCACCGACTTGTCGAGGATCTCGGGCACGTCGTTCCTGACGATGCGCCAGGCCAGGCCTTCGGCGATCGCGGTCTTGCCGACGCCCGCCTCGCCCACCAGCAGCGGATTGTTCTTGCGCCGGCGGCACAGCACCTGGATCACCCGCTCGACCTCCGGCTCGCGACCGATCAGCGGATCGATCTTGCCGTCCTTGGCAAGCTGATTCAGGTTCATCGTGTACTGGTCGAGCGGGCTTTGCTGGTCGCGCCCCTCGCCCTGCTGCTCTTCCTGCTCGGCAGCTGCCGGCTTGGCTGGCTTCTCGCCTTCCTGCGGCGCCTTGGTGATGCCGTGGCTGATGAAGTTGACGACGTCGAGCCGTGTGACGCCCTGCTGGTGCAGGTAGTAGACGGCGTGCGAATCCTTTTCGCCGAAGATCGCCACCAGCACATTGGCGCCGGTCACTTCCTTCTTGCCGTTGCTGGTGCTCTGCACGTGCATGATCGCGCGCTGGATCACGCGCTGGAAACCGAGCGTGGGCTGGGTGTCGGCCTCGGAATTCGGCGGCAGGATCGGCGTGTTGTCGGCGATGAAGTTTTGCAGACTCTTGCGCAGATCCTCGATATTGCAGGCGCAGGCACGCATCACCTCGGCCGCCGACGGATTGTCCAGCAGCGCCATCAGCAGATGCTCGACGGTGATGAATTCGTGACGCGCCTGACGGGCCTCCACGAAGGCCATGTGCAGACTGACTTCGAGTTCCTGCGCGATCATGCTTCCTCCATCACGCACTGCAGCGGATGCTGATGCTGGCGTGAATAACTGCAAACCTGCTCGACCTTCGTGGCCGCGACATCGCGGGGATAAACGCCGCAGACCCCGCGGCCTTCATGATGCACCTTCAGCATGATCTGGGTCGCCTGCTCGCGCCCCTTGCCAAAGAATTTCTGCAGCACGCCGACCACGAATTCCATCGGCGTGAAGTCGTCATTGAGCAACAGTACCTGGTACATCGGCGGCGGCTTGACGCGAGAAGCCTGCTTCTCGACGACCACACCATCGCCCGACCGTTGTCCATCACTCATGAGGCCATTCTAGAAAAACGCGCCGGCGCCCACAGGCGCACATCGCTGACGAATGCATCATAAGTTACTTCGTGGACACGCCTTTGCGCGATACCCCTGCCAATCCCGTGCCAACCCGGGCATTCAGCCGCCGAAGCCGACAATCGCAGCAAACGTGCCGTTCGGCGGTGCACGCTGCACGCGGCGGTGGCATGCACGCGACCGGCTGCGTCGTTCCGCGGCATGCGCCGGGCGGCGAAACCAGCCGGTACCCCATGCGGCGGCGCAGCAATTCCTGGAACACGCTTACCGCGAAAACCCTTGACGCGCGTCAGGCTTGCTCGAACAATTCGGCGCTCGCGTGCGATTTGACGTCCAGCGCGAGAAAGCGGGGTACCGGACAAGTTTCCGGTCTCCGCAGAGAGTTGCCTCGCGGCCGTTGTCTGGCACGACGCGCGGCGACTGATCGGAGCAACCAACAGGAAGAGCGGCTATGGCAACCGGTACGGTCAAGTGGTTCAACGATGCAAAGGGCTTCGGCTTCATCACCCCCGACGAGGGCGGCGAAGATCTCTTTGCGCATTTCTCGGCGATCCAGATGGGTGGCTTCAAGACCCTGAAGGAAGGACAGAAGGTCACATTCGATGTGGTGACGGGCCCGAAGGGCAAGCAGGCGTCCAACATCCAGGCAGCCCCCTGACCGTCGCGCCGCCGCGACAACAAAAAACCCCGCATATGCGGGGTTTTTTGTTGCTGGCACCTGCAAGGGCACCAGAGGCCAACGGTCACATGTTGGCGATCATCGCGTTGCCGAAACCCGAGCACGACAGCTGGGTCGCACCTTCCATCAGGCGCGCGAAGTCATAGGTAACCGTCTTCTGCAGGATCGTCTTTTCCATTGAAGAGATGATCAGGTCGGCCGCCTCGGTCCAGCCCATGTGACGCAGCATCATCTCGGCCGACAGGATCTCGGAGCCCGGGTTGACGTAGTCCTTGCCCGCGTACTTGGGCGCCGTGCCGTGCGTCGCCTCGAAGCAGGCGACCGAATCGCTCATGTTGGCGCCGGGG
>CAZTUT010000245.1:0-2981 GCA_964616395.1 uncultured Burkholderiaceae bacterium
GCTTGCCGGGCAGGCCGGCGCCGTCGAGCACGCCCTTGCGGCGGGTCATCTCGCGCGCCTTGCGGGCGGCTTCGCGTGCGCGCGCGGCCTCGACGATCTTGCCGCAGATGATCTTGGCGTCGGCCGGCTTCTCCAGCAGAAAGGTTTCCAGCGCGCGGGCCACCACGTCTTCGACCGCGGGCCGCACTTCGGAGGAGACCAGCTTGTCCTTGGTCTGCGAGCTGAACTTGGGCTCGGGCACCTTGACGCTGAGCACGCAGGTCAGGCCCTCGCGCATGTCGTCGCCGCTGGTCTCGACCTTGGCTTTCTTGTCGAGCTCGTTGCTCTTGATGTAGTTGTTGATGACGCGCGTCATCGCGGCGCGCAGGCCGGTGATGTGGGTGCCGCCGTCTTTCTGCGGGATGTTGTTGGTGAACACCAGCAGCGATTCGTTGTAGCTGTCGTTCCACTGCATGGCGACTTCAACGCCCACCGTGGTGCCACCGGCGCTCGACTCGCCGGCGATGTGGAAGACGTTGCCGTGCAGCACCGTCTTGGCGCGGTTGATGTACTCCACGAAGCCGCGCACACCGCCGGCGAACGCGAAGTCCTCTTCCTTGCCGTTGCGCTGGTCCACCAGGCGGATGCGCACACCATTGTTGAGGAACGAGAGTTCGCGCAGCCGCTTGGAGAGGATCTCGTAGTGGAACTCCACGTGGCCGAAGATCGTGGCGTCGGGCAGGAAGTGGACCTCGGTGCCACGCTTGTCGGTGCTGCCGAGCACGTGCATGGGCGAGACTTCGCTGCCGTCCACGGTCTCGATGCGGCGGTTCTGCGGCACGCCGGCATGGAACTCCATGTGGTGGATCTGGCCGTCGCGGCGGATGGTCAGGCGCAGCCATTGCGACAGCGCGTTGACGCACGACACACCCACGCCGTGCAGGCCGCCCGAGACCTTGTAGCTGTTCTGGTTGAACTTGCCGCCGGCGTGCAGCTCGGTGAGCGCGATCTCGGCGGCCGAGCGCTTGGGCTCGTGCTTGTCGTCGAACTTGATGCCGGTGGGAATGCCGCGGCCGTTGTCGATCACCGAGATCGAGTTGTCGGTGTGGATCGTGACAACGATGTCGTTGCAGTAGCCGGCCAGCGCCTCGTCGATCGAGTTGTCAACGACCTCGAACACCATGTGGTGCAGGCCGGTGCCGTCTTGCGTGTCGCCGATGTACATGCCGGGGCGCTTGCGCACGGCTTCCAGGCCTTCGAGGATCTGGATGCTGTTGGCGCCGTAGTCGACGGCAACGTCCGGTCGGGGGCTGTCGGCAAGCGAGGAAAGGGGCGGCTCGTTGGGCACTGCGGACATCAGCATTTCCTTGGGGCCGGGAGGCGGGCCCTGCGCATCACAGCGTGTTGTGGCGCGCGGCCCGCAGGCCGCGCTTGTTCTGGGTGAGCGGTGATCAGATCCGCATCGGCATCACGACGTACTTGACCTTCTCGGAGTCGACCATCGAGATCAGCGCCGAGCCGAGCGCATCACCGAGCGAGAAGCGCACCTGCTCGCTCTTCAGGTTGGCCAGCACGTCCTGCAGGTAGGTGACGTTGAAGCCGATGTCGAGCGCCTCGCCGGTGTACTCGATGTCGAGTTCTTCCTGTGCCTCTTCCTGGTCGGCGTTGGTCGAGGTGATCTTCAGCGCGCCCGGCGAGAGCACCATGCGCACGCCCTTGAACTTGTCGGTGGTGAGAATGGCGGCGCGGTTGAGCGCCGACATCAGCTCCTCGCGGCCAATGGCGAACACCTTGGTGTTGCCGGCCGGGATCACGCGCTGGTAGTCGGGGAACTTGCCCTCGACCAGCTTGGACACGAGCTCGATCGCGCCGAAGCTGAAGCGCACCTGGTTGGCGGCCATCTGCACGCGCACCGGCTCGTCGGAGTCGGGCAGCAGGCGCGACAGCTCGAGGATGGTCTTGCGCGGCACGATCGCCTCGATCTTGCCGGCCGCTGCGCCGTCCTTGCTGACCTCGCACATCGCCAGCCGGTGGCCGTCGGTGGCCACCGCGCGCACCACGTTGCCCTCGACCACCAGCAGCATGCCGTTCAGGTAGTAGCGGATGTCCTGCGCGGCCATCGCGAAGTGGACCATGCTCAGCAGGTACTTGAGGGTGCTGGCCGGCAGCGTGAAGTCGGTGCCGAACTCGGCCTGCGCGACCGTGGGGTACTCGTCGGCCGACAGCGTCTGCAGGTTGAAGCGGCTCTTGGCCGACTGCACGGTGAGCTTCTTGCCCGACAGCGACAGCGCCACGTCGGCCTCGGGCAGCGCGCGGAGAATGTCGACCAGCTTGCGCGCCGCCACCGTGGTGGATACGTCGTCCTTGCCGGCGCCGATCTCGGCGGTGGTCTGGATCTGGATCTCGAGATCGGTGGCGATGAAGCTGACCTGCTCGCCCGTCTTGCGCACCAGGATGTTGGCGAGGATCGGCAGGGTCTGCCGGCGCTCGACGATTCCGCTCACCACCTGCAGTGGTTTGAGCAACGCATCGCGGCTGGCTTTGACGAGTTGCATGTTGTTCTTCCTTCTTTCAATAAGACAACGTAGGACTAGAAGCTAATAGAGCCGGGCCCGATCTGGGGACAAGCGCCGAATATCCTTGTGCGTCAGCGTGTTGGCACGGCCCGAAGGCTGTGGCCAACGGCCGGGACAAGCGCGGGACGGCATGTGGACGCCTGGGACAACCCAGCCGCGCCCGGCCGCCCCGGCGCCAAAACACGAAGGTTATCCCGATCGCTGCACAGCTCGTGCAGCGCGTGTCCACAGGCTTTCCACAGGGTCGTCATCGGCGCGCTCAGCTCTTGAGCGCCTGTTCCAGCACGTGCAGTGCGTGGTTCAGTTCGCTGTCGTTGAGGCGCTGCGCGCCGATCTTGCGCACCGCGTGCAGCACCGTGGTGTGGTCGCGGCCGCCGAACAGCTCGCCGATCTCGGGCAGGCTCTTCTGCGTCAGTTCCTTGGCCA
>CAZTUT010000246.1:0-2955 GCA_964616395.1 uncultured Burkholderiaceae bacterium
GGTCTCAAATGATCTGACGACGGACAAGCAAAATGTCTCCTCTCCACAAACAAAAAGTTCTCACTTCGAAGATTATAGCGCGGTGCCCGTATGCGAAACTGCAGTCTTTCTTGGGGCAGCAAAAATGCTCTTGACTCTGAGGGGTCTCTTTCGGTAGCCAAACTCCATGAACGCGTCGGAAACACCCTCCCAGAACTTGCGCTCAGCTTTTCGCGCTGAGGTGCTGTCGCGTTTGATATCGATATCCGCGCAACGCATATGACGGCTGCCCGTTAGGGCCTTTGCCGCTCATAAGTCGGTTTTTTCGTGGGCGCCGGAACTGCGCCCAATTTCATCGAATGCGGTTATCGAAATGCAGTCAAAACCCCAGCGGTCTGTGAAGTCCGCCTCTAGGCGGTCGCGCAGTGATGTCCTGAGCGCGCCTACCATCTGTCAACGCGGCGAACCAGACGAAGCCTCCCACAGCGTCCCGCGAGCCGACTCGGCGTTGGGCTACGCCTTAGCGCGACGCATCCTGGCCGCAGAGCCCGAATTGGTAGAAAAGTTACGCAGCGGGTTCGCCGCTGTGGTTATCGCTGTGCCAAACGCAGACATGGTTCTGCCTCTGGGTGATGGTCTGCGGCGTGCAGTTTTCGCAGACTGCCCAAACACAGACGCAGCCGATAGGTGGGTTTCATACTTTCGCGACGGGCGACTACGAACTGATCGTGCGGATCACGGAAATGAGGCGGTGAGGCACGCATTGGCCAGGGGTAATCCGATTGTAGGAATCAGCCCTGCACCAACACGGCACCTGCCTGCGGATTTGTGCCGCATCGCAGAATATCGTCTGCATGCGCCTGCCATCAGCGCCGAGATCGTATCTGAGGTTGCAGTAGCCGTCACTGGGCGCGCACCTACGAAGCAGCTTGAGCACGAGATTGCTTGTCGGGTCACGCAAGCGGATTTAGCGCTGGCGGTTCGGCGAGACGGTGATCCGAATGGCTTCATCGAACGTGTCCGAGACCTGGTGATGACACAACCAACTGAGCCTACCCCAAGGTTGGCTGAATTATGCGGCATGGACAGCGTCGTCGATTGGGGGAACGCACTGGCGCGGGATATTTCTCTGTATAGGCAGAGGCGCATTTCATGGCGCGATGTTGACCGTGGAGTTCTTTTGTCAGGGCCGCCCGGCGTGGGCAAGACCACAGCTGCCCGAGCGGTTGCAGCGACCTGTCGTGTGCCCATTTTTCAGGGTAGCTTTGCAGTGTGGCAGGCCGCAGGAAGTCTTGACTCAATGCTGCGAGCCATGATCGAAACCTTCAATGCAGCACGCCAGCATACACCCTGCATTGTTCTCGTGGATGAAGTAGATTCGGCCGGTAATCGGAGGAGTATGGAAGGCCGTAATGCGGGGTATGAAACCCAGGTTTTGAATGCATTTCTCGAACAACTCGATGGTCTAGAGGGACGCGAGGGGGTGGTAGTCATTGGTACGACAAACTACCCTGAGCGCGTTGACGCCGCACTGCGTCGCCCGGGTCGACTTGATAGAGAGATTCGGCTCGGTCTGCCGGACCTCAAGGCGCTCACAGAAATTCTACGGTTCCATCTGGGCAGTAATCTCGCCGAGCAAGATCTCCGGCGCGCAGCCAACTTCGCGGTTGGCTCAAGCCCGGCCATGGCAGAACGGTTCGTGCGCGATGCGCGGCGTCGTGCTCGATTTGAAGATCGTCCGATGATCGAAGCCGATCTGCTGGCTGCCATTCGTGCAGGCCAGCCCACACTGCATCCGGAAGTGAGGAAGCGGGTTGCGATCCACGAGGTCGGGCATGCCCTGGTAGCAGCTCTCCACGATAGAGGCGTCGTACGGCGGGTTAGCTTGCTTGCTACGCAATACGGGGGCGGCGAGGTCATTGCCACGGATCAACCATGTCTTACGCGCCAGGACATTGAAAAGCGAATGATGATTCTTCTTGCCGGACGTGCGGCTGAGGAGGTTGTACTGGGTTGCCCATCCACATTGTCGGGTGGCGCCGAAGAAAGCGATTTGTACAAGGCCACGTCGGTAGCGTTAGCAGCGCTAATGTCGCAGGGCATGGGAAGGGGCGAGCGCAGCATGCTTTGGACGGGTGGCATTGAAGCCAGGCAAATCGCGAGCGCATTGTCTGCAGATGGTAGTCTCCAAAGTGAGGTGAACGAAATGCTGGAAACAGCGTACACTCGCGCCAAGCAGGCCATCAGTAGTAATCGCAGAGCATTCGATCGAATCTATAAGTTACTGACGCAGAATGAGGTCATCGACGGGGATGAGGTCGATGCCATTGTTGCTCGATGGCGAAGGAAATCAAGGATGAAACCACCAGCTCAAAATCAAGCTAAGGGACCCAGAAGGGCAATCAAACCTTTCCAATAGGCATGAACACCCTCGAGGCAAGCCGCCGCTTTACACGAACGATGGCGTCGTCGTAGGCCAAGGCTCATCGCGCATTAGGTGGGACGGCAGTTACGGTCGGCTACGCTTACTCTCGTGTACCGCGTCAAAAAAATCGCCTTCACATCGTTGGAGAGTTTGATACGACCGTGCTAGCTTCGTGGAAGAAGTGCATGTCAACGAGAAGATAGTTCAGGTTGGGATTTTCTGTGACAATTTCATTGAGGACAGTTGGGAGGCGCAATCCTTGATGATCCGGCCTTAGCGACTTGCCTCCTGCCTCCGCCTTGCCTGACGCCATTCCCAGGGCATCTCAAACTGTCCCGCCCACATCCCCTGCGTGAGATAGCGCGCGAGATTCTCCTCACTCACATAGTCCACCGAAAAGCGCCGATACGCGACAGCCCAGCCATGCGCGACAAGTGACTGCCCAACATCTCGCCCGCCAGCCCAGCAGGTGGCGATAAGGCGCTGGTACCGATCGCGCTCGCGGCTGATACAGTGAATCTCTCCACCTGCGACTACGGCCGCCAATTCCG
>CAZTUT010000247.1:0-2942 GCA_964616395.1 uncultured Burkholderiaceae bacterium
ATGATAGTTATAAAGCAGAAGTAAAATAATTTATTAAGCCTAAAAATAAAATTTACTTCAATTATTTTTAATTTATTAGGCAACATTAAAGCTAGTTGATAATCAAAACTGCAACTATTTAAGCGTGTTAACTACGGATGATTTTTACTCTTTAAGTTTTCTTGAAGACTTTAGATTTGCGTTTGATAATAATAATTATTCATCAAAAATTTGTCTTCGCCAGCCCGAAGCGGATCGCGCGCTCGACCGCGCCTTCGTTGAGCACCGGCAGCACGCCGGGCAGCGCCAGGTCGATCACGCTGGCCTGCGTATTGGGCGCAGCACCGAACGCAGTGCTGGCGCCGGAGAAGATCTTGCTCTGCGTCGAGAGCTGAGCGTGGGTTTCCAGGCCGATCACGACTTCCCAGGTCATCGCGCGCTCCTAGAAGCCGGCCGGCACGCGCCGGTGCCAGTCGGTGGCCTGCTGGTAGGCGTGCGCGATGCCGAGCATCTTCGCTTCCTCGAAGTGGTTGGTCATCAACTGCAGCCCGACCGGCCGGCAGCCGTTGACCGGTCCGGCGCCGAAGCCGCAGGGAATGCTCATGCTCGGAATGCCCGCCAGCGACCCGGGCACCGTGTACAGGTCGGCCAGGTACATCGACACCGGATCGGCCGCCTTCTCGCCGAACCCGAAGGCGACACTGGTGGTGACCGGGCTCATGATGACGTCGCACTGCGCGAAGGCGCGCTGGAACTCGTTGGCGATGATGCGGCGAACCTGCATGGCCTTGATGAAGTAGGCGTCGTAGTAGCCGTGGGACAGCACATAGGTGCCCACGAGGATGCGGCGCTTCGGCTCGGGGCCGAAGCCCTCGGCGCGCGACTTCTTGATCATGTCGGCCAGGTCGGCGTACTGCGCGGCGCGGTGGCCGTAGCGCACGCCGTCGAAGCGGCTGAGGTTGGAGCTGCACTCGGCCGGCGCGATCACGTAGTACACCGGAATGCCCAGCGCCGCATTGGGCAGGCTGATGTCGACCAGCTGCGCGCCGAGCCGCTCGTACTCGCGCAGCGCCTCGCGCACGGCCGCCTCCACGTCGGGCGCGAGGCCCTCGCCGAAGAACTCGCGCGGCACGCCGATCTTCAGGCCGCGCACGCCGGCGTTCAGCGACCGCGTGAAATCTTCGGCCGGGCGGTCGAGGCTGGTGGAGTCCTTCGGGTCGAAGCCCAGCATGCTGTTGAACACCAGCGCGCAGTCCTCGGCCGAATAGGTCATCAGCCCGGCAGTGTCGAGGCTGGAGGCGAAGGCGATCATGCCCCAGCGCGACGGCCGCCCGTAGGTGGGTTTGGTGCCGGTGATGCCGGTGAAGGCGGCCGGCTCGCGGATCGATCCGCCGGTGTCGGTGGCGGTGGTCATCGGCGCGATGCGCGCGGCCACGGCAGCGCTCGACCCGCCCGAGGAGCCGCCGGGCACCGCACCCTTGTCCCACGGGTTGAGCACGTTGCCGTAGGCGCTGTTCTCGTTGGACGAGCCCATCGCGAACTCGTCGCAGTTGAGCTTGCCCAGACAGACCATGCCAGCCTGCTTGAGGTTGGCCACCACGGTGGCGTCGAACGGGCTCATGTAGCCCTCGAGCATCCGGCTGGAGGCCGTGCTGGCCCAGTCGCGCGTGACGAAGATGTCCTTGTGCGCCATCGGCACGCCGAGCAGCGCGCCGGTCTCGCCGCGAGCGCGCCGGGCGTCGGCCGAGGCCGCCTGCGCCAGCGTGACCTCGGGGCGCACGTCGAGGAAGGCGTTCAGGTCGCGATGCGCTTCGATGCGGTCGAGGAACAGCCGTGCCAGTTCGACCGCCGAGACCTGGCGGGCGTCCAGCAGCCGGCCGAGATCGGCGATCGATGCGTGCGCCAGATCGCCGGCTGGCGGCGTGCCTGCGGCCGTGCTCATTCGACCACCCGCGGCACCAGGAACAGGCCGTCCTGCTGGGCCGGCGCGTTCGCCAGATTGCGCTCGCGCTCGACCGGTTCGGTCACCGCGTCGGCGCGCAGGCGCTGGCTGCCGCCGAGCGGATGGGCCATCGGTTCGATGCCGGTGGTGTCGACCTTCTGCATCTGCTCGATCATGCCGAAGATGTCATTGAGCTGGGCCAGCGTGGCCTGGGCCTGCGCATCGGTGATCTCGATGCGCGACAGGTGGGCGATGCGGCGGACGTCGTCGAGGGACAGGGACATGGGCGGGGCGTGCGGTCAGGGCAGCGAAGGCCGCGGCGGGCGGCGGCCCGGCGGCTCGAAAAAAGCGCCCGCGACGGATGGGCCGCGCCACGGGCTTCGCTATTATCTCATTCTGCGCCAGTGCTCCCTCCGCGACTGGCGTCGCCACAAGTCGCCGCGCCCGGATCATCCGGCGCGAGGCGCCGGTTCCGCGCATCACCCCGCAGCGCACTTTCTGCATCGTCTACGTCGTCATAAAGGCGGTTCATGTTCGGCTTTCTCCGTAGTTACTTCTCGAGCGATCTGGCGATCGACCTCGGCACCGCCAATACGCTGATCTACGTGCGCGGCAAGGGCGTGGTGCTTGACGAGCCCTCGGTCGTGGCCATTGCGCAGGAAGGCGGCCCCAACGGCAAGCGCATGATTCGCGCGGTCGGCCGCGAGGCCAAGCAGATGCTCGGCAAGGTCCCCGGCAACATCGAGGCGATCCGGCCGATGAAGGACGGCGTGATCGCCGACTTCGACGTCACCGAGCAGATGCTCAAGCAGTTCATCCGCATGGTGCATCCGTCGACGCTGCTGGCGCCCAGTCCGCGCATCATCATCTGCGTGCCCTGCGGCTCCACCCAGGTCGAGCGGCGCGCGATCAAGGAGTCGGCCGAGGCGGCCGGCGCCAGCCAGGTGTTCCTGATCGAGGAGCCGATGGCCGCAGCCATCGGCGCCGGCCTGCCGGTCAGCGAGGCCAGCGGCAGCATGGT
>CAZTUT010000248.1:0-2918 GCA_964616395.1 uncultured Burkholderiaceae bacterium
CTGCAAACAGCAGGCGCTGGTTGGTTTGCAGGGGGACGTATTCGACGCACATGGGTTGCGTGGTGCAAGCGCTGCGCTCAGCCCGCTTCGCCGCGCGGGCTGAACGTCCGCGGAAACAGCACCGGCGTGCGCACCTTCAGGCGATACAGCAGCGCGGGGCGCGTCACGCTGGCGCGTTGCTCGCCGGTGGGTTCGATGAAATCCGCGGCCAGCATTCGCGTGCGGAACGCGGACTTGTCGACTGGCCGGTCCAGCACGGTCTCGTAGGCCGACTGCAGCTCGCTGAGCGTGAAGTGCTCGGGCAGCAGGAAGGCGGGCAGCGATGTGTACTCGACCTTGTTGCGCAGTCGCTGTAGCGCGGCGGCCAGCAGGGTGGCGTGGTCGAACGCCAGTCGCTCGCGAACACCATCGCCCTGAACCGGATGCCAGGCGGGCGCCTCGGCAGCGCCGCCGCGATCGAGCGTCACCAACGCGGCATTCAGCAGCGCGAAGTACACGCAGGTGATCGTGTAGCCGCGCGGATCGCGCTTTGCGCCTCCCCAGCTGCCTAGCTGCTCCAGGTACGGCGAGCGCACGCCGGTTTTCTCGCGCAGCTTGCGCATCGCGCAGGCTTCCAGCGAGGCGTCCTTGTGCACGTCGATGTAGCCGCCGGGCAGCGCCCAGCAGCCGGGGAACGGCTCGCCGGCGCGGTCGGGGCGGCGCACCAGCAGCACCTGCAGCGCGTCGTCAACGATCGCGAAGATCGCCACATCGACGGTGGCGAGCGGGCGCTCCATGGCGGGGGGCGGCTTCATGAGCGGGCCTCGGTTGGCGGTTTTTCCGGAACAGGCTTGACAGTAGCGAGTTTGGTTGTACTATGCAACTTTAATAGTTGGTGTGAACAACTATATGCCGTCAATCCCGGCGGCATCGATCCGGAGGTGACTATGTTCGGCATTCGCTACTTCAAGTCCAGGCCCACCTCGTATGTGCTGCTGGTGAACAACGGCCGGGTGCGGCTGGAAGGCACGGGGCGGTCTTTCTTCTACTACGCGCCGTCTTCGTCATTGATGGCCCTTCCCGTCTCCAGCCGCGTCGACGACTTCATCCAGACCCTGATGACGGCGGACTTTCAGACCGTGACCGTGCAGGGGTCGGTGACCTGGCGCATCGCTGAGCCGCGCAAGACCGCCACGCTGGCGGACTTCACGCTGCGCGCCGATGGCAAGGGCTACGAGTCGGACGACCCGATCAAGCTGCCGCAGCGGGTGCTGGCGCAGGTCGAGACCATGGCGCAGAAGGCCATCCAGCAGCGGCCGCTCAAGGATGCGCTGCAGGCGGCCAACGCGCTCGGTGTGGAGGGCTTCCGCGCGTTGTCGCAGCACCCTGAGCTGCAGGCGCTCGGCCTGGAGATCCTCGGCTTTGTTGTCACTGCCGTGCGTCCCACGCCGGAGACCGCGCGCGCGCTCGAGGCAGAAGCGCGCGAGGCGATCCTCAAGCGGGCGGACGACGCGATCTTCCTGCGCCGCAACGCGGCGGTGAACAACGAGCGGGCCATTCGCGAAAGCGAGCTCGATACCGAGGTTGCGGTCGAGCAGAAGCGGCGGCAGATCCGCGAGACCCAGATGGAGGCCGAAGCCTCGCTGCGCGAGAAGAAGGCGCAGCTGCGGCTGGCGGACATGGAAACCGACATCTCGGTGGAGACCCGCCGCACGGACTTCGTGGCCCGCAATGCGCAGAACACCCGCGCGCTGGCGGAGGCCGAGGCGCACCGGGTGGCGGCGGTGATGGACGCGCTGCAGAAGACCGACGTACGCGTGATCCAGGCGCTGGCCGCGGCGGGCATGGCGCCGGGCCAGCTGATCGCGCAGGCCTTTGGCGGGCTGGCCGAGCGCGCCGAGAAGATCGGGCAGCTGAACGTCTCGCCCGATCTGCTGGAGACGCTGCTCGTTGCGCACGCGCCGGAAGTGCAGGGCCGGGCTGCCAAGGGGGAACGGAGGTCAGCATGAGCGCCTCTGACCGCAAGGTGGTGCTGGTGACCCGGCGCACCCGGCTGCAGGAACTGATCGGCCGGTTTCACACGGTCGATCAGGCGCGCTTCTACGTCGAGCACCTGGGCGCCGACTTCGGTGACTACGAGCGCGAGCACGCGGCCTACCTGACCGCGCGCGCGGTCGTCACCGAGGTGCTGGAGGCGCATGGTCGCTGGCAGGAGCTGGAGCGGCAGTACCTGCCGAACTTCCTGTTCGGTCCGGCCGATGTCGTGCTGGCGCTGGGGCAGGACGGGCTGGTGGCCAACACGATGAAGTATCTGGATGGCCAGCCGCTGGTCGGGCTGAACCCCGACCCAGCGCGGCACGACGGGATCCTGCTGCCGTTCCGCGCCGACGAGCTGCGCGCGCTGCTGCCTTCCGTGATGGCAGACGCCCGCCCCGACAAGCGGGTCACGATGGCGCAGGCATCACTGGCCGACGGCCAGACCATGCTGGCGGTCAATGACCTGTTCATCGGACCGCGCAGCCATACCTCGGCGCGCTACCGGATCGACTGGGGCGGCCAGGAGGAAGTGCAGAGCTCGAGCGGCGTGATCGTCTCGACCGGGCTGGGCTCGACCGGCTGGATGACGAGCGTGATCGTGGGCTCGCTGCGGATCGGCGCGGCCTGGGAAGGGGCATCGCCCAGCGCCAGCTATCGGCCGCTGGCCTGGGACGCGCAGGCGCTGCGGTTTGCGGTGCGCGAACCGTTTCCGAGCCGCGCCACCGGCGCCTCGCTGGTCTACGGCGAAATCGACGCGCACCACCCGCTGGTGCTCACCTCGGCCATGCCGGAAGCCGGCGTGATCTTCAGCGACGGCATGGAGGCCGACTCGCTGGCGTTCGGCGCGGGGATGACGGTGAAGATCGGGCCGGCGAGTCGGGCGGGGCGGTTGGTTGTTTGAA
>CAZTUT010000249.1:0-2884 GCA_964616395.1 uncultured Burkholderiaceae bacterium
GCTGGCCGAGATCGGCGGCGAGTTCAGCGCCGACGACCTGCTGGGGCGGATCTTCGGGCGGTTCTGCATCGGGAAGTAGGCGGCTGCGGTCGCGGCATCACGGTACCCTCCACCAAGGCACAGCTTTCGGCGTGGTCTTCCATTTTCCTATCGCGTCATCTGCCGATTGCTGATTGCCGGTTCGTTGCCCACCCGCGCGCTGCGCGAGGTCGAGCCAGCGCTTCTGCCCCGTGCGCGGACGCTCATCCGCGCGCCTCCAGTTCAGCCGCCAGCTGCTCGACGTACCTTCGATAGCTGAACACGCGGCCACGCTGCCGGTTCGTCAGTTCGGCCACGATGCCGATGCGCTCCAGGTGCGCGAGCGACTTGTTGACTGTGGCCGGCGTCAGACCGGTGGCCTTGACCAGGGCAGCAGACGTTGCAATAGGCTGGCGCTGCAGCGCCTGGTGCACCGTCAGCGCAGAGGCCGCCGCACGCCCCAGCCCGGCGATGTAGTCACGATCCGCATTGACCAGCGCGAGCAATGCGTTTGCCGTCGCCACGGCCTGCGTCGCGCTCACCTCGATGCCCTCGGCGAAGAAGTCGAGCCAGCGCTCCCAGTCCCCGCGCAGGCGCACCTCGTTGAGCAGCTCGTAGTACAGCGCCCGGTGCGTCTTGAAGAACAGACTGGGATACAGCATCGGCTCGCGCAGTACGCCGTCGGCCACCAGTTGCAGCACGATCAGCAGCCGCCCGAGGCGCCCGTTGCCGTCAAGAAACGGATGGATGGTCTCGAACTGCACATGGACAAGCGCCGCCTTGATCAGCGGCGGCACGGGCTCGGGGTCGTCGTTGAGGAAGCGCTCGAGCGACGTCAGGCACTCCGGGAGCGCATCGGCCGGCGGCGGAACGAAGGCCGCGTTGCCGGGCCGGGTGCCGCCGATCCAGACCTGCGAGCGGCGCACTTCACCGGGCGTCTTGCCGTAGCCGCCGGGATGCGTGAGCAGCACCTTGTGCATCTCGCACAGCAGGCGGGTGCATAGCGGCAGCCCGTCTCGCAACGTCTTCAGCCCGTGTTCGAGCGCCGTCACGCAGCGGCTTACTTCGCGTGCGTCGTCCACCGGCACGCCGGGCTGTTCGTCGATCTCGTACAGCAGCAGGTCCGCGAGCGATGACTGCGTGCCCTCGATCTGCGAGGACAGCACCGCCTCCTTCCGCACGAAGCTGTACAGCAGCAGCGCCGCGTTGGGCAACAGCGACGTGACGGCGTCCAGGCGCCCGAGTGCTACCAGCGCCGCGTCGAAGCGCCGGCGCAGGGCAGCCGACCACAGGACCGGAGGTTCGGGTGGCAGCGGCGCAGGTACGAAGGCCTGGAACGGCTCGCCGGCCGTTGTGACGGTGACGTAGCGGCCGGGCGAGGGTCGGTGCATGGCAGCAGGAACCTAAAACAAGGGCTCGCGGCATTTTAGGATAAAGCAGTAAACTAAATCAACGTCGGATGCTGTTTTCGGCAGTCCGTCGAAGCGCGCCCGAGAAGGTACGAAGTCTCCAGCAGGTTGAGCCAGCGGTGCACGGTCGCCTGCAATCGCCAGTGCCAGTACCCTGCCCGCGGACGCTCCACCGCTGTAAGAAATCGCGCTGCCGCCGCACTAGCTTGGCGTGACCCACAACGCGCCTGCCCCGTGAACTTCGCTGATCCGCCCGCCACGCACGACGCGCTGTACCAGCAGGCGATTGCCGCCCATGGGTCCGAACTGGCGCGCTTCATGTGTGGTTACGAGCGCGATCCCGGGCGGCGCGAGGAGTTGCAGCAGGAACTGCAGCTGGCGATCTGGCAGAGCCTGGCGGGCTTTCGCGGCGAGTGTTCGCTGCGCACCTGGGTCTACCGGGTGGCGCACAACGTCGGCGCGCGCCACGTGGGCAACGATCAGCGGCGTGCCGACAGCCGCACCGTGGATCTGGAAGCGGCCGAGCTGCTGGTCGACGAACAGGCCGATATCGGCCGCGTCGAGCGCCGCATCGACCTGGCGCGCGTGCTGGCGCTGGTGCATCGGCTGCGGCCGCTCGATCGCCAGGTGATGCTGCTGTACCTGGAAGACCTCGACGCAGCGGCCATCGGCGAAATCACCGGGCTGTCGGCACGCAACGTGGCCACGAAGATCCACCGCATCAAGGCCGTGCTGGCGTCCCAGCTCGGCGTTCAGGAGCAGCGCAGATGAGTGAACCACGCGATTCCGATTTCTCTTCCGACGCCGAGCCGCTCGTAACCGCCTGGCGTGCGCAGACCGCGGCGCTGGCGGCACGGCCGCTGGCCGAACTGCGCGCCGCGGCGCGCGCCGTCGAGCACCGCATCGTCTGGCGCAACCGGCTGGAAACCGCGGCGGGTGTGCTGGGCCTGTGTGGCTGGGCGCTGGTGCTGTGGTGGTTTCCGCAAGCCCTGATCCGGCTCGGCGCGGTGCTGGTGATCGCGGGCGGAGTCGTC
Source organism: uncultured Burkholderiaceae bacterium (assembly GCA_964616395.1). Taxonomy (GTDB): domain Bacteria; phylum Pseudomonadota; class Gammaproteobacteria; order Burkholderiales; family Burkholderiaceae_F; genus JALHMQ01. The sequence continues at coordinate 2,462 of CAZTUT010000249.1, forward strand.
GTGCTGTGGCAGTTGCATCGCCGTGCCGGCCTGCGCCGCCTGCCGCCCCCCGCGCTGGGTGGCGCGACGCTGCCGTTCCATCGCGCCGAACTGCTGCGACAGCGCGATGCGATGCGTTCCGTCGGGCGCTGGTACCTGGCGCCGCTGGTGCCCGGCTTCATCGTGTCTGCGTGGGGTATGGCGCGCCACGTGCCGGCGTCGCAGCCGGGGCTGTTCCTGCTGGTCGCCGCGGCACTGTTCGTTGCGGTGATCGTGCTCAACCGCCGGGGCGCGGCGCAACTTCAGCGGCAGATCGATGCGCTCGACGCCATGGCGGATGCGACCGTGACGCGCTGAGCCTGGCCGGTCAGGGCGTCGCGGGGGCGCTCGGCTACGATGCACGCTCCGTCGTTCCTGCCGCGCCGCACGCGCGGACGCCGCAAT
>CAZTUT010000250.1:0-2883 GCA_964616395.1 uncultured Burkholderiaceae bacterium
TGTCGAAGCCCTTGGCGATGTTCTCGGCGCCCAGGCTCGGGCCGATCGTGCGCTCTTCGATGATCTCCATCGGCGCGGCCAGCGAGCCGGAGCGAATCAGCAGCGCCAGGTCGTTGACCTCCTGCGTGGTGAAGCGGCCGGTGATCTGGAAGCGGTTGGAGAACTCGCCCTGGAGCGTAGCCACCGAGATCGCTTCGCCCTTGCCGCGCTCATAGAGCACGATGGCCATGCGCTTCTTCAGATGCTCGCGGGTGGCCAGCTTCATCGCCGAGCCGCCGCGCGAGTCGAGCGAGACCGACACCGCGGGTTGCTGGTTCTGGTCGAACGTGGCCGCAGCGTCGACAAGCTGGTCGCCGGTCACGACGATCTGGCGGCGCAGCGCGACCTGGACCACGTTGCCGTCACGGGTGCGCTCGGGGACAACCACCGAGGCCGACAGGTTGCCGGAGGCCATTGCCTCCTCGTCGACCAGGCGGATCTCCAGCGTGGCGGTACGGCCAAGGATCTGCTTGGCGCGCGCCACGTCCTGCACGCCGGGCAATTGCACGACCACGCGGTCGGCGCCCTGCTGCTGGATCACTGGCTCGGCCACGCCGAGTTCGTTGATCCGGTTGTGCAGCGTGGTGATGTTCTGCTTGAGCGCGCTGGCCTGGATGTCGCGCGTCGCGTTGGGACTGAGGGTGACGATCAGCCGCAGGTCCTCGCCGGCACCGTCCTCGCGAAACTGCAGTTCGCGATTGAAGTCACGGATTTGATCTTCGGCCTGCTTGCGGGTGGCATCGTCGCGGAAGCGGATCTCGACCGTCGATCCGCTGCGCGAGATGCCGCCGTGGCGGACATTTTTCTCGCGCAACATCGTGCGCAGTTCGCCGGCCAGCGTCTCCATGCGTTTCTCGACCGCCTGGCGCATGTCGACCTGCATCAGGAAGTGCACGCCGCCGCGCAGGTCGAGACCCAGGTACATCGGCGCGGCGTGCAGGCTGAGCAGCCACTTCGGCGTGCGCGGCACCAGATTCAGCGCCACCACGTAGCCGGGATCGCTGGCGTCGGGTACCAGCGCCTTCTGGATCACATCCTTGGCGCGCAACTGCGTGTCGGGGTCGGCCAGCCGCACCCGTACCGTGAAGTTGTTCGCGCCAAGCTGGTCGTAGAACAGACCCTGATGCGCGATGCCCGCGTCTTTCAGCAGACCGCCAACGCGGTCCATCAGCGCCGGCTCGATCTTCACCGTGGACTTGGCGGCCGATACCTGGACCGCCGGCGCCTCGCCGAAGAAATTGGGCAGCGTGTAGATCGCGCCGAGCAGCAGCGCGACCGCGATGACAACGTACTTCCAGAGCGGGTAGCGGTTCATGCGCGGATCAGATCGACTTCATCGTCCCTTTGGGCAGCAGCGTCTGCACCGCAGCGCGCTGGATGCTGATCTCCACCGGCTTGCTGTCCACGGTGGAGATCTGGATCGTCGCGTACTGGTCGGTCAGCTCGGTGATCTTGCCGATCAGGCCGCCGGCGGTGAGGATCTCGTCGCCCTTGTTCAGCGCTTCGACCATCGCCTTGTGTTCCTTCTGCCGCTTGACCTGCGGGCGGATCAGCAGGAAGTAGAAGACGACGAAGATCAGCACCATGAACAGCATCGAGGTCCACATGGACTCGGGGCCGGCGGCAGCGGCCGGGGCGGTCTGCGCAAGCGCGTCGGAAATGAAGAACATGAGGACTCCGGAGAGGCGCCGCGTGCGGGCGGCAGGATCGACAGGTGAGGAAAGCGTGATGCCGAGGACAATCGTTCAGGGCCCGAGTGCGACGGACGACACCGCAGCAAGCACAGAACGACGCCGCAAAGCCTTGGATTATAGCCAGCGGGGCGTTGGCCGCCGTGGCCGCTGCCGAGGGGAAACGCCAACACGCGAGGCCAGCCCCGCGCCTGGGGTGGGCCGGTGTGGATCCCCGCTGCCGGGCACAGCCGACCCCGAGCCAGCCTACGGCGGCCCGGCGGCCCGATCCCGGCGGACTTCCGCAGCAAACGCGCTGAAGTGGCCGGCATCGAGCGCGTCGCGTGCGCGCTGCATCAGGTCCAGATAGAAGTGCAGGTTGTGGATCGTGTTCAGGCGCGCGCCCAGGATCTCGTTGACCCGCTGCAGGTGATGCAGATAGGCGCGGCTGAAGTGGCTGCAGGTGTAGCAGGCGCAGCGCAGGTCGAGCGGCCGGTCGTCGTCGCGGTAGCGGCTGTTGCGGATCTTGACGTCGCCCTGGGTCGTGAACAGCCAGCCGTTGCGCGCGTTGCGGGTCGGCATCACGCAGTCGAACATGTCGATGCCGGCCTCGATGCCGTCGAGCAGGTCTTCCGGCGTGCCCACGCCCATCAGGTAGCGCGGCTTGTCGGCAGGCAGCCGGGGTGCGGTGTGGCGCAGCACGCGCAGCATCTCGGGCTTGGGCTCGCCCACCGACAGGCCACCGATCGCGTAGCCATGGAAGCCGATGTCGGTCAGGCCAGCCGCCGATTCGTCGCGCAGCGCCTCGAACATCCCGCCCTGCACGATGCCGAACAGCGCATTCGGGTTTTCCAGCCGGTCGAACGCATCGCGGCTGCGGCGCGCCCAGCGCAGCGACAGCCGCATCGAATCGGCCGCCTCGCGCTCGGTGGCCGGGCGGGCTGCCTCGCCGCTGCCGATCATGTAGGGCGTGCACTCGTCGAAGATCATCGCGATGTCGGAGTTCAGCACGCGCTGGATGCGCATCGACTCCTCGGGCGTCAGCAGCAGCTTGTCGCCGTTGATCGGCGAGGCGAAGCGCACGCCGTCCTCGGCGATCTTGCGCAGCGCGCCCAGCGAGAACACCTGAAAGCCGCCGGAATCGGTCAGGATCGGCCGATCCCAGCCCATGAAG
>CAZTUT010000251.1:0-2782 GCA_964616395.1 uncultured Burkholderiaceae bacterium
AGTTCCGCGAGACCCGCCTGTATCTGGTGGCGCCGATCTCGACCAACCTCATCCTGGCTTATATCGCCGAGCATGTGCTCGGGTTGCCGAGGTCGTTCTAACCGTCACGCCAATGGCGGATAGGCGATACGTGGTTTCGTTCACGCGACAACGAATGCTGACCACCAGCGGATTGTTCGAGTTCGTGCCCGAAACCGAACGCCGGAAGAAGATCTAAGGTCGGCTGGCGGCATGCGTAGATGCCGTGGGCACAAGATGGGCACGGCGCGGTTCCGTGCCCAACAAATGAAAAGGCCTCCAAACGGAGGCCTTTGATTTTGCTGGTTGCGGGGGCAGGATTTGAACCTGCGACCTTCGGGTTATGAGCCCGACGAGCTGCCAGACTGCTCCACCCCGCGGCAACTTGTTTCGCTCTGAAGGTTGGTGGTGGTGCCACCGCTTGCGATCCGGGTAGGACCGCGTCTCAAGCGAAGACCGCCACTATACACCGCTTGACGCCGACGCTTCAAACCGACCTTCGGGCAACTCGTGGGCCAGGGGTTCGGCCGACCGCTATCCTCGCGCTTGCCTTCGTGAATCACCCGATGCCCATGTCCCTATCGCGCGAGAGTCGCGCCGGTATTCGTCCAGGCCGCCATCGCGCCGCGGTGGGTGCCGCCGTGGCTACTCGCCATCGGGGGCCGGTTCGTTCGCAGCCCGTGGGCGCGCTGCGAGCGCGGCTGTCTCGGGAGAACGCCTCATGGCCCGCGTGATCCCGGAGCACTGGCGCGAGTTGCGCGTCACCGGTCAGGCCGAGCGCGAGATCGAGACGCTCGAGCTGCTGGAGGCGGGGCTGCCCGATGACCTCACGGTGTTCCACGGCGTGCACTGGACGCGGATCGAGCGCGGGTTCGCGGTCATCGGCGAGATCGATTTCGTGGTGCTGGGGCCAAGCGGCCGGGTGCTGCTGATCGAGCAGAAGTCGGGCTTCCTCAGCGAGGGCCCCGAGGGGCTGGTCAAGGTCTACGCGGGGCGCGACAAACTCGTGGCCGCGCAGCTCAAGCGCACGATCGACGCGCTCACGCAGCGGCTGGCGCCGCTGTGCGGGGCCGAGTCGCTGACGCTCGACTACCTGCTGTACTGCCCCGACTACACGGTGCGCGATCCGGCCAGCGCCGGGTTGCCACCCGAGCGGATTGTCGATGCTGCGCGCCGCGCGGTGCTGTGCAAGCGCATCGTCGCGGCCTTTCCCGATGAGCCGGCGCGCGACGTGCTGGCGCACCGGCTGCGCCGCTTCTTCAACGACGAACTGCAACTGGTGCCCGATGTCAGCGCGATGGTGGGCCGGGCCGGCCAGATGGTCACGCGCATCTCCGGTGGGTTGGCGACCTGGGCGCGGCGGCTCGAGTTCGAGCCGTTTCGGCTGCGCGTGATCGGCACCGCGGGCTCGGGCAAGACGCAGTTGGCGCTGGCGGTGCTCAGCGATGCTGCTGCCGCCGGCCGGCGCGCGCTGTACGTCTGCTACAACCGGCCGCTGGCGGATCACATCGCGCGCAGCGCGCCGTCGCCCGACGATGATTCAATCGAAGTGGCGGCGTTTCACCAGCTGTGCGATCGCCGGCTGCGCGCGCGTGGCGAGCGCATCGAGTTCGGCCGGCCGCAGGCCTTCAACGAACTGGCTACGCGCTTCGCTGCGCTTCCGGTCACCGATGAGGAGCGCGTCGATGATTTGGTGATCGACGAGGGGCAGGACTTCGAGCCCGAGTGGGTGGCGCCGCTGCTGGCGCGTCTTGCTCCTGGGGCGCGGGTGTTCTGGCTGGAAGACCCGATGCAGAACCTGTACGACCGGCCACCGGTCGCGCTGCCGGGCTTTGCCGTGATGCGGGCGCAGAGCAACTACCGCAGCCCGCGCGATGTGCTCGAGTGCATTGAGCGCGTGCTGCGACCAGCGCAGCCGCTTGAGGCGGCCAGCCCGTTCGCGGGTGGTGTGGATGAGCCGCTGACCTATGCCGACGCCGCCGGTCTGCTCGATGCAACCAAGCGCGCGATCACGCGGGCGCTGGCGGCAGGCTTCCGGCGCGAGGACATCGCGATCGTGACCTTTAGCGGGCGCGACCGCTCGGCGCTGCGCAGCTTTGACCAGATCGGACCGCACCGGCTGCGCCGCGCCACCGGCGGCTACGACATGTTCGGCAACCCCGAAATGTCCGACGGCGACGTGCTGGTCGAGACCGTCTACCGCTTCAAGGGCCAGAGCGCGCCTTGTGTGATCTTCACCGAGATCGACTTCGAGGCCTGGGACAATCTGGTCGAGCGCAAGCTGTTCGTCGGCATGACGCGCGCGACGATGCGGTTGCTGCCGGTGCTGTCAGAGCGCGCCGCGCGGCTGTGGATGGAACGGCTGGAGAACCGGGACCGATGAGCAAGGCATTCGTCAAGGACGATGCGGGCGCTGACGATGATGACGAAGGCGTGGGTGCCGCACCGCCGATTCCGCCGGGGTCGAAAAATTACATGACGCCGGCGGGCTATCGGCGCATGAAGGAAGAGCTGCTGCACCTGCTCGACGTGGACCGCCCGCAGGTGGTCAGTACCGTGGCCTGGGCCGCCTCCAACGGCGATCGCTCGGAAAACGGCGACTACATCTACGGCAAGAAGCGACTGCGCGAGATCGACCGTCGCATCCGCTTTCTCACGCGCCGGCTCGACGCTGCCGAAGTGGTCGATCCGGGCCAGCGCGCCGCTCAAGGGCAGGCGACCGATCAGGTGTTCTTCGGCGCCACCGTGCGCTACCTGAATGGCG
>CAZTUT010000252.1:0-2770 GCA_964616395.1 uncultured Burkholderiaceae bacterium
CAACAACACTGGGAGACCGACGATGACCCGCCTCACGCCCCGCCCGACCCCTGCTTGCGCCGCTGCGGTATCGCCGGGACGCCGCGCCACCTTGCTGGCCGCCGCCGGCGCGCTATCGCTGGCGGCCGCGCCGGCCACGCTGCGCGCGCAGGCCTGGCCGGCCAAGCCGGTCCGCTGGCTGGTGCCCTACCCGGCCGGCGGTGGTTCCGACTTCCTCGCGCGCACGGTCGGCGCGCAACTGGCCGCGCAACTCGGCCAGCCGGTGGTCGTGGACAACCGCCCCGGCGCGGCCACCGCGATCGGCGCACAGGAGCTGCAGCGCGCCGCGCCCGACGGCTACACGGTGATGTCGGCCGACAACGCCACGCTGGTGTTCAACGGCGCCCTTTACCCGAAGCTCGCCTACGACCCGGCGCAGCTGCAGCCGGTCGGGCTGATGGCGCGCTTTCCGCTGATCCTGGTCGCGCACCCGTCGACCGGCTACAAGTCGGCGCGCGACCTGTTTGCCGCCGCGCGCAACGCGCCGGGCAAGCTGTCGTATGCCTCGGTCGGCGCCGGCAGTCCGCATCACCTCGCCTTCGAGCTGCTCAAGCAGCGCACCGGCACCTTCATCGTTCACATCCCGTATCGCGGCGCGGCCCCGGCCGTGCAGGACGTGCTCGGCAACCAGGTGCCGATGATGGTGATCGACACCGCGGTCGGCCTGCCGCATATCCGCGCCGGCCGGCTGGTGGCGCTCGGCGTGGCGAGCCGGCGGCGACTGGCCGCGCTGCCCGACGTGCCCACGTTCGAGGAGCAGGGCATCAGCGATGCCGAGATGTTCGCGTGGCAGGGCATGGTGGTGCCGCCCGGCACGCCGCGCGAGCTGACCGCCCGGCTCGCCACCGAAGTGCAGAAGGCGCTGGCCACCGCGGAGGTGGCGAAGAAACTCGCCGACTTCGGGCTCGAAGTGATCGCCCCGACCGAGCCGGCGGCGATGGCCGCCTACGTGCGCAGCGAGACCACGCGCTGGCACGCGCTGATCCGCGAGCGCGGCATCAGGCTGGAATAGCGGCGGCGCTTACTTGGCAAACAGCCGCGACGGATCGGCGAAGGCCTTGAACTCCAGCGCGTTGCCGCAGGGATCGAGGAAGAACATCGTGGCCTGCTCGCCGACCTCGCCCTTGAAGCGGATGTGCGGCTCGATCACGAAGCGCACGCCGGCGCCGCGCAGCCGCTCGGCCAGCGTCTCCCATTCGGGCATCGACAGCACCACGCCGAAGTGACGCACCGGCACGTTGTCGCCATCGACTTCCGAGGTGGCGCGATGGCCCGCTTCCGACGGCGACAGATGCGCGACGATCTGGTGGCCGTAGAAGTCGAAGTCGACCCACTCGTCCGATGCGCGGCCCTCGGGGCAGCCGAGCAGCGTGCCGTAGAAGTCGCGCGCCTGCGCAAGCGAGGTGACGGGGAAGGCAAGGTGGAACGGATGCATGGCGCCCATGGCTGATCTCCAAAGCGAAGCCGCAATTGTCGCAGAGGGCGATAATCCGCGACTTCGCCCAACCGCACGGACCCGTCGATCATGACCACCGCCTCGCCTGCCCGCTCCTGGTGGTGGTTCACGCTGATCGCTGCCGCGCTGCTGATGCTGACGATGGGCATGCGGCAGACGATGGGACTGTTCGTCTCGCCGCTGAACACCGCGACCGGGCTGGGCATTGTCACCGTCAGCTTCGCGATGGCGGTCGGGCAGTTCGTCTGGGGCGCAGCGCAGCCGGTGGCCGGCGCGCTGGCCGACCGCTACGGCCCCGGCCGCGTGCTGGCCGGCGGTGTGCTGCTGCTGTCGGCCGCCACCGCGATGATCCCGTTCATGACCTCGGCCTTCGGGCTGGTCGTCACGCTCGGCGTGCTGACGGCGATGGGTTCGGGCGCGGCCAGCATGTCGGTGCTGCTGGGCGCGACCGCGCAGCACGTGCCGGCGGCCTCGCGCGGCACCTCGTCGGGCGTGATCAACGCCGGCGGCTCGCTCGGCCAGTTCATCTTCGCGCCGTTGATGCAGAAGCTGATCCAGTCGTTCGGCTGGATGAACGCGCTGTGGTCGATGGCGGCGATGCTGCTGCTGGCGCTGCCGCTGGCGCGCAAGCTGCGCCGCACGCCCGAAGCGGCGGCGGCGCACGCGGCCGCCTCTCGCGCCGACGGCGGCCTGCGCGTCGCGGTGCGCGAGGCGATGCGCGACCGCTCGTACCTGCTGCTGCACGCCGGCTTCTTCACCTGTGGCTTCCACATCGCGTTCCTGGTCACGCACCTGCCGGGCGAAGTCAGCCTGTGCGGACTGCCGCCGAGCGTGGCGAGCTGGTCGCTGGCGATCATCGGCCTGGCGAACATCGCCGGCTCGCTATCGGCTGGCTACTGGGTCAACCGCTACCGCAGCAAGATGGTGCTGTTCTGGATGTACGGCGCGCGCGCGGTGCTGATCCTGCTATTCCTGGCCGCGCCCAAGACGGCGATGACGTTCTACATCTTCGCCATCGGCCTGGGCTTCACCTGGCTGGCCACGGTGCCGCCCACCGCGGGCGTGGTGGGCAAGCTGTTCGGCACCCGCTACCTGGCCACGCTGTTCGGGCTGACGCTGCTGTCGCACCAGACCGGCGGCTTCTTCGGCGCCTGGCTGGGCGGGCTGGCCATCGACCAGCAGGGCAGCTATCTGTGGATGTGGTACGCGGATGCGGCGCTGGCGGCAGCCGCTGCGGTGTGCAACCTGCCGATCCGCGAGGCGAAGGTGGTGCGG
>CAZTUT010000253.1:0-2763 GCA_964616395.1 uncultured Burkholderiaceae bacterium
ACCTCGTACCGCCGGGCGCGCGCGTCAAGTACGAGCTTGACGGCATGGGTCAGGTCAGGTCGATCCAGTTGCTACCGCAGTAGTTGTCGATACCGGCGCGGCCGCGCCTGCCGGAACCGCCGGCGTCAGTCACCCGCCCTGCTCCAGACGCTCGCGACGCTCGCGCATGCTCGGATGTGTGCGCAGGATGGTCGTACGGCTGCCGCGCTCCATGGCCTCGATCTTTCTGAAAAACTCGGTGAGCGGGGTCACCGGCAAGCCATTGATGCGAAGAAACTCCTGGGCGAATGCATCGGCCTCGCGCTCGAAGTCGCGTGAATACTTGAGGAACCCCAGCAGGACAGGCGCCTGAGTGCCAAGACCGATCGAATCGCCCCACAACGTACTGGCGACGATCGATATGCCCGCCACCTGGATGAGCCTGCGTGTCATGTGCTTGTGCTTGACGTGACCGAGTTCATGCCCAAGCACAGCCAGAATCTGATCGTCGGACAGACCAAGGCGGTTGTCAGCGCCTGACAGTCCGTCGAGCAGGACGATCGTGCCGCCAGGAAGCGCGAAAGCGTTGATGCCGGCCGCACCGGGCATGTCGCGAAATTCCAATCGATAGGTCAACTCTGGCGCCGCCCGACCGGCAGCCTGCGCAAAGCGCGCTTCGATGGCCTGCTGCCGCTTCGAGGAAAGGGTACTGGGCTTGAAGTGCGAAGCATCCAGCGAATCGAGCACGGCATCTCCGAGGCGCGCCTCCGCCGCCTCTGGGAGGGCGAACGCCAGCCACGTTGCCGCAACCGGCACACCTCGCAGATAGAGCACGACGATGAGGCCGATCAGAAGAAACAGGCAACCCAGCGCAATCGGCCACTTTCGCTGCAATCGCTCGATGCGCGGAGGCGGAACACCGGCGGCTGCGAGTCGCGCGCGAAGGTCTTCCGTCTCGTCCACCTCGACGGTCAGTCCTTCCGGCAGATCGAAACGCCGCGGCGCAAACTGGAAACCCTCCGAAATGGCCACCGCACCAAGCGGAACAGACCGCAATGGCATCGCGTGCGAAGCCTCGGACCAGACATGCAGCACGCCCGAGACGATGTCGATGTCGACACGCTGGGCAAGCGCGCTCTGGCCGTCGAACAGGGCTGCAGCCAGCCGTGGGCCTGGCTGCTGCGGATCATCGCGCCCAGTTGAGTCCGGATTCATCTACAGGCCAACGTCGAGTCCGAAGAAGTCAGCAGCGCCATCGCCGGTTGCTCCGGGAGCACGCGGCCGAACGTCACCAACGACCTGATCAGGCGGCAGGGTTGTTCGCAATTCGAGGCATTGGATGCGATAACGCGCAAGCCGAATTGCCGCGAACGGCCAGTACAGCCCGAGGGTCAGAACGGTCAGCAAAGCGCACTTGAGCACAAGCACAAAGAGCTCGCTCGCCTTGATGTAGGTCCAGAACCGCACCGGACCCATCGACGTGCTGCCCCACACCGCTTGCTGGAGTCGGGTTGCGACGTACGGCCAGACACTGAGATAAGAGACAAGGGCAGCAACCACGCCGGTGACAGCAGTGATGTTTTCTATCGTCTGCTCTTCGATTCCAAAACGGGTCGCAAGCCATGGCGCCATCGGACCACCAACACCCATGATCAGAAAGAGGAAGATCATGCTGACGCCCACCATCATCGCGGCAGCAATGAAGTAGGCGCTGTAGAAAGTCGACCAGCACGGGTCGAAGCTCGCGCTCAGGGATCCGTACTGCGCATGACCATGCTGGAACTGCTTCAGTTGATGATGCATCCAGGGAAACAGGATGACGACCAGCAGCGAGAGCGCACCCACCACGAAGGCCGGAGCGCCCAGCGCACTACTCGCAACCGTCACCGAGAACCACAACAGCGGAAGCGGCAGCAAACGACGGTACGCGTCACGGGGCCGCGCATCCAGATGGAAGCGCAGACCTCGGTAGCTCGTATTGCCCAACTTGAACTGCTGGGCACGTAGGAAGAGCAAGGGAGCCACCGCGCAGAGCAATCCAACGGTCACGAGTCCGGCGACTGCGGAGAAATCGAACGCCCACGTGTAGGCAACAATCAGGATCAACGCGACGATTCGACCGCGCAAAACGGCCCACGGCGACCCATGAAAATCGAAGCGATGCCCATACAGAGACGTGTTGCGCCAGAAGTAACGCGTCTTCCGAACCTTCGCCCACGCCGAGTACGCGCCCAGCGTGACCATCGTCAGCAGAAGATTGACGATCCAAATGCGGAAGTACTCGGCACCGTTTCCGCTGAAGACCAGTGTCTCGGCGTGCTCGGCAGCTCTTCGCTGCAATTCCTCAGCCTGCGCTTGTTCCCGCTCCGCTGCCTCGCGTTTCGCGAGTTCGGGGAACAATTCATCGCGCAGAGGACCCGGCTCAAGATCCAGCGCGGCTGACGCGTGCCCGGAACCCGTCATCGTCGCCCGCGCACATCAGAAGTTGAGTCCCGGAGGACCTCTCGGTCTTCGCGACGATCGCACCAACTCAGGGACATGTACTCATTCATTCAGACAACCTGCGCATGCAACTTGTGGACGAGGTTAGGACCGCCAGCCAAACCGACAGGTTAAGTTACCTGCGTCGCCACATGGCCGCAAGCCGCGTGATCGCGTCAGCCGCCATCTGTGCTCCCCGACTGACTGCTCGACCGCGCACGCCGTGCAAGGCAACTACAATCGCGCCTCCTTCATTCGCCGCCGGATCTACACCGTGACCGCGAAAACCGACACTGCCCCGAC
>CAZTUT010000254.1:0-2729 GCA_964616395.1 uncultured Burkholderiaceae bacterium
CGCGACCAGTGCGATGGCCGCGCCGCTGGTCAGCGCCAGCGCCAGCAGCAGCGCCGGCACCGCAAAGGCCAGCAGCAGCGTGGCCAGCCGCGCGCGCCGCACGAACCACATCGGCTTGCCGTGGAAGAACTCGCGCGTGTTGAAGGCGCCGGCGCTCATGCCCATCGAGGTCTGCCGCAGGTTGGGGCCGCGGATGCCGGTGGCGCTGGCCAGCGTGGAGGTGGGCTTGATCCGCGCGTTGCGCATCAGCGAAGCAACGCGGAACACCGCCGCCGCCAGCGTGGCGGCCAGCGCCCAGCCGGTGGCCGCACCCGCGAACGCCGCGGCGCCGGTGAGCGCGGCCAGCGCCGCCGCCAGCCCCAGGCCCGAGGCCAGACCCAGCACCGTGTAGTTGACCAGCGTGAGCGGGTGCGCCCATTCCTGGATGAACTTCAGGCACGCATAGATCATCGCCGTGCACAGCCACAGCAGCAGCGCCAGCGCGATCGCGGCCAGCCGCAGCAGCGTCAGCAGGCCGCCGCCAGTGCCCTGCCATTCGGCCAGCAGCCACAGGCCGGTCACGCCGATGAAGGCCGGCAGCACGATCACCTCGCGCGACAGCCACGACGTGCGCCACATCGTAGCGGCACGCCAGGCGCGCTCCGGGCGGCCGAGGTGGAACGTGGAGGCCGCCAGGCCCGCCAGCAGCAGCACCAGCGCCACTGCGAGTGCAGTGAGCGTGAAGCCGCGCGGCAGCGTGGCGCCGGCCAGCCCGGCCGCGGCCAGTGCCACGACCAGCCCCTGCGCGGCGCCGGCCAGCGTGGTGAAGAGGATGACTGAAAAGGCCGGATGCATCGTGCAGCGCTCAGATTTCGCGCGCGACCTGCGCCACCGTCTCGGTGATGCTGCGCGGCAGGTAGTGGTTGGCCGGCTGCGTGTTCCATTCGGGCATCAGCGCGTAGCCGTTGCGCTCGCGAATGGCCACGGCGGCCTCGGAGTCGGGGTCGTGGATGTCGCCGAACAGGCGCGCGCTGGTCGGGCAGGCCTTCACGCAGGCCGGCTTGCGGTCGGCCTCCGGCAGCCGCGTGTCGTAGATGCGATCGACGCACAGCGTGCACTTGGTCATCACCTGGCGACTCTCGTCGAGCTCGCGCGCGCCGTACGGGCAGGCCCACGCGCAGTACTTGCAGCCGATGCACTTGTCGTAATCGACCAGCACGATGCCGTCTTCCTTGCGCTTGTAGCTGGCGCCGGTCGGGCACACCGGCACGCACGGCGGCTCCTCGCAGTGCAGGCAGCTCTTCGGAAAGTGCACGGTCTGCGTGTGCGGGAAGCTGCCGACCTCGAAGGTCTGCACGCGATTGAAGAAGGTGCCGGTCGGGTCGGCGCCGTAGGGGTTCTGGTCGGCCAGCGGGCCGGCGCTGCCGGAGGTGTTCCATTCCTTGCAGCTGGTCACGCAGGCATGGCAGCCAACGCATACGTTCAGGTCGATCACCAGCGCCAGCTGCTTGCGGCGGGCCGGCGTGCTGCTCGAGGGATGTGTACTCATCGCTTGCTCCCGCGGGCGAAGAAGCGCAGCAGCGACGGCGTGCCGCCGGCCACGCCGGGCAGCGCCGGCATCGGCGCCATCTGCGGATAGGTCTGTGCCGGCTCGTCGGCCGCCGCGGCGCGGATGCGCACACGCACGTCGTACCAGCCGGCCTGGCCTGTGATCGGGTCGGAGTTGCTGACGCGCCGCGCGCTGCCCGGCAGCGGCAGCTCCTCGCTGATCAGGTGATTCAGCAGGAAGCCCTTGCGCGACTCGTCGGCCGCCGGATCGAGCTGCCAGGCGCCGCTGGCCTTGCCGATCGCATTCCATGTCCACACGGTGCCGGGTTCCACCGCCTCGGAGTAGCGCGCCATGCAGCGCACCTTGCCCCACTGGCTTTCGACCCACAGCCAGCCGCCGTCGGCCACGCCGGCCGCGGTCGCGGTGACCGGATTCACGTACAGGTAGTTGTGGCTGTGGATCTGCCGCAGCCAGGCGTTCTGCGAGTCCCACGCGTGGTACATCGCCATCGGCCGCTGCGTGACTGCATGCAGCGGGAACGCATCGAGATCGCTGGCGGCGTCTTCCAGCGGCGCGTACCAGAACGGCAGCGGATCGAAGTAGGTATCGACGCGATCGCGCAGTTCGGCCGGCGGCCGGCGCGCGCTGCCGTGGCCGCGCGCCGCCAGCCGGAAGTTCTGCAGGATGTCCGAGTAGATCGCGATCTGGATCGGATCGTTCTTCTGCCGGAACCCCATGTCCACCGCGAAGTCCAGGTACTCGCGATTCCAGTTGCGCATGTACTGCATCGACGCCGGCATCGTGTAGTGGAACACGCAGTTGTTCTTTGCGTACATCTCCCACTGGCGCGGATTGGGCTCGCCCTTCAGCGACTTGCTGCCGTCGGCGCCGCGCCAGCCCATCAGGAAGCCGATGCCCGGCTTGTGCTCGAAGCGCACGATGAAGTCCGGATAGTCGCGGAACTTGCGGCCGCCCTCGGCGGTGGTGAAGGCCGGCAGCTTCAGGCGCGAGGCCAGCTCGACCAGCACTTCCTGGAATGGCCGGCACTGACCCTGCGGCGCCACCACCGGCACCCGCACCGAGTCGCACGGGCCGTCGAACTCGCTGATCGGCCGGTCCAGCATGCTGAGCGCGTCGTGCCGCTCCAGGTAGGTGGTGTCGGGCAGGACCAGGTCGGCAAAGGCCGTCATCTCGCTCTGGA
>CAZTUT010000255.1:0-2698 GCA_964616395.1 uncultured Burkholderiaceae bacterium
ACGCCGACGCCAACACCGACACCTGCGCCGACGCCGACACCGGCGCCCGCAGCGGCGCCGCTGGTTTCGCAGGCGCCGGCAAGCCGTGCGATCGCGGCCGGATCGAGCGTCCGCTTCACGGTGTCGGCGGTAGGCAGCGGTTCGCTTCAGTATCAGTGGCGGCGCGACGCGGTGCCGATTGCGGGTGCGACTGCCGATAACTACACGACCGCGGCGCTGTCGCTTGCCGACGATGGCGCTCGCTATGACGTGGTGGTCAGCAACGGTGCGGGCCAGGCCACCAGCGCGTCGGCCGTGGTCACGGTGTTTGCCGCGCCGGCAGCGGGCAGTACCTGCACGAGCCCCGGCGCGTCGTTCGAACTGGTGGCAAGCGATGCCGCGCTGGCGCTTGGCAAGGCGGCGGGTGCGGCGCTCGTTGGTTGCAGCGGACCGATCTCCGGCATGCGCTGGACCCAGAGCGCCGGACCGCAGCCGCAGCCGCTGCTGGCGGCGCGCACGCAGGCGATCACGGTCGAGCCGCAGACCGCCGGCGCCTATCGCTTTCAGGCGCAGTTCACTGACGGCGGCGGCACGCCCCGCAGTGCAAGCGTGGACGTCACGGTGACGGGCGCCGCGCTGCCGTCGACCTACATCGTGGCCCGCACCGATCAGGCGGTGCGCGAGGGGCAGCGTGCGTCGATCCGCGCGTGGCCGACGATCGCGACAGGCGATGCGCCCGCCGCCTCGCGGCCGGTGGTCTGGCGCCAACTGGAAGGCCCGGCAGTGGAACTGGACACCAGCGATCCGCAGCGCGCGATCTTCACCGCGCCCGCGGTGACCCGTGACACCCTGCTGCGCTTCCGCGTCACGCTGCGAACGGCAGCCGGCGTGGTCGATAGCGACGAGGTGATGGTGGTGGTCGAGAACCTGCCGACGCCGCCCGCCGGGCAGTTGTTCGATGATCCGCAGGCCTCGCGCGTGTATGCATACCGCGGCACAAGCCCGTATGTGTCGGCGCTCGAGCGCTGCGTGTACGACCCGGCGCTTTTCTTCAACAACGGCAGCACCAACCTGTGCACGCTCGGCACGCTGCCGCTGCTGGCGCAGGAAACTGCCGGCGGGGTGCCGAGCATCGCGCAGATCATGAACCGCGTGCTGGTCTCGCATGACTGGATGGGCGCGCGCTTCGAGGCGTTCCTGCAGGCGCAGCCGACCGATGATCTGCGCCGGCTTCTGGGCAGCGTCAACGCGATCGTGATCGGCGCTCATGTGCGGCCGTCGTTCTACTGGTCGGCCACCGGCGCGATCTACCTCGATGCCGATAACTTCTGGCTGACGCCGGCCGAGCGCGACGTAGTCAGCGAAGTGCCCGACTTCCGCTCCGGCTTCGACCGCGAACTGAACTACACCGGGTTGTGGCGCTACGTGGTCAGCAACCAGCCGGCGCTGCTTTTCTTCGACCCGGCAAAGCGCATCAGCCGCGACCTGGGCTACCTCGACTACGAACTCGGCAGCCTGATGTATCACGAGCTGGCACACGCCAACGACTATTTCCCCAGCGCGATGCGCGCAACCGCGCGTACCGACGTGCCGGTGTTCCTCGCCTCGCCGTCACTGCTGCCGTCGGATCGGCTCGCCTCGCAACTGCCGCTGGCGTCGCAGCAGATGTTCGATCTGGCCAAGGTCAAGTTCTTCGGCGTCGCCGCTACGGAGACGCAGAAGGGGTACTCGCCGCGGCAGGTGGCCGACTTCTTCCGTGCCGATCGCGCTACCGACGAGTACAGCTACTCGATCCCGCCCAACAGCACGTCGGCCTCGCGCGAGGACGTGGCGATGCTGTTCGAGGAATTCATGATGAGCCTGCGCCACGCGGCGCGGCGCGATGTCGGCATGACCAACAAGTTCCGGCCGGGCATGAGCGGCAGCGACCTGATCGTGGCCTGGGGCCAGCGTGGGCGCGTGGCTGACCCGGCCATCAAGCCGCGCATGGTGCAGGTGCTGGGCGAGCTGGCGCCGTGGCTGCCGGCCTCGACCGTCGACAGCCTGCCGGCGCCCATCCTGCTGCGCGAGGGCGTGAGCTGGACCGCCAACCTGAATCCGCTCGCGGTCGGTACGGCGATGGCGAAGCGCGACGCCGCAGCCGATGCAGCCGACGATCCGCGCGCGATCGAGCGACTGCAGCGGCTGCGCGAGCAACGGCGCGATCTGCGCCCGCCGCTGCCGCGCTGAGGCGGTTTCGCCATGACAGGAGAACACGCATGAACGCAGTGAAGCGGGTCGCCATCGTCACCGGCGCCGGTCGCGGCATGGGGGCCGCGATTGCGCGCAAGCTGGCGGCCGACGGCTACGGCGTGGGCCTGCTGTCGCCAGGCGACACGGTCGAGCCGCTGGCCGCGGAACTGGGCGGTGTGGCGGTGCGTGGCAGCGTGACCGAGCCGGCCGATCTCGAGCGTCTGGTGTCGATGACGCTCGAGCGCTTCGGCCGCATCGACGGCGTGGTGGTCAACACCGGTCATCCGCCCAAGGGACCGTTGCTGGAGATTCCCGATGCCGACTGGCATCGTGGGCTCGACATGGCCTTCCTGCCGCTGGTGCGGCTGGCGCGGCGCGTGACACCGGTGATGCAGCAGCAAGGTGGCGGCGCATTCGTCGCGATGTCCTCGGCGTGGGCGTTCGAGCCGTCGAAGGACTTTCCGCTGACCACGCTGCGCGCCGCGCT
>CAZTUT010000256.1:0-2690 GCA_964616395.1 uncultured Burkholderiaceae bacterium
CAGGAAGCCCTCGTCGCCGAAGCGCAGCAGGAAGCCGAACTCAGTCAACAGCGCTTCACTGCATCGTTCACCAACGCCGCGATCGGCATGGCGATTGCGCAGACCGACGGCGTGGTGCTGCAGGTCAACCGCGCGCTGTGTGAACTGACCGGGCAGCCGGAAGGCGCGCTGGTGGGAAAACCGTTCGCGAGCCTGCTGCACGCCGGCGATGCGCCGCTGCTGCGCCGGCAGGCCGATCAGGTGCTGGCGAAGCCCGAGGAAGCGTTCTCGATGGAACTGCGGGTGATCGGTGCCGACGGCGAGGACATCTGGGTCGCGCTGCACTGCGCGCAGTTTGCCGACCCGAGCGGCAGCGGCCAGGCGCTGATCTATCAGTTGCACGACATCACCTCGCGCCACCTGGCCGAGAAGCGGCTGCAGCACATCGCCTACCACGACGACCTGACCGACCTGGCGAACCGCAACTGCTTCCGCGAGCGGCTGGAGGTCGCGGTCGAGCGCAGCGCCAGCAACCCAACGGCGCGCTTCACCGTGCTGTTCCTCGACCTGGACCGCTTCAAGCTGGTCAACGACAGCATGGGGCACCTGGCCGGCAATCTGCTGCTGGCCGAGGTGGCGCGCCGGCTGCTGGCCTGCGCACGGCCGAACGACCTGGTGGCGCGGCTGGGCGGCGACGAGTTCGCGATCCTGATCGAGGACTCGCCCGACAACGATGCCGGCATGCGACTGGCGCAGCGCGTGCTCGAAGCGCTGAAGCAGCCGACCACGCTGAACAACACGGAGCTGGTGCCGGTGGCCAGCATCGGCATCACCACCAGCGATCTCGGCTACCGCACGGTCGACGAGGTGCTGCGCGACGCCGACCTGGCGATGTACGAGGCCAAGGCGGCGGGCCGTGGTCGCGTCACCTACTTCGACAGCTCAATGCACGTGCGCGCCGCCGAAAAGCTGTCGCTGGAGACCGAGCTACGGCGTGTGCTCAGCGATGGCGGCCTGTCGATCCATTACCAGCCGCTGTACGAGCTGTCACCCTACCGGCTGGTCGGGTTCGAGGCACTGGCGCGCTGGGTCCACCCGCGCCGAGGCAACGTGAGCCCGGCCACCTTCATCAAGCTGGCCGAGGAGTCGGGGCAGATCGACGCGCTGACCGACTTCGTGATCGAGCGCTCGATCGCCCAGCTTGCCGCCTGGCAGCGCCTGGCGCCCACGATGCCGCTGACGATGCACGTGAACATCTCCGGCCGGGATCTGGCCCGCAAGAGCCTGCCCGGCCACGTGCTGCATACCCTGCAGCGCAACGGCGTGGCGCCGCGCACGCTGACGCTGGAAATCACCGAGACCACGCTGATGCATCGGATGGACGTGGCGCTCGAAACAATGAACCGCATGCGCGAGAGCGGCGTGAGGTTCTCGATCGACGACTTTGGCACCGGCTACTCGTCGCTGGCCTACCTGAGCACGCTGCCGATCGACAGCCTGAAGATCGACCGCTCGTTCGTGGCCGGCATGTACGACAAGCCGCAGAACGTGGAGATCGTGCGCGCGGTGATGACGCTCGGCCAGGCGCTGGGTCGCCGCGTGATCGCCGAGGGCATCGAGACCCAGGAGCAGCTCTCCACGCTGCTGTCGCTCGGCGTGCATGTTGGGCAGGGCTACCTGCTGTCACGCCCGCTGCCGGCCGAGAAGGCCGAGGCGCTGATTCCCGCCGGTAACGCGACGGTCTGATCGCCTCGGCAGCGCAACTCCACCGCCTCACCTGTTCGCGTGAGGCTCGAGGCGAATATTCACGCGGTAGGCCGCTGGTCGGCGCGACAGGCCTGATGCACGATGTTTTCGTCGTGCGGCGTACGTGACCCATCAAGATAAGACGCCGTCGACGCATCGACCTGTCAACCTTTCCGACAAAGGCCTACCGATGA
Organism: uncultured Burkholderiaceae bacterium; assembly: GCA_964616395.1. Taxonomy (GTDB): domain Bacteria; phylum Pseudomonadota; class Gammaproteobacteria; order Burkholderiales; family Burkholderiaceae_F; genus JALHMQ01. The sequence continues at coordinate 1,920 of CAZTUT010000256.1, forward strand.
CCAAGCAATTCGACACCCGCACCACCGAGATCACCCCCGAGTCTGCCGCCGAGCAGATCGACACGCTGCAAACCCTCGACCTCGACCAGCTCGCGCAGGTGGGCGGCGGTGGGTTCGTGATCAACGAGTAATCGGCGAACAACAGGTTCCAGGAGAACGCACGATGAACAAGCAACTCGACACCCGCACCACCGAGATCGCCCCCGAGTCTGCCGCCGAGCAGATCGACACGCTGCAGACGCTCGACTTCGACCAGCTCGCGCAGGTGGGCGGCGGCGGATTCATCATGAACGAGTAGTCGCTGCAAAACATCGCGCCTGGCGCGATGTCGCAAACCGCCGCCTTCGGGCGGCGGTTTGCTTTGGAGCGAACCTTTTCGGTCGCTACCGCGTCAGGCCGGCATCCGCGCCGCAGCGCGCGCCAGCATGTCGCGAATGCGCAGCGGATCGGCTTCGCGCTGAACCCGAGCCGCCAGTTGCGCGGCCGAGCGCCGCGACAGCTGCATCACGCGCTGCTTGACCGCCGGAATCTGCGACGGGTGCATCGAGAACTGGCGTAGCCCGAAGCCGAGCAGCAGTTCGGTGACCTCGGTCTCGCCGGCCATCTCGCCGCAGATGCTGACCGGCACGCGCGCCTTCTCGCCGGTCTTCAGCGTACGAGAGATCAACTGCAGCACGGCCGGATGCAGCGGGTCGTACAGATGCGAGACGGCAGCATCGGCGCGGTCGATCGCCAGCGTGTACTGGATCAGGTCGTTGGTGCCGATCGACA
>CAZTUT010000257.1:0-2689 GCA_964616395.1 uncultured Burkholderiaceae bacterium
GAGGTCTTCCTGGAACTCGCGCTGCTTGCGCTGCAGGTCACGGTCCTGGTCGACGATCTCCTTCTGGCGCCGGGCGCGCTCGGACTCTCCCAGGGTCAGGGCGTCCTTCTCGAGGCGATCAGCCGCCGCCTTGACACGGCCGCGCAGGTCGTTGAGCTCGCGCTCGCGACGGCTGAACTCGGCTTCGAGCTTGGCCTGCGCGGCCCGGGCCGGAGCCGACTCGCGCAGGATGCGCTCGCTGTTCACGTAGCCGATCTTCACCTCCTGGGCGAAGGCCGGGGGGCCGATGGCGAGCGCGGCAGCCAGCAAGGCGACCCAGCCCAAGAAAGATCTCTTCATCAGAAGGCGGTCCCGATCTGGAATTGGAACGGTTGAATTCTATCCGTGCCCTGGGAGCGCACGGCCTTGCCCCAGCTGAGCCTGAGCGGCCCCACCGGCGACAGCCAGCTCAGGCCGAGGCCGACAGACGCGCGCAGGCTCTGGGCATCGATGGGCTGGCCCTCGGCCCAGACATTGCCGACATCGCCGAAGGCAAAGAAGCGCACCGTCCTGTCGTTACCCAGACCGGGGAAGGGCAGGTAAAGCTCGCCATTCACGTTCAGCCTGCGGCTGCCGCCGATGAAGGCGCCCGTGGGATCGACCGCACCCATCGAGCCCTGGTCGAAACCACGGACCGAGCCCAGGCCACCGCCGTAGAAATTCTTGAACACCGGGTAGGGCCGGTTGCCCAGGCCGTGACCGAGCCCGAGCTCGGCGTTCAACCCGAAGGTCACGCGGTCGACCACCGGCCAGTACTGCTGCAACTGCAGGTTCGAGCGGAGGTAGCGCACGTCTCCGGCAAAGCTCCACTCCAGGTTCACGCGCTGGTAGCGGCCCATCGTCGGGTTGAGCACGCTGTCGCGGTTGTCACGCTGCCAGCCCAACGTCAGCGGCATCGCGTTGCTGGCACGGCCATACTGATCACGATAGACGTAGTAGGCATTGGGCAGCGCCGTCGTCGCGTCGATCGTGGTGCGCTCCAGGCCGATGCCGAAGAAGACGGTGTCGGTCTCGGAGAAGGGCACGCCGAACCTGACCGCGCCGCCTTGCGAGGCGAGTTGGTACTCGCTGCTCAGGCTGTTGAGCGGCCGGCTCGTGCGGTAATACAGCTCGTAGGAGCGGGAGATCCCGTCGACGGTGAAGTAGGGGTCGGTCGTGCTGAACTGCAGCGCGCGATTGAACTTGCCGGTGTTCAGTTCCACGCCCAGGGACTGTCCGCTGCCGAAGGCGTTCTCCTGGCGGATCGACGCCGAGATCGTCAGCTTCTCGGCCGTCGAGTAACCCAGGCCGAACATCAGGTTGCCGGTGGGGCGCTCCTCGACGTTGAAGACCAGGTCCACCAGGTCAGGGCTGCCGGGCACCTCGCGCGTCTCCACCGACACCTGCTTGAAGTAACCGAGCCGGTCGACACGGTCGCGCGAGAGCTTGATGCGCTCGCTGTCGTACCAGGACGACTCGAACTGGCGCAACTCGCGGCGAATCACCTCGTCGCGGGTGCTCGAGTTGCCGGCGATCTCGATCCGCCGCACGTACACACGCCGCTCCGGCACCGCGCTGACGACGATGGACACCTGGCCGCGCGTGCGGTCGATCTCGGACCGGGCGTCCACGCGAGCAAAGGCGTAGCCGAACCGGCCGAACAATTCGGAGAAGGCCCGCGTCGTGGCGGTGACGTCCTCGACCCGGTAAGGCTGGCCCGGACGCACGGCCACGCGCGCCCGGAACTCGTCGTCCCTGCCGAAGAACTCGCCTTCCAGGCGCACACCAGTCACCACGTAGCGCTGCCCCTCGCGCACGCCGATGAGGATCGAGACATCCTGCTTGTCGGCGGAGATCGTCACCTGCGTCGACTCGACCGAGAACTCGAGGTAGCCGCGGTTGAGGTAGTGCGCCCTGAGCTTTTCCAGGTCGCCATTGAGACGCGAGCGCGAATAGCGGTCGGACTTGGTGTACCAGGACATCCAGCCCGTCGTGCCCAGGTCCATCAGCCCGAGAAGCTCGGCTTCGGGGAAGGCGCTGGCGCCGGTGATGCGGATCTCCTTGATGCGCGCCACCTCGCCTTCGTTCATCGTGAAGGTGACATTGACGCGGTTGCGCTCGACCGGCGTCACCGTCGTGACGACCTCGGCGCCATAGAAGCTGCGCGACAGGTACTGGCGCTTGATCTCCTGCTCGGCGCGGTCGATCACCGCCCGGTCGAAGGGCATGCCCTCGGCAATGCCGACGTCTTTCAGCGCGCGCGCAAGGGTGTCCTTGTCGAACTCGCTGGCGCCGAGGAAGGAGACCGTGGCGATGACCGAGCGCTCCTCGACGACCACCACGGCCACGTTGCCCTCGACCTGCAGCCGCACGTCCTTGAACAGCCCAGTGGCGAAGAGCGCCCTCAGCGCTGCCGCACCCTTGTCGTCGTTGTAGACGTCGCCGATGCGAAACGGCAGAGCCGCGAAGACGGTGCCGGGGTCCGTGCGCTGCAGGCCCTCGACGCGGATGTCACGGATGGTGAAGGGCTCCACGGCCACCGCGGGCGGGAGGGCGCCGAGGCACAGCAGCAGGGCCAGGAGCCAGGCGCGCAGCCTGCCGTGGCGGAGTCGGTCGGTCATCGAGGGGAACTCACTGCAATCCGAGCAGTCGGGCGACGTCGTTGAACAGG
>CAZTUT010000258.1:0-2685 GCA_964616395.1 uncultured Burkholderiaceae bacterium
GCTTGATCGTGTCCATCGTCGCCATGGCCAGACCGGCGCCGTTGACCAGGCAGCCGATGTTGCCGTCGAGCTGGATGTACGACAAATCGAACTTGCTGGCCTCGATCTCGGCCGGGTCTTCTTCGTCCAGATCGCGCAGCGCCACGATCTCGGGGTGGCGGTACAGCGCGTTGGAGTCGAAGTTGAGCTTGGCGTCGAGCGCGATCACCTTGCCGTCACCGGTCAGGATCAGCGGGTTGATCTCGGCCAGCGAGGCATCGGTATCCCAGAACGCCTTGTACAGCCCCTGCAGCACCGCGCGCGCCTGTGGCACGCTGGCCGGCGGCACGCCAATCCTGGCAGCCACGTCATCGGCCTCGGCATCGGTCAGGCCGGTGGCCGGATCGATGTAGACCTTGTGGATCTTCTCCGGCGTGTGGGCAGCGACCTCCTCGATATCCATGCCGCCCTCGGAGCTGGCCATCAGCGCCACGCGCTGCGTGCCGCGGTCGACCACCATGCCCACATACAGTTCCTTGCGGATGTCGGCGCCTTCCTCGACCAGCAGGCGGCGCACCTTCTGGCCCTCGGGCCCGGTCTGGTGCGTCTTCAACTGCATGCCGAGGATGGACGACGCGTGCGCCCGGACCTCGTCGAGGCTGCGCGCCAGCTTGACGCCGCCGCCCTTGCCGCGACCGCCCGCGTGGATCTGCGCCTTGACGACCCAGACCGGGCCGCCGAGCTGCTGCGCAGCCGTCATCGCTTCATCGACGCTGAAGCACGGGATGCCGCGCGGCACCGGTACGCCATACTTTGCAAGCACCTGCTTGCCTTGATATTCATGAATCTTCATCGCGACTGAACCTCCTCTTCGCTGTTGTCGTGTTTGTATTGCTGTGCATGCGGATCGGTTGCAGCGTCCGCGGCGGCGGGTGCAACGGCCGGCGCGCCGCGGTACCAGCGCGGGTAGAAGCGCGCCACGGCCGGACCATCGGAACGCAGCGCGTGGCAGCGATCGATCTGGAACGGGCGCCGCGCCGCGTCTTCAGGGCTCTCAGGTTCAGCGCCGTCCTGGACCTTGATCACTTCGCCGGCAAAGGCCTGGATCGCGGCGGTCGGCAGCGCGCTGGCCAGTTCCGTCATGTGGGTGCAGCCACGCGGTCCGCCCAGCCGCTCGCGCACGTGGCGGCGGAAGTCCTGGCTGAGATTCAGGCCGATCAGCTTGCGGTAGTCGGGCCCGATCTGGTCGCAGTGGCCCGGGTACGGAACCCAGGGCGACTCTGCGCTGGCGTCGAGCACGTTCAGGTGCGTATCAATGGTGACGCGCAATCGCATGTCGTGGACCGGATCGCCGGTCCTGCGCAGCCCGGTGGCCAGCGGAAAATCACGGCCCTTGGTATCGACCAGTTGCGCCTCGATGTCCCACAGGCCATCGCTGCGGGCAAAGGCATCGACACGGATCGCCCGCGTATGCACGTGCCGACGGCTGACCGGCGGGGTGGAAGGAAGCGGCGTTGACGGCAAGCGGCACCTGAGCAATGAACGGGCCTGCATGTGAAGCAGGCTCGCCAGCCAGCGGGGTGCGCAGGCTCGGGGGCGACGGCATCAGGACCGCGAATCCCACCCCAGCCCAACCCGCCGGAAGAGGAGCGGATGTTATCACCGGCGCTCCTCCGTGCTGCATCGCGACAGACCTTGTGCACGGGTTGTACGACGCAGGAAGGAAGTCAGTCTTCTGCGCCGCCGACCACCTTGCGGATCACGTCGCCACTGAAGCCGCGCGCCGCCAGGAACCGCATCTGCCGGGCGCGCTCGGCAGGCGAACCCGCCGGTTGGCCGTAACGCCGTAGCCACAGATCGCGCGCCCGCTGCAACTCGGTGCCGCGAAGCTCGGCCACAGCGGTACGCGCAAGGTCGTCGGAGACTCCGCGAGCCCGCAATTCCTGCCGGATGCGCGCAGCGCCGAAACGCTCCGAGCGGCTGCGCGCCAGCACCTCGACGAACCGCTCGTCGGACAGCAGCCTGCGCGCCTGCAGATCGTCGAGCAGCACGGACAGCTCATCAGCCGAGGCAGCGTGCGGACCGAGCTTGCGCGCGAGCTCGGCCCGGCTGTGTTCACGTCGCGCCAGCAACGCCAGCGCACGCGCCAGCAGCGAACGCGGCCTGCGCGGACGGCCGCGCTCGCCGGCTTCGGCGGTCGCGGCCTCGGACATCGCGGGTGGCCGACGTTCGCGCGAGGGCAAGACCGCGCTACTCGGCCGGCTGGCCGCGCACGGCCACGCCGAGCTTCTCGCGGATCTTGTTCTCGATTTCCAGCGCGGTATCGGCGTGCTCGCGCAGGTAATCGCGGGCATTGTCCTTGCCCTGACCGATGCGGTCGCCGTTGTAGCTGTACCAGGCGCCGGATTTGTCGACGATGTTGTGGGTCGAACCCAGGTCGACGATCTCGCCCTCGCGCGAGATGCCCTCACCGTACAGGATGTCGAACTCGGCCTGCTTGAACGGCGGCGCCACCTTGTTCTTGACCACCTTGACGCGGGTCTCTGAGCCGATGACTTCCTCGCCCTTCTTGATGCTGCCGGTGCGGCGGATGTCGAGCCGGACCGACGCATAGAACTTGAGCGCGTTGCCGCCGGTGGTGGTCTCGGGGTTGCCGAACATCACGCCGATCTTCATGCGGATCTGGTTGATGAAGATGACCATGCA
>CAZTUT010000259.1:0-2679 GCA_964616395.1 uncultured Burkholderiaceae bacterium
TGGGCGACAACGTCGGCGACTGCGCCGGCATGGCCGCCGACCTGTTCGAGACCTACGCGGTCACCGTGGTGGCCACCATGCTGGTGGGCGCGCTGGCCTTTGCCAACATGGGCGACAAGGCGGTCATCTACCCGCTGGCGCTGGGCGGCGTGTCGATCATCGCGTCGATCATCGGCTGCTACTTCGTCAAGACGACCGAAGGCGCCAAGATCATGAACGCGCTGTACAAGGGCGTGATCGTGGCCGGCGTGCTGAGCCTGATCGCGTTCTATCCGGTCACCACCTGGCTGATGGGTGATGTCGCGCAAGCCACGAACGGGGCGGTCACGCCGATGAAGCTGTGGCTGGCTGCTGCCATCGGCATCGTGCTCACCGGCGCGATGATGTGGATCACCGAGTACTACACCGGTACCGACTTCAAGCCGGTCAAGTACGTCGCGCAGGCCTCGACCACCGGCCACGCAACCAACATCATCGCCGGCATCGCCGTGTCGATGAAGTCCTGTGCGCTGCCCGTGATCGCCGTCTGCATCGCGATCCTGGCCTCGTACTGGGTGATGGGCGGCGGTAACGCCGGCCTGTACGGCATCGCCATCGCGGCCACCGCGATGCTGTCGATGACCGGCATCATTGTTGCGCTCGATGCGTACGGCCCGATCACCGACAACGCCGGCGGCATTGCCGAGATGGCCGAGCTGCCGAAGGAAATCCGCAACATCACCGATCCGCTGGACGCGGTGGGCAACACCACCAAGGCGGTGACCAAGGGCTACGCAATCGGTTCGGCCGGTCTGGCCGCGCTGGTGCTGTTCGCCGACTACACGGCCGCGCTCGAAAGCGCGAAGATCACCGCCAGCTTCTCGCTGTCGGATCCGAAGGTCATCGTCGGCCTGTTCATCGGCGGCCTCGTGCCCTACCTGTTCGCCGCCATGGCGATGGAGGCAGTGGGCCGCGCGGCCGGTTCGGTGGTGGAAGAAGTGCGCCGCCAGTTCCGCGAGATCCCCGGCATCATGGAGGGCAAGGCCAAGCCCGAGTACGGCCGCGCCGTCGACATGCTGACCACTGCGGCGATCAAGGAAATGATGATCCCGTCGCTGCTGCCAGTCGCAGTGCCGATCGTGGTCGGCCTGCTGCTCGGCCCTGCGGCGCTGGGCGGCCTGCTGATGGGCACGATCGTCACCGGCCTGTTCGTCGCGATCTCGATGACCACCGGCGGCGGTGCCTGGGACAACGCCAAGAAGTACATCGAGGAAGGCCACCACGGCGGCAAGGGCTCGGATGCTCACAAGGCGGCCGTGACCGGAGACACCGTGGGCGATCCGTACAAGGACACCGCCGGCCCGGCCGTCAACCCGCTGATCAAGATCATCAACCTGGTCGCGCTGCTGATCGTTCCGGTGATCGCGATGGTGTGGGCCGACAAGACCCCGCCCAAGCCCGCCGCGGCGCCGGCGCCAACCGTCGTTGCCGTCCCCGTTCCGGTGGTGATCGCGGTCGGCGTGCCGATGCGCGTCCACTTCGAGTCGGGCTCCGACGCCATCTCGGCCGAGGGCAAGCGCATCGTCGAGGGCTACGCTGCCGCGCTGAAGGCCAACGGCTCGGTCAAGGCCGAGTTGTCGGGCTTCGCCGATCCGACCGGCGACGCCGCGAAGAACCTGGAACTGGCCAAGCAGCGCGCGATGGCCGTGCGTGACGCGCTGGTCGCAGCCGGCGCGCCCCAGGGTCAGGTCGAGCTGGTCAAGCCGAGCGAAGTCATCATCGGCCAGGGCGGCGATGTCGACGCGCGTCGCGTCAACATCGTGCTGCGCTGACCGGGCAATCACAAGACGCCGACCGGCGATCAGACCTGTCGGCAATACACGCGCGCGGCACCCCGGTGCCGCGCCCCTGACGGGCGGAGACTGCGCAAGCACCTCCGCCCGCTTTCTTTTGTACGGAGCGTTTCGATGCATCTGCGTCCCGCTACGCCCGCCGACCTGCCGGCGATCTGCGCGATCTACAGCCATCATGTGCTGACCGGGCTGGCAAGCTTCGAGACCGAGGCGCCCACGCTTGCCGAGATGACGCGCCGCTTCGAGGCCATCACCGGTGCCGGCTATCCGTACCTGATCGCCGGGCAGGCAGACCGCGTGCTCGGCTACGCCTACGCGAATGTCTACCGGACCCGCCCCGCGTACCGGTTCACGGTGGAAAACTCGATCTACGTCGCGCACGATGCAGTCGGCCACGGCGTCGGCCGAGCCCTCCTGTCGCAACTGATCGACGACTGCGCCACCCTCGGCTACCGGCAGATGCTGGCAGTGATCGGCGACTCCGGCAACGCAGCCTCGATCGGCCTGCACCGCGCCTGCGGCTTCGAGATGAAGGCGGTGCTCGATGCGGTCGGCTTCAAGTTCGGGCGCTGGGTCGACTCGGTGCTGATGCAGCGCGCGCTCGGTGATGGCGCGCAATCGCCACCGCCGGCGGGCCGCTAGCCCGAAGATGCAGGCAGCGCGCGGTCGCCGTCCGGCTGCGCGAATCGAGCGAATCGAGCCTTTCCTCCATCGCCGCCGCGGCGCGCACCGCTACCATCCGCCCTCATGACCGCACCCTACCCCCACCTGCTGGCCCCGCTCGACCTGGGCTTCACCACCCTGCCCAACCGGGTGCTCATGGGCAGCATGCACACCGGCCTGGAGG
>CAZTUT010000260.1:0-2671 GCA_964616395.1 uncultured Burkholderiaceae bacterium
GCCTCCGCCATCAGGCCGCGCTTGACCAGCAGCGGCTCGACGCGCGCGTCGCGGCCGCGGAACGCACGGTAGGCCTGCATCGGATCGACGCTGCCGCCGGCGGCGTAGATGTGGCGGTGCAGCCGCTCGGCGGTGGCGGCGTCGAACGGATCGCCGGCCTCCTCGAACGCGCCGAAGCCGTCGGCGTCGAGCACCTCGGCCCACATGTACACGTAGTAACCGGCGGCGTAACCGTAGCCGGAGAACAGATGCTGGAAGTGCGGCAGCCGGTGATAGGTGTAGGTGCCCTCGGGCAGCCCGAGGCGCGCCAGCTCGGCCTGTTCGAAGGCAGCGATGTCCACGCCGTCGTCGTCGGTCTGCTCGTGCAGCGCCAGATCGAGCAGCGCGCAGGCGGTGTAGCCGACCGTCTCGAAGCCCTGGTTGAACTGGCGCGCCGCGCGGATCTTCTCCAGCAGCGCATCCGGGATCGGCTCGCCGGTCTGCACATGGCGCGCGTGCTGCCGCAGCACCGCGGTCTGCAGCGCCCAGTGCTCGTAGATCTGCGAGGGCAGCTCGACGAAGTCGCGCAGCACCTGGGTGCCCGACAGCCGCTCGTAACGCACCTGCGACAGCAGCCCGTGCAACCCGTGACCGAACTCGTGGAACAGCGTGCGCACGTCGTCGAACGACAGCAGCGTCGGCTGGCCGGCAGGCGCCTTGGCGAAGTTGTTGTTGTTGACGATGATCGGCAGCGTGCCGCCGTCGAGCGACGACTGCCAGCGGTACGCGCTCATCCACGCGCCGCTGCGCTTGCTGGCACGCGCGAAGTTGTCGCTCAGGAACAGTCCCACCGCGCGCTCGCCGCCGCCGTCGCGGCGGCGTACCTCGAAGGCACGCACGTCAGGGTGGTAGACGGGCAGGTCCGGCCGCGCGATGAAGCGCAGCCCGAACAGGCGCCCGGCCACGTCGAACGCCGCTTCCAGCATGCGGTCGAGCGCGAAGTACGGCTTGACCTCGGCGTCGTCGAGCCGGTAGCGCTGCTGGCGCAGCTTCTCGGCGTAATAGCGCCAGTCCCACGGCGCGATCGCGGTCAGGCCATCGGCGGCGGCCAGGTCCAGCAGCGCGGCGCGCTCGGCCTCGGCGCGCTGCCGCGCCGGCTGCCACACCCGCTGCAGCAGGCCGCGCACCGCCTCGGGCGTGCCCGCCATCCGGTCCACCAGCGCGAAGTGCGCAAAGCTCGGGTAGCCATGCAGCCGCGCCTGCTCCAGCCGCAGCGCCAGCACGCGGCGCGCAATCGGCCGGTTGTCGCGCTCGCCGGCGCCCTCGCCGCGCGCCTTCCACAGCGCGTAGGCCTGCTGGCGCAGATCGCGCCGCGTGGAGAACGTCAGGAACGGCACCACCATCGAACGGCTCAGCGTGATCGCCCAGGCATCGGCCTCGCCGCGCTCCTGCGCCGCCGCGCGGGCGGCATCGCGCAGGAAGTCGGGCAGACCGGCCAGCTCGGCCTCGCTGCGCAGCCACAGGCACTGCGTAGCCTCGGCGTGCAGCACGTTCTGACCGAAGCGTGTGGTCAGCTCGGCATGCTCGCGCACGATCTGCGCAATGCGCTCGCGCGCCGCTGCGTCGAGCCGCGCGCCGGCCATCACGAAGTCCAGATGCACGCGCGCCAGCAGCTGGCGCTGCTCGTCGTCGAGCCCGAGCCGGTCGCGCTGCGCATGCAGCGCCTCGATGCGGGCAAACAGCCGCGCATCGAGCAGGATGTCGCTGCGATGCGCGGCCAGCCGCGGCGCCAGCGCGCGCTCGGCCTCCTGCAGCGCCGGCGACGTGTGCGAGGCCGTCAGGTTGCGGAACAGCGCCTCGACGCGCGACAGCATCCGGCCGCTGGCATCGAGCGCCGCCACCGTGTTGTCGAAGCTCGGCGCCTCGGCGCGGGTGGCGATCGCCTCGATCTCGGCGCGGTGCATCGCCAGCGCGGCGTCGAACGCCGGCAGGAAGTGCTCGGGTCGCAGGTCGGCGAACGGCGGCAGGCCGAACTCGGCGGTCCAGGGGGCAAGCAGCGGATTGGTGACCGCAGGTGAAGGCACCGGATGGTTCATGGCAGCGAGGCGCAACGGCTCTTGAATTGGGGTCGAACGGCGGAAGATACCGGAGGCGCACGCGACTGCGGCCGCCACACACGGCTCATGCGACAGGACTACAGTACTGGCGTTGCAATCGCGCATGACCGATGGAATGCGGCCCGCCCCGGCGCTGAGACGCTCGGTCTGATCCTTTGAGGAGAACGCATGGAAACCCCCGCCCTGCCCCGCCCCGACAGCAGCCTGGTCACGGTCACCCACGTGGTCTACGCGCTGCATGCGTTCAGCCTCGTGGTGGGCGCCTTCGGCGCCGCCAGCATCGTCGGCAGCTTCATCTTCGGCTGGCCGTCGATCATCGCGGTCATCATCAACTACGTGAAGCGCAGCGAAGCGCGCGGCACCTGGCTGGAGTCGCACTTCACCTGGCAGATCCGCACGTTCTGGTACGCGCTGCTGTGGGCGGTGATCGTGTTCGTCGTCTCCGTGCCGCTGGCGCTGATCGTCATCGGCCTGGGCACGTGGGTGGTCGGCATGTTCGCGCTCGGCATCTGGGCGATCTACCGGATCGCGCGCGGCTGGCTGGCGCTGAAGGACGGCAAGCCGCTGCCGTTCGC
>CAZTUT010000261.1:0-2664 GCA_964616395.1 uncultured Burkholderiaceae bacterium
ACCGGATACGGCAACTGGTGCTGACCAATCTCTGCCTTGGCGTGCTGGTGATTGCTATCGCGACACTTGGACGCGCCGTCCTTTAGGTTGCCGCTGGACTTGCGGCTGGGGCGGTCGTAGGCTTGCCGCTCGGATGCTTTGCGGCTGACCCTGATGCGGGTCGAGCGAACGAGGCGGGTTTCTCGGTTCGGTTAGTCGTGCTTCGGCGCAGAGATTCCGCCAGACACTAAATGGAATCAAGGGGTTGCGGCGGATGGGGCCGATGGGCGGCCAACGGTTTCCCAGGTTATCCGCCTTGGTTATCAGCCATCGGGTGTTCACGAAATCAAGTTAGACAGCATGAGTAACGCCGTACCTTTCTACGACAAGCTCGCGCCGTACTTCCACTTGCTGTACGAGGACTGGGACGCGTCCGTTGCAAGGCAAGGTGCGGCATTGGCTCACGTCCTGGACGGCCATGGAGTGCGACGCGGTGAAGCGATTCTGGATGCTGCTTGCGGTATCGGCACTCAAACGATCGGTTTGTTGATGAACGGTTATGCGGTGACGGGCTCCGACTGCTCTCCCGGAGCCATCGAGCGTCTGAATTCCGAGCTTCTGAACCGGGGACTGAGCAGCCAGACTTATATCGACGATCTGCGGTCGCTGAGGCATAGCGCCTCGGGTAAGTTTGGAGCGGTGGTGGCGTGCGACAACAGCATCCCGCACCTCTTGAACGACGAAGAGCTGCTGGATTGCTTCCGTAGCTGTCTGCGGTGCCTGAGGCCAGGCGGCCTGGGGGTCTTTTCGGTCCGGGACTACGCAACGATTCCTCGGGTCAACCCTGACGTGCGGCCCTATGGCGTGCGCGATGTCGAGGAAGGTCGCTTCCTGGCAGTGCAGGTTTGGGACTGGGACGGAGACCATTACGACCTGCGGATATACCTGACCCTAGACAGGCGTGACGGCAGCTGCGTAACCGAGGTCCTTCGTAGCCGATACTACGCAGTGACTGTGGACCGGCTGTTGGTTCTTATGCAGGAGGCGGGCTTTGTTGAGACGCGGCGAATGGATGATGTCTTGTTCCAGCCTGTCCTCATCGGGCAGCGGGCCGCTGCCGTCTAACTTTAGCCGCAGCGGACGCCGTGCCGGCGCCGCTGAGCATTGGCGTTGAACGGCACAGCAATCATGCCCGGACTCGTAAGCCACCCACTCTTGGCGTTCCTAGGTCTATCGTGCCTCGCCGCCCTATATGTCGCCGCGATGTTATGGCTCGGTTTGCGGTCCTTCTACTCCGCGAGTACTACAGCAGCGGGACTGGTGACGCAGTTTTTTGTTTTGATCGTGCCGTGCGTGGCTTGCGCGTATGCACAGTTCTTGGCTTCTCGGAGATCCGTCGGATCCCGTCCAAGGTTGTGGCTGCAAGTGGCGGCGGCAGGTTTTGGTGCGCCATTGTTTGGCGCCGCCTTAGTGCTTTTTGTGTATCTAGTAGTGTTTAACGGTTCCATGTAAGCGTCAGCATGGCGACGCCCAACTTGTCCGTCCAGCCGACTCTTTCGCGCTTTGCGCTCGCGGTCGACTGACTTCGACTTTAGCCCAACGAGGCAACGCATGTCCCATAAATTGTTCACCGCATCGATCGCGGCGGCTCTGATCTACATGCCTACGGCTTGGTCCGCCGAAGGCTTCTTGCTCCATACAGGTGAATCCGAGGCAAAGGGAGCCGTCCTGTTGGCCGGCGCGGGTTCGCCGCAGGATGGCCCGCCACAGCGTGATTGCTTGCTTGCCTATCGAGGTCCGAGACCCGGCGCTTCGGATGAGCTTGCTAGATTTGTTCGTGCCGCAAGCGGAAAGGAATTTGTTTGCACGGTGGCGAAGGCTGATGGAGAACTGCGACTCAAAGCGGCTATCGGCGATGCCGTTTCACTGTTCGTTGTGTTGACCAGTGCGGGTGACTGCTTGTGGCGAGTCGACACATCCGCCGGATCGAGTCCCAACGGCAAATGCGAACCTTATCGGAAGCGTGGCTAGTCGCCTCGAGATCACCTCCGCTTCTGGCGAGACTCTTGGCTAATTCGTCGCTCGATAGCCGACGCGCTGCGAGTGCGGTTCAACTCAGTCGCTGCGCATCAGATAGAACCCGCCTTGGTCATCCGCACAGCTAAAAACACAGACGCGACGGCGATCGCCGGGCTGCTGCCGGACCTTGGCTACCAGGCAACGCCCGAAGAGGTTGCTCGTAGGCTTCAGCGGCTCTCCTTGCGGTCTGGGAACTGCGTATTCATCGCGCTCGTTGAAGGGAGGTTGAGCGGTCTGTGCCACGTGCAAGGCATATCACTGGTGGCAAGTGACGGCTACGCCGAGGTTCAAGCGTTAGTCGTAGCAGCGACGTTTCGCCGTGGAGGCATTGGGAGCAGGCTTCTGCGCGAGGCCGTCATGTGGTCTTCTGCAAACGGGTACGAGAGGGTGCGGCTCCGCTCAGGCCTTCATCGGGGGGACGCACATCTGTTCTATGAGAGCCAAGGTTTCGCTCGGTCCAAGCCCAGCTATGCCTTTGAGTTGCGGTGTTAACGCGGGACCCGTGCTCAGCGAGGTCGCTACCGCTCTGGGACTTGAGGTCAAGCAAATCCGCTGGTGAGCAGGACGACCGGCCGGACAAGCTGCGCCTGACCGAACTTGTCGCCC
>CAZTUT010000262.1:0-2641 GCA_964616395.1 uncultured Burkholderiaceae bacterium
CTGATGCGTCGCGACGCCGCCCGCTACGAGGGCCGCATCCACGAGCGCTGCGTGGTCGACGGCCCGGTCGGCACGCTGACCGAGCCGCTGATGCACGAGAGCTTCCGCGACCTTGAGCAGGTGCTAGGCAAGATGAACGCCTACTCGACCTGGGGCGCGCAGTCGCTGCACGAGAAGGGACGGCGCCCCGGCCTGACGAGCGCTGTCGCGCATGGCCTGTGGACCTTCATCCGGACCTGGCTGCTGCGCGGCGGCTTCCTCGATGGCCGGCGCGGCTTCATGCTGGCGGTGTCGAATGCCGAGGGCGCTTACTACAAGTACGTGAAGGCGATGCTGCTGGCCGAACCGGCCGACGCCCTCGACCCGCGGCTACGTCTGCAGCCAGTGGAGACCGCGCGGCCGGACACGCCGTCCGCCATCCGCACGCCCGACCGATGACGCGCGCACCCCTGATCTCGGTGGTCGCCACCACCTACAACCGGCCTGACGCGCTGCGCGCGGTGCTGACCGGCCTCTTTGCCCAGACCGATCGCGACTTCGAGGTGCTGGTGGCCGACGATGGCTCGCGCGATGACACCGGCGCGCTGGTGGCCGACCTCGCCCGGCAGGCGCCGGTGCCGGTCACGCATGTGTGGCAGGAGGATCGTGGCTTCCGCGCAGGCGCTGCGCGCAACCGCGCGGCGGCGCAGGCCACCGGCGCCTACCTGCTGTTCATCGACGGCGATTGCATCCCCCGCAGCGACTTCATCGCCCGCCACCGCGCGCTCGCCGAGCCCGGCTGGATGGTCGCCGGCAACCGAATCCTGCTGTCGGAACAGTTCACCGCGCAGGCGCTGGCCGAGCACTGGCCGTTGCACCAGTGGTCGCTCGACCGCTGGCGGGTGGCGCGACACGCGGGCGCGATCAATCGCACGCTGCCACTGCGCACGCTGCCGCTGGGGCCGCTGCGCAAGCTGGCCGCGCGCCGCTGGCAGCGGGTGCGCACCTGCAACCTCGGTGTGTGGGCGGACGATTTCCGGACGGTCAACGGCTTCGACGAAACCTACGAGGGCTGGGGCTTCGAGGACTCCGACCTCGCGGTGCGGCTGCTCAATGCCGGCGTGCGGCGCAAGGAAGGCGGCTTCGCCACCGGGATGCTGCATCTGTGGCACCGCGAGAACGACCGCCGCTTCGAGGCCCGAAACCTGGAGCGGCTGCACGCGCGCCTCGCCAGCGGCACGGTGCGCGCAGAGCTCGGGCTGGACCGGTATGCCGTAGCTGCTGCGGATGATGCAGCCGCGGCCTGACCGTCACTGATACTGGAAAGCCACCCGCCGCACGCGCGGCTGCGCGCGCAGGTCGGTGACCAGCGCCTCGTCGGGGCGCACCCGCCACTCCTCGGGCAGCGCCAGCTCCGCGCAGCCGCCGGCGTTGCGAAAGCCCAGCACCACGCGGCAGCCGGTCGGGCTGGCACCATTGGTCACGCGGTAACTCTGCAGCAGCGACTTGAGCCGGCTCACATCGGCGCCGCCATCGCAGTCGATCTGCAGCCGCGCCGCAGCGCGCGCGCGGGCCTCGGCCAGATCCATCACGTCGTCGGCGCTGACCGACAGCCGCTGGTTGAATTCGTCGAAGCGCACGCGACCGTTGACGAATACCAGCGTGTCTTCCTTCAGGATCGGGCGACGGCGGTCGAACAGCTCGGCGAACACCATCAGCTCGAGCTGCGCGGAGCCGTCGTCGAGCACGATCACGCCCATGCGGCCACGCCGCGTGTTCTGGGTGCGCGACGAAACGATCACGCCAGCCAGCCGCACCTGCTCGCGCGCCTGCCGCACATCGGCCAGCCGCGTGGGCGCGAGCCGCCGCGCCTCGACCTCGTACTCGGTGAACAGGTGGCCGCTGAAGTAGTAGCCCAGCGCCAGCTTCTCGGCGGCGAGCCGCTCGCGCTCGCTCCACGGCCGCGCCGCCACGTACTCGATGTCGGCCACCACGCCTTCGGCCGGTCCGCCGAACAGCGAGGTCTGTCCGGCGTCGGCAGCGGCCTTCTCGGCGGCCTCCAGCGCCCGGCCCACGGTAGCGAACAGCTTCGCCCGGTCGGCATCGAGCGCATCGAATGCGCCGGCGCGCACCAGCGCCTCGACTACGCGACGGTTGACGACGTTCTTCTCGACCCGCGCGCAGAAGTCGAACAGGCTGGTGAACGGACCGCCGCGCTGACGTGCAGCCAGCAGCGCGTCGATCGCGCCGCGGCCCGTGCCCTTGATGCCGCCCAGCCCGTAGCGCACGGTGCGGGCGTCGACCGGCTCGAAGCGCCAGGTTCCGGTATTGACGTCGGGCGGCTGGATCGTCAGCCCGATCGCCTTGCAATCCTCGATCAGTTCCTTGACCTTGTCGGTGTCGTCCATCACCGCGGTCAGGTTGGCCGCCATGAACGCGGACGGATGATGTGCCTTGAAATACGCGGTCTGGTAGGCCACCAGCGCGTAAGCCGCCGAGTGGCTCTTGTTGAAGCCGTAGCCGGCAAACTTCTCCATCAGGTCGAACAGCTCGGTGGCGACGTTCTCGTCCACCCCCTTGCCGCGCGCACCCTCGACGAAGATGCTGCGCTGCTTGGCCATCTCCTCGGGCTTCTTCTTGCCCATCGCGCGCCGCAGCAGGT
>CAZTUT010000263.1:0-1466 GCA_964616395.1 uncultured Burkholderiaceae bacterium
TCCCCTGTTCCTCGCAGGTTGTGCACGCAGGCGCTGATGTGATCCGCCAGGATGTTCGCGATGACTGCGGCCTTATCCGGCAGCGAATCGCTCGGCACGAACACCTTGACGTTGAGCTTGACCCGCCCGTCGTCGGTGATCTCGACGATGCCGAGCCGCAGCCATTCGTCGAGCACGGCACGCGGCCGGATGTCCTTGCTGACCGTCTGCACCAGTTCTTCGAACGACGGTTCGCCCTGCGTCGTCGAGCGAAAGAGCAGAGCCGGCTCTGAGCCAATGTCGAGAAACCGCGCGTTTTGCGTCCAGGTCATCAGCAGCCGTGGGGACAGCGCTGCAGCAGCGCTTGCCTTCTCGATCGGCGCCTCGCTGCCGGCGCCGAGCGTTTCGCGCAGGCGGTTGATCTCCTGACGGTGAATGCCGGTCAACAGCGACAGCCGGCTGGCGGTCTGCTCGCGCTCGGGCAGCGCGAACTCGCGGTCTGCAACCTGCACATAGACCCGCTTGATCAACTCGGCGAACACCGGGTACGTGATGCCGAAGTGCAGCAGCAGGCGCACGACCGGGGTGACGATGCGGCGCACTGCGTCGAGCAGGAATTGCGGAGCGTGAGGCGGGGTTGAATCGGGCATGGGTCGGACAGTACCAGCTTTCAGACTTGACGTGTAAAAGAATTACACGGATACTGAAAAACGTGGAAAGAACTTCCACGTCAAATCGAATCGATCAACTCCAATGAACTGCACCCAAGGAATTGCCATGCCAAGTCAAGACGTCTCCCGAAGCCCTGTCACCCTGTTGAACCTCGCCCTGCTCGCTGGTGCCCTTGCGGCCTCGGTGGCAGCGCCGTGCGTAAAGGCGCAAACGCCCGCGACGTCGCGACCCGGTCCGTATGTGGGCGCTGCCCTTGGCCTGGGGATCACGAACTTCAAGTCGGAGGACTTTTCGCCTGCGTCGGTTGCCAGCTCGGTGGGTCTGCCGGTCGGCAGCCTGACCGGCAACGACAGCCCCAACACCCTTGGCTACAAGCTGAGCGCGGGCTACCGGTTCAACGACTGGCTGGGCGTCGAAGTCGGCGCCGTGGATCTGGGCAAAGCGAAGTACGAGTACCGCGCGCCGTCGCTGGGGCTCGACATCACGTCTCGCTACCGTACGCGGGCGCTCACGCTTGCAGGCGTTGCTTCGATGCCGGTCACGAACGACATCGCGCTGTTCGGCAAGTTGGGCCTTGCTTCCACGGAAGTGCGGAACGAACTTACGGCCACGGCCGCCGGCTCGAGTGCTTCGGACTCGGCGAAGAAGCGTAAGACCAATGTCTACGCCGGGGCGGGTGCCGAATACCGGTTGAACGCCAACATGAGCCTGGTCGGCGAATACGAGTACTTCGGCCCCGTCGGTGATGCAGCCAATACCGGTCGTGCGCGCGCGCAGCTGGTGAGCCTTGGCGTCCGCTATTCGTTCTGATCGCG
>CAZTUT010000263.1:1566-2633 GCA_964616395.1 uncultured Burkholderiaceae bacterium
CGCAGCGAGGCCTTGCGCGAGCAGACGGTCCGCGTTGCTGTCGTTGAGTCGGTGCGGGATGTGGTGCTGGACCGCGAGCGCAGCGGGGTTGGGACCTTGGCGGGTGCTGCCATCGGCGGGGTCGCCGGCAGTTCGATCGGGAAAGGCAACGGTTCGACGATCGGCGCCATCGGCGGCAGCGTACTCGGCGGCGTGATCGGTCAGGCGATCGAGGACAGCACGGCTCGGGTGCCGGCGGTGGAAATCACCGTGAGGCTGGCCGATGGCACGCTGGTCGCGATCGTGCAGGAAGCCGGGTCGACCCGCCTGCGCGCGGGCGATGCGGTGCGGTTGCTCTCCAGTCGCGGCGTGACGCGGATTGTTCCCGCGTGACGATGGGATGCGGCAGGCTTTACCGAACGTGAAGCCTGGCCGCAACCATGCGTGATGGCGACGGCCGAGAAGTTACTCGGGTCTGCAGGCGACGCCGCGTTCGTACCAGCCCTTGCTGCGGTTCACTACGCGCACGACAAGCAGCATGAGCGGCACTTCGATCAGCACGCCGACCACGGTGGCCAGTGCCGCGCCGGAATCGAAGCCGAACAGGCTGATCGCTGCGGCCACCGCCAGTTCGAAGAAGTTGCTCGCCGCAATCAGCGCCGACGGGCAGGCCACGCGGTGTGATTCGCCGAGCCGACGGTTGAGCCAGTAGGCCCCGGCGGCGTTGAACAGCACTTGAATCAGGATCGGCACGGCGAGCATGACGATCACCAGCGGTTGCTTCAGGATGGCATCACCCTGAAAACCGAACAGCAGCACCAGCGTGAGCAGCAGCGCGGTGATCGACCAAGGCCCGATCGTCGCGAGCGTCGCCTCCAACGCCGCCGGGCTTTTGGCCAGGAGTGCCTTGCGCCACAGCTGCGCGATCAGCACCGGGATGGCGATGTACAGCAGCACGGAGGTGATCAGCGTGTCCCAGGGCACGGTGATGGAGGACAGGCCGAGCAGCAGCGCGACGATGGGCGCGAAGGCGAACACCATGATGGCGTCATTCAGCGCCACCTGGCCGAGCGTGAAGAGCGGCTGGC
>CAZTUT010000264.1:0-2547 GCA_964616395.1 uncultured Burkholderiaceae bacterium
CCGATGTCGAAGTAGCCGTGGTAGACGATGTCGTTGCCGTCGACCGAGGCGTTGACCACCGGATACTTCTTCAGCGCCGCGACCGCTGCCTTGACGAAGAACGACATGAAACCGAGCTTGACGCCATGCTCCTTCTCGAACTTGTCCTTGTAGCGATTGCGCATGTCCATCACCGGCTGCATGTTGACCTCGTTGAACGTGGTCAGGATGGCTGCTGTGGACTGCGACTGCACCAACCGCTCGGCCACGCGCTGACGCAGGCGCGACATCGGGACCCGCTGCTCGGGCCGACCGGACAGCGCCGCCATGTCAATCGGCGCCTTGACTTCAGGCAGCGCGGCGCGCGGTGCAGGCGCAACCGGAGCGGCGGCCGACGCCGGCGCGGCGGGGCGCTTGGCAGCGGCTTCAACCGCGCCGAGCACATCGCCCTTGGTGATGCGGCCGTCGCGGCCGGAACCGGCAACGTCACTGGCGCTCAGCCCGGCGTCGGCCATCAGCTTGGCGGCGGCCGGCATGGCCACGCCGCTCTTGCTGGCGGGCGCAGCAGCAGGGGCAGCAGCCGCAGGTGCAGGAGCGGGGGACGAAGCGGCCGCCGGCGCAGCAGCACCGGCCTTGCCAGCGCTGTCGATCCGCGCGATCACCTGACCCGACGTGACGGTGCTGCCATCGGGCATCACGATCTCCGCCATGACGCCGGCAGACGGGGCCGGTACTTCGAGCACGACCTTGTCGGTCTCGACTTCGATCAGCACTTCATCGATGGCAACGGCCTCGCCGGCCTTCTTCTTCCACGACAGCAGCGTCGCTTCGGCGACCGACTCGGACAACTGCGGGACCTTCACTTCAACGATGGACATGTCTGGCTTCCGTTTTCGAATGCGTTGCTGGGGCGGCGCATCCGGGCGGTTCGCGGCTGACAGCACCCGCGCAAGCGCGGGCGCGCGGCCGGCGGTACACCGCCCGGCGCCGCGTGACTATTTGTTGAGGACGAGACCCTTGAGCTTGCCGAAGGCGGTGTCGATCAGCGCCTTCTGCTGTTCGTTGTGCTTGGCGTAGTAGCCGACAGCCGGCGACGCCGAGGCAGCACGGCCGGCATAGGCGAGCTTCTGACCCTCGCTCATGTTCTCCAGCAGGTGGTGCTGGACGTAGAACCATGACCCCTGGTTCTGCGGCTCGTCCTGCACCCACACGATCTCGCTGCAGTTCGGGTACTTTTTCAGCTCGGTGGCCAGTGCCTTGTGCGGGAACGGGTACAACTGCTCCAGGCGCAGGATCGCCACGTCGGTCACGCCGCGATCCTTGCGGGTGTTGACGAGGTCGTAGTAGACCTTGCCCGAGCAGGCCAGCACGCGCTTGACGTCCTTGGGCTCGAGACCGGCGGTGTCGCCGATCACGGTCTGGAACTCGCCACGCGCCAGTTCCTGCAGCGAGGAGCCCGCATCCTTGTGCCGCAGCAACGACTTGGGCGTCATGATGACCAGCGGCTTGCGGAACAGACGGATCATCTGGCGCCGAAGCAGATGGAAGATCTGCGCCGCGCTGGTCGGTTGCACCACCTGGATGTTGTTGTCCGCGCACAGTTGCAGGAAGCGCTCGATGCGCGCCGACGAGTGCTCGGGGCCCTGCCCCTCATAGCCGTGCGGCAGCATCATCGTCAGGCCCGACTGGCGGCCCCACTTGACCTCGCCCGAGCTGATGAACTGGTCGATCACGACCTGCGCGCCGTTGACGAAGTCGCCAAACTGCGCCTCCCAGATCACGAGCGCATTCGGCTCGGCCGATGCATAGCCATACTCGAAGGCCAGCACGGCCTCCTCGGACAGCACCGAATCGATCACCAGGAACGGCGCCTGTTTGTCGGACACATGCTGCAGCGGTACCCAGGCGCCCGAGTCCCACTTCTCGCGGTTCTGGTCATGCAGCACCGCATGGCGATGCGTGAACGTGCCACGCCCCGAGTCCTGTCCGGTGATCCGCACCGGATAGCCGCTCGACACCAGCGAGGCAATCGCCAGATGCTCGGCCATGCCCCAGTCCACCGGCAGCTTGCCCTCGCCCATCGCACGGCGGTCAGCGACCACCTTCTCGACCAGCGGATGCAGCTTGAAACTGTCGGGGATGGTCGTGATCCGCTGCGCCAGCCGCTTCAGTTCGGCCATCGGGATGCCGGTATCGGCATGGTCGGTCCACTTGCGGTTCAGGAAGGCCGACCAGTCGACCGCGTACTGGCTCTTGTAGTTGGTGAGCACCGGGTCGACCGTATGACGACCCTCGTCCATCGCCTGCCGGTACGCCTTGACCATCGCGTCGGGCTCCTCGGCCGTCAGCGTCTTTTGCGTGACCAGCTTGTCGGCGTACAGCTTGCGCGTACCCGGGTGCTGGGCGATCTTCTTGTACATCAGCGGCTGGGTGACCATCGGCTCGTCCTGCTCGTTGTGGCCGAGCTTGCGGAAGCAGATGATGTCGATCACGACATCCTTGCCGAAGGTCTGACGGTACTCGACAGCCAACTGGGTGACCAGTGCCACTGCTTCCGGGTCGTCGCCA
>CAZTUT010000265.1:0-2213 GCA_964616395.1 uncultured Burkholderiaceae bacterium
CCACCAGCGTGGGCATCTTGGCGATCAGCCGGTGCGCGGCGATCTCGCGGTGCTGTGCGTTATGGACGTCCGTGCTGTCGTGATAGAAGGCTGACATCGCCCCCACCAGGCCGGTCATCACCGCCATCGGGTGGGCGTCACGGCGGAAGCCGCGCAGGAAGAACTGCATCTGCTCGTGCACCATCGTGTGGTTGGTCACGCGCTTGACGAAGTCGCCCTTCTGCTTGAGGTCGGGCAAATCGCCGAAAAGCAGCAAGTGGCAGACCTCGAGGAAGTCGCACTGCGTGGCGAGTTGTTCTATCGGGTAGCCGCGGTACAGCAGTTCGCCCTTGTCGCCATCGATGTAGGTGATCGTCGAGTTGCACGACGCGGTCGACATGAAGCCCGGGTCGTAGGTGAACTTGCCGGTCTTGCCGTACAGGTGGCGGATGTCGAGCACGTCCGGTCCGACGGTGCCGCGGTAGATCGGGATGTCCAGCGGCGCCGTGCCGTCGTTGAAGGTCAGCGTCGCCTTGTCGCTGGGTGCCGGAAGTGCCATGGTGTTGTCCTTGGGTTGCGATCGCGTGGGTTGTGTCGTGTCGTTCGTATGGGCTCTAGCAGGATCCGCGCCGGACGAAATCAGCAGGCACGCAGTTGCGCCAGCAGCCGTCGGTCGGCCTCGGTATCCAACGGCGCGGACG
The DNA here is from genome assembly GCA_964616395.1 of uncultured Burkholderiaceae bacterium. Lineage (GTDB taxonomy): Bacteria > Pseudomonadota > Gammaproteobacteria > Burkholderiales > Burkholderiaceae_F > JALHMQ01. Next base: position 681 of record CAZTUT010000265.1, read on the forward strand.
GCTCCGTCCGCGCCAGCAGCAGGTCGAGCAGCTCGTTGTCGGGCAATTCCAGCAGACGCGTCAGGGCGGCGACCTGCTCGGCGTCAAGCGAATCCGCATGGCGCTCAAAGAACCGCGTGATGATCAGGTCGTTCTCCAGCAGACCACGGCGGGCTCGCCAGCGCAGACGACGCGTTTCAAGTTCACAGATGGCGGCTGTCACGTCGTCCCCCGAAGCCCTGGCTCGAATGCACCCGCCTGGTGCTAGACGGCCCGCCGGACCATCAATTCCTTGATCTTCCCGATCGCGCGCGTGGGATTGAGCCCCTTGGGGCAGACATCCACGCAGTTCATGATCGTGTGGCAGCGGAACAGACGGTACGGATCGTTGAGGTTGTCGAGCCGCTCGTTGGTCGCTTGGTCGCGGCTGTCGGCGATGAAACGGTACGCCTGCAGCAGGCCGGCCGGTCCGACGAATTTGTCCGGATTCCACCAGAAGCTCGGACAGCTGGTCGAGCAGCAGGCGCACAGGATGCACTCGTACAGGCCGTCGAGTTCCTCGCGCTCTTCGGGAGACTGCAGACGCTCCTTCTCGGGCGGCGTGCTGTCGTTGATGAGGAACGGCTTGACCGAGTGATACTGCTTGAAGAACTGCGTCATGTCGACGATCAGGTCGCGGATCACCGGCAGGCCCGGCAGCGGCCGCAGCACGATCGGCTCCTTGAGGTCGCGCAGGTTGGTGGTGCAGGCCAGACCGTTGCGGCCGTTGATGTTCATTGCATCGGACCCGCACACCCCCTCGCGGCATGAGCGGCGCAGCGACAGGCTGTCATCGACATCGCTCTTGATCCGCATCAGCGCGTCCAGCAGCATCTTGTCGGTCGGCAGCAGCGTGACTTCGAGCTTCTGCATGTACGGCTTGGCGTCCTTGTCCGGGTCGTAGCGATAGATCTCGAAGCGGACGACGCGCGTTCCCGCCGCGGTGCTGGCCACGGCGCTGTTTTCGGAAGAACTGTTGGCTGTCATGTGGGTGCTCGGCTCGGGTGGCTGGGCCTCAGAACGTGCGCTTCTTCGGCTGGAAGGTCTCGACCGTCATCGGCTTCATATTGACTGGCTTGTAGCCGAGGCGGTTGCCTTCGGAGTAGAACAGCGTGTGCTTGATGAAATTGGCGTCGTCGCGCTCCGGGTAGTCGTCGCGCGCATGCGCGCCGCGGCTCTCGGTCCGCGCCTCGGCGGAGACGATCGTGGCCTTGGCCGTTTCGATCAGGTTGTCCAGCTCGAGCGCCTCGATGCGGGCAGTGTTGAACACCTTGGACTTGTCGTCGATCGACACATGCTTGCGGCGCTCATCCAGCGCCATGATCTTGGTCACGCCCTCCGACAGCAGGCTACCGGTGCGGAACACGCCGCAGTGGGTCTGCATCGCCTTGCGGATGTCGTTGGCAACATCCTGCGTGCGCTCGCCACCGCTGCGCGCGTCGAGCGCAGCCAGACGCGCCATCGTGGTGTCGCCCGCACCCGCAGGAAGCGGCTTGTGCTCGCGCGGCGAATTGC
>CAZTUT010000265.1:2223-2503 GCA_964616395.1 uncultured Burkholderiaceae bacterium
CGGCAGCGCGGCCGAACACCACGAGGTCGAGCAGCGAGTTGGTGCCGAGCCGGTTGGCACCGTGCACGCTGACGCAGGCGCACTCGCCGATCGCGTACAGGCCCTGCACCACCGCATTCGGATCGCCGTTCTTGGGAACGACAACTTCGCCGTGGTAATTGGCCGGAATGCCACCCATCTGATAGTGGATGGTCGGCACGACCGGGATCGGCTCCTTGATCGGATCAACGTTGGCGAACTTGATCGCGATCTCGCGGATCGACGGCAGCCGCTTCATGAT
>CAZTUT010000266.1:0-2420 GCA_964616395.1 uncultured Burkholderiaceae bacterium
GCGGCGCGCGACCCCGGCGTGCGCGCCAAGATCGCGGTCTGGACGAACGACCGCCGCATCGATCCGATCGGCACCTGTGTCGGCATGCGCGGCTCGCGCGTTCAGGCGGTGACCAATGAGCTGGCCGGTGAGCGGGTCGACATCGTGCTGTGGTCCGATGACCCGGCGCAGTTCGTGATCGGCGCGCTGGCGCCGGCCAACGTCAGCTCGATCGTGGTCGATGAAGACAAGCACGCGATGGACGTGGTGGTCGACGAGGACAACCTCGCCATCGCCATCGGCCGCAGCGGCCAGAACGTGCGTCTGGCCTCCGAGCTGACCGGCTGGCAGATCAACATCATGACGGCCGAGGAGTCGCAGCAGAAGCAGGAGGGCGAGCAGTCGTCGATCCGCGCGACCTTCATCGAGAAGCTCGACGTCGACGAGGAGATCGCCAACATCCTGATCTCCGAGGGTTTCGCGTCGCTCGACGAAATCGCCTACGTGCCGGTCAACGAGCTGCTCGAGATCGAGGCATTCGACGAAGACACGGTCGAGGAACTGCGCACGCGCGCCCGCAACGCGCTGCTGACCGAGGCCATCGCGCGCGAGGAAAGCCTCGAGAAGGTCGAGCCGGCCATGCTCGAACTCGAAGGCATGGACAAGGAACTGGCGGCACGACTGGCCAGCGGCAATATTCACACCCGCGACGATCTGGGCGAGCTGGCCGTCGATGAACTGGTCGAGCTGACCGGCATCGACGAGGAGCGCGCCAAGACCGTGATCATGGGCGCGCGCGCCCACTGGTTCGCCTGAGACGCGTACCGGCCAACGGAGAACCCGGACCTATGCCGAGCAATACGGTTGCCCAATTCGCCGCGGAACTGAAAGTTCCGCCCAAGCTGCTGCTTGAACAGCTGCGCGCCGCCGGTGTGGCGAAATCGGCCGAGGACGATGCCCTCAGCGAGGACGACAAGGCGCGCCTGCTGGACTCGCTGCGCAAGGCGCATGGGGCCGGCGAGGCGACGGAGAAGAAGAAGATCACGCTGACGCGCAAGCAGACCTCGGAGATCAAGCAGGCCGATGGTTCCGGCAAGGCGCGCACGATCCAGGTCGAGGTGCGCAAGAAGCGTGTCTTCGTCAAGCGCGACGAGTCGGCGCCGGAGCCCGAGGCCACCGCCGAGCCGGTCGCGGTTGCGCCGGTCATCGACGAGGCCGAGCGCGCCCGCCGCGAAGAGGAAGCGCGTCGCCAGTCGGAACTGATTGCCCGCCAGGCGGCTGAGGCGCGAGAACGCGCCGAACGCGCCGAGCGTGAGCTGGCCGAGGCGCGTCGTCGTCAGGAAGAACAGGCGGCCGAGGCGAGCGCCAAGGCCGAAGGCGCGACCGTGGCCGACGAGGCTGCGCAGGCCGCCGAGCGCGAGCGTGCCGAGCAGGCCCGCGTTGCCGTGGAGCGCGCGCAGGCCGAGAAGGCCGCCGCCGAGAAGGCTGCGGCCGATGCGCGCGTAGCCCAGGATCGGGCGCGCCGCGCCGTTGAAGATGAAGTGGCCGCGATCAAGAACATGATGTCGCAGCCGTCGAAGGTGCTGAAGGCGCCGGAGCCGGTGGCCCCCGCCCCGGTGGCAACGCCCGGCACGCTGCACAAGCCGGCAGCCAAGCCGGCCGCCAAGCCGGGCGAGGCCAAGAAGGACGACAAGAAGCCGGGCGTCAAGGAAGTCAAGTCGGGCAAGCTTGCGTCGAGCTGGTCGGAAGATGCCGCGAAGAAGCGCGCGCTGAAGACCCGGGGCGACGTCGCACCGAGTTCGGGCTGGCGCGGCGGGCCACGTGGCCACCGCAAGTCCGATGATCGCGGCGATCGCAACGCCATGCAGGCGCCGGCCGAGCAGGTGGTCCGCGACGTCACGGTGCCGGAGACGATCACCGTGGCCGACCTCGCGCACAAGATGTCGGTCAAGGCCTCGGAGGTCATCAAGGTCCTGATGAAGCTTGGCCAGATGGTGACGATCAACCAGGTGCTCGACCAGGACACCGCGATGATTCTGGTGACCGAGCTCGGCCACAACCCGATCGCCGCCAAGCTCGACGATCCGGAAGCGCTGCTGGCCGAGTCCGATGCCGGGACCACCATCGAGCTGACGCCGGTGCCGCGTCCGCCGGTGGTCACGATCATGGGTCACGTCGATCACGGCAAGACTTCGCTGCTGGACTACATCCGCCGCACCAAGGTGGCCGCGGGCGAGGCCGGTGGCATCACCCAGCACATCGGCGCCTACCACGTGGAGACGCCGCGCGGGATCATCACCTTCCTCGACACGCCGGGCCACGAGGCATTCACTGCCATGCGCGCCCGCGGTGCCAAGGCAACCGACATCGTCATCCTGGTGGTGGCCGCCGACGACGGCGTGATGCCGCAGACCAAGGAGGCGATCGCCCACGCCAAGGCG
>CAZTUT010000267.1:0-2399 GCA_964616395.1 uncultured Burkholderiaceae bacterium
CACGAAGACATGATGGATCGCGCGCTGCGGCGCATCGGAGACTCGCAAGGATGAACAACGTCTTCTACATCGGCGCCACCGGGCTGCGTGCGCAGCAGGTCGGCGTGGACGCCGTGGCCAACAACGTGGCCAACGTAAACACCCCGGCCTACAAGCGTAGTGCGGTCAACTTCTCCGAGATGGTCGGACTGACCAGCGCCGCGGATCCGACGGCCGGACTGTCGCGCAGCACGGCGGCGCCGGGCCTGGGGGTTGCGGCGTCCGCGGCGCCCAAGGTCCTCGACGCCGGCGATCTTCGCAAGACCGACAGCGCGCTCGATGTGGCCGTGCGCGGCGCCGGTTTCATCGAATTGCTGGCACCCGCCGGCCAGACGCTGTTGTGGCGGGGCGGCACGCTGCGGGTGAATGCCGACGGTTCGCTCGCGGCAGCCAACGGCCTGCCACTCAAGAGCAGCATCTCCGTGCCGCGCGATGCCACCAGCGTCCTCATCGCCGATAACGGCCAGGTATTCGCCACGACATCGGGCAGCGCCGGCGCGCAGCCGATCGGCCAGATCGAGCTGGTTGCAGTGCGCGACGGCCGAGCGCTCACCGCACTGGGCGACGGCCTGTACCAGCTCACCGACGCCTTGGCAGACAGCACGCGAGGCCAGCCCGGCGAGGGCGGGCTCGGGCTGCTGGCGCAGGGCTATCTCGAGACGTCGAACGTGAAGATGGTCGACGAAATGGTAGGCATGCTGCTGATGCAGCGCGCCTACGCGGCTAACGCCCGGGTTGTGCAGGCCGCCGACGAAATGATGAATACGGTCAACCAGTTGCGCCGCTGATCATGCGCGGTGTTGCGATCCTCATCTCAATCAGCGTGCTGGCGCTCACGCAGCCTGCGCGTGCGGCACCACCGACCGTTGCGACAGGTGCGCTCTCGGCCGAGGTAACTGCGGTTGGGCCACTCGTGCGGTTGGGCGACCTGCTGAGCAAGGCAACCCGCGCAGCGCTTTCCTCCGAGGCAAACCGCCAGGCGGACGGTCTTGTTGTGGCGCGTCTCGGCATCAATGCACAGCCCTTCGAGATCTCCGGACGCGCCCTTGCCGATGTCATGCTGCGCGCCGCCCCCGATCTCTGGCAAAGGATTCCAGCACTGACCGAGCATGACCGGGTACGCGTGGTTCCAATCTTGCAATCAGCCCCGATCGAGCCCCTGCTGGAACAGGTTCGCAGTGCATGGATCGAGCGATGCGTCGCCGGCGGAGGGCACCAGTGCACCGCTGCGTCGCGCGCTGCAGTAAATGACGCATTGCTGGCGCCGCGCGGTCAGATCAGCTACGCCGTCGCCCTGCCCGCGCGTCCCCTGGATGCACCACCGACAAGCACCGTCACGGTAACGGTCAGGGTCGACGGCATCGCCGTAGGCACGCTCCCCGTTCAGGTCGACTGGCAGGCCTCGGTGCCGGCATGGCGCCTGCGCGTGCCGCTGCCGCGCCACGTCGCGCTCCTCGCCACCGACGTCGAAGCGATCCTTGCGCCCACTGCGCAGATCGAGCGCGCGGCCACCCGGCTCGATGTACGCAGTGGCGTTCTTCGCGCTGCCTCTGATCTGGACACCGGCACGCTGATACCGGTAGCCGACCCAACCCTGTTCGCGGCCGTACGCGCAGGCGACGAGGTGCCGATTCGGATCGCGGTCGGGCACATCAGTGCATCGCGCCGCGCAACGGCTGTGCAGGACGGACGCGCCGGCCGCCCGATATTTGTCCGGTTCGACGATCGCGATCTCGCCGTCGCCGCCGTTCCGGCTGCACGGCAATCACACGCAGTTGCGCCCAAGGACTCCCTGCGATGACTACAACACGGATGCCCACCTTGCGTCGCCAGCGGCAGGCCGCAATCGGCTTGGCGATGCTGCTGTCGTCGACAGCCGTACTGAACGCAATGGCAGCCGACCTCGTCAATACCGAGAGGTTCACGCCGCTGACAGCCGACCGCCGCGGCGTGGCGACAGGCGACATCGTGACGATCCTCGTTGTCGAGAACTCGTCAGCCACGAACTCGGCCGACATGAAGAGCGACAAGAGCTACGGGATCGGCGGCGAAATCAGCACGCTTGCACCGCGGCGCCAGGGTTTCCAGGCCAGCATCGGCGACCAGACGGATGGCCGTGGCGCGGTAACCCGCAGCGGGCGCATGGTCGCCCAGCTCAGCGTCCGGGTGCAGGAGGTCTATCCGAACGGCGACCTGTTCGTGAAAGGCGACCAGGAGATCAACGTCAACGGCGAGAAGACGCGCATCAGCCTCGAAGGCCGGCTGCGGCCGCGCGACATCACAGACGGCAACGTCGCCCTGTCGAGTCGGCTGGCGGAAGCCCGGATCGAGTACGTTGGCGACGGCTATTTGAGCGAACG
>CAZTUT010000268.1:0-2355 GCA_964616395.1 uncultured Burkholderiaceae bacterium
GTGGTGGTGCCGTCACCGGCGTTATCCGAGGTCTTGGAAGCAACTTCCTTGACCATCTGGGCGCCCATGTTTTCGAACTTGTCCTTCAGTTCGATTTCCTTGGCCACCGAGACGCCGTCCTTGGTGACGGTCGGGGCGCCGAAGCTGCGCTCGAGCACGACGTTGCGGCCCTTGGGGCCGAGGGTGACCTTGACCGCGTTGGCCAGAACGTTGACGCCGCGGACCATGCGATGACGCGCGTCATCGCCGAAGAAAACTTGCTTGGCTGCCATCTAGTAACTCCTGATTCGATTGGGGATTTGCTGGGAAGGGGGCAGAAGCCTCAGGCGATCACGCCCATCAGGTCTTCTTCGCGCATCACGAGCAGTTCCTCGCCGTCGACCTTGACGGACTGGCCGGCGTACTTGCCGAAGAGCACGCGGTCGCCGACCTTGACGTCGAGCGCCACCTGCTTGCCGTTGTCATCGCGCTTGCCGGGGCCGACGGCGATGATCTCGCCCTGGTCGGGCTTCTCGGCGGCGCTATCGGGGATGACGATGCCGGAGGCCGTCTTGCGCTCGTTGTCCAGGCGCTTGACGATCACGCGATCGTGCAGCGGACGAATCTTCATGGGGTCTCCTTGAGAGGCAATGAGCCCGAAAGTCGGGCAAAGCAAAAATAAAAATGAGGGAGTCAGGCTCCAGGTTCAGCGTCACGTTGATGCCAACCGCCATCCAGACGCCAAAACCCGGAGACTGTTAGCACTCAGCGCAAGCGAGTGCTAATGATAAGGGCATGCGGCAACCACTTCAAGGCCCGGGAGGAGCATCGGCCAACCGGTCAAATCGCCTCGATCCATTGGACTAGACGAGATATGGCATGAATTTTCGTGTTGGATCATGCATTTAGACGCGCTACGCTTGCCAACCTTCGTGGTTTTCCCAAACCGTGTCTCCAATCAATCCCGATCCCAACGCCAGTCTGTATCCGAAGGAATTCCTGGATACCGGGCCGCGCACCGACACGCGCGCTGATCCGCATGCCGAGATCTTCGAGGCGGCGGTCACCTTTACCGCCGACACCAGTCCAATCGCGGCGCATGACCGCTTTGCCGCGTTCTTTGGAGGCAAGGCTGGCGGCGGCGAGTTCCTGTTCCGTCGCGACGACATCGTCGACGGCTGCTACTGGGTGCGGACGCCGCGCCCCTGGGTCGGCCAGCCCGAGGGCGCGCTGCTGGCACCTGAGCCGCAGCGCTCGCTGATCCAGCTCGCGCCGGGCCTGATGCACCGTTTCAGCCTCCCCGTGTGCGCCGGCGAAGAAGTGGTCAGCGGCAACGGCAAGCGCGTGATCCCGTTCACGTCGCACACACAGATGTATGCATGGTTCGACGCGCAGGCGGCCCGCTACGGCTTTGCACCCCTGCTCGCCGACGTCGCCTTCAGCGCGCTCGAATTCAGCCATGCCGGCCAGCGCTACCGGATTCCGCACGCGCTGATCGAAGGCGCGCTCGAGGTCCGCGACCCCGACAAACTGCGCCTGCGCCTGATCCACGGCATGGGCTCGTACCGCAAGGTCGGGCTCGGCATGCTGCGCCTGATGGAGTAGCCGCCCTGCACCGGACCGTCGACCGGCTGGTCAACGCCGGCCTGAGCAGTTGCCTGTCGCTGTGTCTCGTGCTGGCGTTGCCGGGCAGCGCAAGCGCGCAACCGCAGGAGCCTGCCGCAGCGCGCGCACTGCCGCCGACCTTCACGACCGCGCTACGCACTGCCCGCATCCCGCTCGACGCCGTGGGCCTGGTGGTGCAGCCGCTCGACGGCGCACCGGGCGCCGCGCTGCCGCCGCTACTGCTCAACGAATCGACGCCGATGAATCCGGCCTCGACGATGAAGCTGGTGACCACCTACGCGTCGCTCAGCCTGCTCGGACCGGCCTGGACCTGGAAGACGGAGGCGTTCGCGGCGGCACCGCTGCGGCGCGATGTGCTCGATGGCGACCTGGCGATCCGCGGCAGCGGCGACCCGAAACTGGTGGTCGAGCACCTGTGGCTGCTGACGCACCGGATCCGCACCTACGGCATCCGCGAGATTCGCGGCGACGTGCTGCTCGACAAGTCAGCCTTCGCGATCGCGCCGGGCGATCCGGCCGCCTTTGATGGCGAGGGCCTGCGTCCCTACAACGCGCCGCCCGATGCGCTGCTGCTGAACTTCAAGTCGGTGACCTTTGGCTTCGTGCCCGACCCCGAGACGCGCAGCGCGCGCGTGGTCGCTACACCACCGCTGGCGGGTCTGAAAGTGCCGCCGCTGGTGCGGGGCGCCGAAGGGCCCTGCGGCGACTGGCGCGCCCGGTTGCAGGCCGACTTCACCAACCCGATGGCAC
>CAZTUT010000269.1:0-1670 GCA_964616395.1 uncultured Burkholderiaceae bacterium
AGACTTCATCGACCGCAACCTTCAACGGCGCCTCCACGTGGTCGAGATCGCCCGCGTTTGCGGCGTCAGCGTACGCAAGTTGCAGCAGTTGTATCAGCAGTACAGAGGACGTCATATCAGCGACGTCGTCCGCGAGCGGCGCATGAGTTTCGCCAGACACCTTCTCGAAGATCAACACCTGTCGGTTTCCGACGTGGCTGACAAGCTCGGCTATTCGAGCCCGGCGAACTTCTCGCGGGACTTCAAGCAGCATGTCGGGATAGCCGCCTCGGAGGCGCGCTGGCGCGACGCCGCGCCGCCACACGGGTAACCGGCGCACCCCGGCCGAGACCTTTCGAGCGCGCACCGGCCGCATGCACGGCCTGCGCGAATCGATAGGTCGTTGCGCGAACCGATATTGCTTTCCACCCGGCCACCGGGGACCATGGCTTTCATGTCATCTGATGACTTGATGAGCAGATGGCAAGGCATCGACCCCCTTGGTGGAGAGACCCATGGAAAGCCTGCTCGTACCCGCAGTCGACCTCGCAGCCCGGCTGATCACGGGCGCAATCCTGATCATTGCGGGGGTTGCGAAGTTGCGATCCAGTCCGCTCGTCCTGCAGAACGCGGTTCTCGCCATGGACCTGCTGCCAGCATGGGTCGCTAGCGCCACCGCGCGACTGCTGCCGCCTGCGGAGGTCGCCCTCGGCATCCTGCTGGTCGCCGGACTGTTCAGCTGGATCACGGTGCCGACGGCATTCGCGCTCATCTTCGCCTTGACCACAGTGGTCGTCGTGGCGCTGGCGTCAGGCCGCTCGTTCGTCTGCCGCTGCCTCGGCGTGGCATCCAACAGCCGCTGGGCTGTCGCCTATCGCAACGTTGCACTGCTGGCTGCCCTCGCTGTCGCCTACGCAGCTGACCCGTCCTGGCGCATGGATGCGCTACTGCCGTTCGCTGCGCCAGGCGCCGAATGGGTTTCGCGGACTCTCATCTTCGCCGTGATCGCCAGCGCGTTTGCAGTTGCGCTGTGCCGATTGGTGAATGCTCGTGATGTCGAAGCCGTCAATAGCCCCAGCTACGCGGGGTCCACTCAAGGAGACAGCAAATGAAGAAAATGCATCGCAGGGGATTTTTTGGACGAATCAGCGCGCTATCTGCCGCAGTCGGCGCGACACTCGCCGGCGTCATTCCTGAACTCGGGGCGGCCACGGCAACAGCGCCCACGGATGGCGGGGGCACCCCTGTCCCGCCGATGAAGGCACTGCCCAGTGCTGATGTGGTGTCCTTCTACTCGGCAGCGCTGGGTGATCTCGACATCCTGAAGCTCGCGTCCCTCGTACGACAGCCGAATCGGATCGATCCACCCACGTCGAGCGGCGACGTCACTACTCCGGAGGGTACGCGGATTCGAAGCGTGTCAATGCCGGTCTCGTCAACGGTCGATGGCAGCGTCGCCGCTTACCTGGTGTACGGTCGGATGGACATGAAGCTGGAGCAGGGAGTGCACACGATCCACTATCGAATCATGGTGACACCTGACGGCAAAGTCCGAGGCGCACATGCGGGTCAGGTGGTTCCTTCTCCCAAGCCGGAGTGGAATGAACTGCTACTGGCAAACTTCTTCCCCGACGTCTATCGCAGGACGCTAAGCGGCGTACCGATGTCACAAGGCGTCGGACCGGTATCCG
>CAZTUT010000269.1:1680-2350 GCA_964616395.1 uncultured Burkholderiaceae bacterium
AGAACCCGCAGCGCGCAAGGCAGCGGGGTTTCCGTACATGCGAAAGACGCAGCAAGGTCCTAATCCGCAACTTGCCCTTTGCCTTCACAACTGCCTTCAACAGTACAACGCCTGCTGGGGTACGTTTCTGGGCACCCTGGGGCAAGGGGGGGTCATCGCCCTTGCTTGCATTGGCTGCATCATCATCAACGGCGGCACGTTGGGCAAGATGCCACCGGAGCTGAGTCGTCAGATCGCGCGGATTTGCTGGGCGGTTTGCTCGATTTCAGCAGGGCTGCTGGCGAATGCTCTGACCGTGCTGCGTCAGTGCCAACGCAACTATGACACCTGCGTTGAAAGCTGCCACAACATTTTCGGCGCTCGTCAAGGAGAGATCGCTATTTAGTGATGGCCAACAGCGCCGGATGGTGAGCTCATCGCACTTCAGAGATCGCCTCGTCTGACTCGCGGCCATGAAGCGCGGGGCTCCAGAGCTTCGGTAGGGCAAGCGCTTGGAGAAGCGCCAGCCGGCAACCGTTTGCCGGCTGGCCCTCGCGCGCATCGAAGAGTCAATCCTTCTCGGCGCGCAAGATGAGCGCGCGCACCGCGCGCAGATACCTGAGCCCGGCCACCGCGCGCGAGCCGTACCAGCTCGTCATCTCGGCATCGATCAGATCGATCGTCGCTGCCG
>CAZTUT010000270.1:0-2344 GCA_964616395.1 uncultured Burkholderiaceae bacterium
CCAAAGGTGTCGCTCGCAGGTACGTAGTGCGTACTGTGCCGCCGAGTCGAGCGACACAACCTCGCGAACGTTAAACGCAATACGCTCATCGACGGTGCCGCGGCGCATCAGGAAGATCACCGTGACGGTCATCATCAACAGCATGATCAACACCACAGGCAGGACAATGCCTCGCGCTCGGAGCCGGTCGGTAGTCAAGGCGTGTTTCATTGTGGCGTCGTGGTGTGTTGACCTAGCCGGCGAGCGGGCTTGGGCGCGTGGCACTGCGCACCGAGAACGTCTGGACAATCGCTCGACGGATGCGACCGTCGGTCGACGTGGCGACGGGAATCGCGTCAAGACCTGCGGCCTGGCGGCTCGTCTGGGGACAAGGCTGGTAGGTCGCCGTCGTACCCTGCGATGACACCGACGCGTCATCGGTTCTGACGAGAATGCAGACGGTAACCGACACCACGTAGTCCCATGCAGTCAGGTTGGGGGTCGGCGCAGCGAGCGTCGCCATTTCGGCTGCCGTGCGTACCGATAGCGGCGCAGGGTTGCCAGGGACGTTGGGGGCGCTGTAACTTGCGCCGTCGAACCCGTAAAACACCTTCAAATCTTCGACGCCATTGAGGATCGGCGTTGCCGCACCTGGCGCATTGACGGTCCCGCCCCGACACATGAGCGTGCGGTTGACAACATCGACGTAATAGAGGTTTTGCGCGACCAGCAGGCTGCCAGGTACCGATACGTTTACCGCAGTAAAGCCCGGCACATTGCCCGCGCAATCGGCAGTGGCCCCGCCGCCCTGAGATGCGCCCAGCGCATTTTCCGCCTGGAACCAGATTGCAAGGGAATCCGGCGCGCCCGCAGCGGCGGTGTCGCACGCATTCGCCGGATTGTTTTGGCCGAACCCGGCGTTGCTGCAACCCCGCATCGATGGACCCTGGTAGGCGAGGCTCGCACGTCGGTCCTCACCCCCGCCCGAGCCAGCGCTGATCGCTGCTGCGAGTTCGCTGAAGCCTGCACGGCGTACCGATGAGCCGACCAGAGACAGCGCGACCTGCCCCGTGTTGTCCGCGGATGCAACGTTTGTTGCCGCCCGGGTGCTCTGCTGCGATGTAACGTACAAACCACCGACGCCCAGCAGAATCAGCAAGCCGAGCGCAATCGCGACCAACAGCTCGATAAGCGTCCGGCCCGCCTGAAAACGCACGATGACCTTCCTGCTCATGGCACCACCCGCGCGCTGTAGCAACGGTAGTTGTTATTCGTGATGCCGACTTCATCACAGAGCGGATCTCGGGCCTCTTCAGTGTTGGCAACACCACCGGACTCAGCATCGGTACGACGGGGGTCGAGCCATCCAACGGTAATCACCGCTCGCGTGTTGTCAGCGCGCACGAAAGCGACGCCGCCTGGCAGCATTTGTCGCACCATCGCCGAGAAGCGCGCCCACTCCCGATCGGCAGCCTGGGTCGCCGAGCATGTCGCGCCCACCGCGGTAACCGAACAGTTGCCCGTCGTGGTGGGCGGACTTTCGCTTACGCCCATGCTGCGACTGTCGAACTGGTTGTCGACAAACGCCTGGAAGTTGGTTGCGATGTGGTCTGCGAAGGCGCCCGCCAGCACTGCAGCGTTACGACGATCGAGCGAGTCCTTGTGGAGGCCCAACGCACGGAGCTGCAACCCGAGCAGGCCGAGCATGGTGACGGCGACCAGGAAAAGCGAAATCAGCACTTCAATCAACGAAGAGCCAGACTGTCGAGAAAAGGAAAGGCGGAATCTCATGCAACCCCTCAACACGCACCGCGCGCGGTAGATATGCTGCCGACCCCGGTAATCCGGACGCATCGTGCCGCCTGTGCTGCTGCCACCGTTGGGTAGCCAACGGAAAAATTGACCGCCGGCGTTACCCGGCCGTCCGGAAAGAACGTCAGTCGGTTTCCCGCACTCAGGGTGACTTCAGCCCGCTGCCCTGCGGAACCCAGCGCGCCCTGAATCTGAAGCCGGTCGTTGTCGTCGATTTCGTTCGGAACGTCTGCGGTGCCAGTGTTAGGAACATCCGACCAAACGATCCAGCCAGCCGCCCAGTCACCGCCAGCAGCGGCGCATGCGGTAGCAGTTGCTGACTCAACACGGCACGCAAAAACCTGCTCCCCGCGCTTGATCGCCTCAGACCGTGCCAGTTCAATCGATGCGACAAGTGAGTTGGCCGCATCGGTCGCACGCATGTTCGCGATGCTGGTCTGGAAAATCGGTACGCCCACGGCCAGCAGGATCGCGGAGATGGTCAGCACGACCAGCAGTTCGATCAGCGTGAAGCCGCGCACAGCCGCGCCGGGCGACGGCGTGAGCAACAGGC
>CAZTUT010000271.1:0-2328 GCA_964616395.1 uncultured Burkholderiaceae bacterium
CCTGGATGTAGTCCACGTGCGCGTTGGTGGTGATCTCGCCGGCCAGCACCACCAGACCGGTGTTGCACAGCGTCTCCGCGGCCACGCGCGAGCGCGGGTCCTGCGTGAAGATGGCGTCGAGGATGGCGTCGGAGATCTGGTCGGCCACCTTGTCGGGATGGCCTTCCGAGACCGACTCGGAGGTAAACAGGTAATCGTTTGACATCAGCGCTCTCCGTCAGAAAAAGGTTCTGTGATCGGGCTCGAACGTGACGCGTCTGGCCCGCGGAAAGCGGAGGACGCTTTAGCAGATTTGCCTATGCCAGCCGATTTCCCGACTGCTTTGGCCCGCCCTGCAAGTTGTTCGTTAACTCGGCGGAATCGCGGATTATATGCGCGGTGGGCAGGTGCCACCCTCGGGCTTGCCCGGGGTTGCGCGGCTTCAGCGGCTAGCATGGCGGCTGATCCTGTCCGCGACCAACCGGCTTGCGTGCGTGCGCCGTCCTCGCCTGCGCGGCGGGACCGCTCCCGGACCTGTCTTTCTCGAAGCTGTCTTTGTCGAACCTCAGCCCCTGATGCTGCTGACCCTGTTCAAGCTGCTATCCCGCCTGCCGCTGGGCCTGCTGCAGGCGCTCGGTGGCGTGCTTGGCCGGCTCGTCTATCGCGTTGGCGGCACCTATCGGCGCCGGCTGCGCGAGAACATGGTGCTGGCCGGACTCGATGTCGACGCCCTTGCCGGCCGCGCGGCGGCCGAGGCCGGCAAGCAGGCGCTGGAAACTGCCTGGGTCTGGCTGCGGCCGCCGCACGAACTGGCGCGCAAGGTGCGCTGGATCGATGCCGATGTGATGGATGCCGCGCTCGCCGACGGTCGGCCGCTGGTCATGCTGACGCCGCATCTCGGCTGCTTCGAGGCCATCGCGCAGGCCTATGCGCTGCGGCCCGAAGCGCGCATGCGGCCGATGACGGTGCTGTACCGCAAGCCGCGCAAGGCCGCGCTGCTGCCGCTGGTCGAGGGCGCACGATCGGCTGACGGTCTGCTGCTGGCGCCAGCTGACACGCGCGGCGTGCGCATGCTGATGCGCGCGCTCAAGCTGCGCCAGCCGCTCGGCATCCTGCCCGACCAGGTGCCCTCGCAGGGTGACGGCGTGTGGGCGCCGTTCTTCGGCAAGCCGGCCTACACGATGGTGCTGCCAGCGCGGCTGGCGCGTGCCGGCGATGCCATCGTGCTGGTGCTGGCTGGCGAACGGCTGCCGGGTGGCCGCGGCTTCGGCATCCACGTCGAGCGCCTCACCGAGCCGCTGACCGGCGATGCTGTGACCGACGCCACGCTGCTGAATCGCGCCATCGAGAAGATGGTCATGCGCTTTCCGACCCAGTACCTGTGGGGCTACAACCGCTACAAGCGGCCGCCCGGGGCGGCCGCAGCGGAGGCGGGTGCCAACGCCGGCACCGCATCAGCGGTCGACCCGGTGCCCGGCGACGGCGGGCAGGCGGACCGATGAAGCGGCTGGCCGCGCGCTGGGCGATCGCGCTGATGGAGCGCGCGGCCCGCTGGTCGCCGCAGGCGCGCGCGCGCCTCGGACGGTTGCTCGGCGGCCTGCTGTGGACGCTGGCCGCGCCGCGCCGGCGCGTCACGCTCGTCAACCTGCGGCTGTGCTTCCCGGAACTGAGTAATGCCGAGCGCGCTGCGCTCGGTCGCCGCACGTTCAGCAACCTGGCGCGCGCGCTGATCGACCATGGCGTGCTGGCGCGCGCTGATCGCGCAGCGTTCGAGCGCTTCGTGCGCATCGAGGGCGCGCAGCATCTGACCGACCCGGCCAACCGGCCGCTGATTCTGGTGGCGCCGCACTTTGTCGGCCTCGACGCCGGTGGGCTCGCGGTCAACACGCTGGCGCGCGGCGTCTCGATCTACGCGCGCAGCCGCAACCCCGAGTGGGACCGGTGGCTGCTGGAGATTCGCAACCGCTTCAACGCGCCGCTGCTGATCCAGCGCGAGGGCTTCGACCTGCGCGCCGCGGTGCGCGCGCTGAAGGACGGCCTGCCGTTTTACTACCTGCCCGATCAGGACCCGGGCGACCGCAACGGCATCTTCGTGCCGTTCTTCGGCATTGCCACGGCCACGCTGCCGATGGTGCCGCGGCTGGCGAAGATGGCCGGTGCCAAGGTGTCGCTGTGCGTGACCGAGATGACGGCGGATGGCTACGTGTTCCACATCGAGCCGCCGCTGGCCGACTACCCGAGCGGCGACGTGGAGGCCGACACCGCCCGCATGAATGCCGAGATCGAACGCTGGGCGCGCCGCCTGCCCGACCAGTACCTGTGGACGCACAAGCGGTTCAAGACGCGGCC
>CAZTUT010000272.1:0-2314 GCA_964616395.1 uncultured Burkholderiaceae bacterium
TACGGCGGCCAGACCTCGCACTTGCCGCTCAAGCTCAACATGTCGGGCGTGATCCCGCCGATCTTTGCCTCCAGCCTGATTCTGTTCCCGGCCACGCTGGCGAGCTGGTTCACCACAGGCGAGGCCACGCGCTGGCTGCGTGATCTGGCCTCCGCGCTGTCGCCCGGCCAGCCGTTCTACATCCTGTTGTACGCGAGCCTGATCATCTTTTTCTGCTTCTGATTCTTCTGCAATGAATGCAAGCTTCTTAAAGCTGGTCTTCAACAGCAAGGAGACTGCCGACAACCTGAAGAAGAGCGGCGCGTTCGTTCCTGGCATCCGCCCCGGCGACCAGACCTCGCGTTACATCGACAAGATCCTGATGCGGCTCACACTGGCGGGTGCGATCTACATCACGTTCGTCTGTCTGGTGCCCGAGTTCCTGAATCTTCGCTTCAACGTACCGTTCTATTTCGGTGGTACCTCGCTGCTGATCGTGGTTGTGGTGACGATGGACTTCATGACGCAGGTGCAGGCGTACCTGATGTCGCATCAGTACGAGTCACTGCTGAAGAAGGCAAATTTCAAGGGCTTCGGCCCGGGCATGCCGCGCTGAGCGGCGGGCCACTGAGTACGGACGGAATGGCGAAAGACGACGTTATCCAGATGCAGGGCGAGATTCTTGAGAATCTCCCCAATGCGACATTCCGCGTGAAGCTTGAAAACGGACATGTGGTGCTGGGTCACATCTCCGGCAAGATGAGAATGCATTACATCAAGATCCTCCCGGGCGACAAGGTCACGGTCGAACTCACACCGTATGACCTGACGCGCGCGAGGATCGTATTCCGCGCCAAGTAGGGCGCGGCCAGGCAGAAGACGTCCGCTCGATGCGGGCAGGAGAAGCGCAATGAAAGTCAACGCGTCGGTCAAGAAGATGTGCCGCAAGTGCAAGGTCATCAAGCGCAAGGGTGTTGTGCGCGTGATCTGCGCCGACCCGCGGCACAAGCAGCGCCAGGGCTGAGCCTGGACGCCAACTGCCGTATCGACAGGCTCTGAGGTAACAACATGGCTCGTATTTCCGGGATCAACATTCCGCCCAACCAGCACGCCGAGATCGGCCTGACGGCCATTTATGGCATCGGCCGCGCCCGCTCGCGCGCGATCCTCGAGGCCGTCAACGTGCCTTTCACCAAGAAGGTGAAGGAGCTCAATGACGCCGAACTCGAGCGCATTCGCGATGCGCTGAGCAAGGTCACGGTCGAAGGCGACCTGCGCCGCGAGATCCAGCTGTCGATCAAGCGCCTGATCGACCTCGGCAGCTATCGCGGCATGCGCCACCGCCGCGGCCTGCCGGTGCGCGGCCAGCGCACCCGCACCAACGCGCGCACGCGCAAGGGCCCCAAGAAGGCCGGCGTGGCGCAGAAGAAGGGCTGAGCGTCGCCACTTCGCGACGCTGACGCACGACGTACCGACAAGGAAGTCAGATGGCCAAGAACCCGAGCGCGCAACAGGCTGCTTCGCAGCGTGTGCGCAAGAAAGTGAAGAAGACCGTTGCCGAGGGCATCGCCCACGTGCACGCCTCCTTCAACAACACCATCATCACGATTACCGATCGCCAGGGCAACGCGCTGTCGTGGGCGTCGTCGGGCGGGCAGGGCTTCAAGGGCTCGCGCAAGTCCACGCCGTTCGCGGCGCAGGTCGCTGCCGAGAACGCTGGCCGGGCCGCGCTCGAATATGGCGTGAAGAACCTCGAGGTTCGCATCAAGGGCCCCGGTCCTGGTCGCGAGTCGTCGGTGCGCGCGCTTAATGCGGTGGGGTTCCGCATCACCAGCATTCAGGACATCACGCCGGTGCCGCACAACGGCTGCCGTCCGCCCAAGAAGCGCCGCGTGTAGTTCCCAGCGGGGAGCGCCTTGCGCTTCCCGTCATCACCGCCTTGCCAGCGTTGTCGGCAGGCGGGATCAAGGCGACAGCAGATCGCCTGCAGCAGCGACCGACGGAGGACAGCAGACCATGGGTCTCGACAATCTGTAAGGCGTTGTTCATTCACCAACGTGTCCGTGCCCCTGCCGCATGGACTTAATGCGAGCAATCGCAGGATAGGAAGAAATCATGGCCCGCTATACCGGCCCCAAGCTGAAGCTGTCCCGCCGCGAAGGCACGGACCTGTTCCTCAAGAGCGCCCGCCGTGCGCTCGACACCAAGTGCAAGGCTGATTCCAAGCCCGGCCAGCATGGCCGTATCTCCGGCGCCCGTACCTCCGACTACGGCGTGCAACTGCGCGAGAAGCAGAAGGTCAAGCGCATGTACGGCGTGCTGGAGCGCCAGTTCC
>CAZTUT010000273.1:0-2306 GCA_964616395.1 uncultured Burkholderiaceae bacterium
CGGCAGCGACGATCGATCTGATCGATGCCGAGATGACGAGCTGGTACGGCTCGCGGGCGGTGGCCGGGCTGAGGTATCTGCGGCGGGTGCGGTCGGTCGTCGCAGGCGCGTCGGGTGATTGAAGGACTCGACGCCTGACTTAGGTGGCTGGTCAGCGACTTCTCGCTGACCAGCCACTTCCTTCCAAGTTACGGTGAGCGCGTGAACCAGGCTTGGTGACTCTGCCCTGTCATACAGCGGGATTCGCAGGTCCCTGCCCGAATATGTTGTGGCAACTTTCTACACAAGCGTTGTAGTTGCTGAAGCATAGTCTAAGTGTATTAAGAGCGCTGGCTACCAACCCCGCTGAGATCGAGCAGACCGCCCAGCACGCCCTCGCGATTTGTAGACTGGTGTTGGGCGGTATCTTGCCTGCCGTGACGCCATTGATGATGATGCAGCCGATGCATGCCACCAGGATGACCCCACCCTGCAGCAGAGTGCTCTGAAAGGTCGCGAAACACGCGTTGTACTGTTGCAGGCAGTTATGCAGGCAGATAGCGAGCTGTGGGTTGGCAGCGTGAGGCGGCGCAGCGAGGTGTGCCTTGCGCATGAACGGAAACCATGCGGCCTTTTGCACTCCAGGTTCGCCGGCATCAGATACCGGTCCGATGCCTGAAGCGACAGGAACGCCACTTCGAGTCTTGCGATAGACATCGGGGAAGTAGGCCGCCAGCAGCACGTCGTTCCACTCCGGGCGGGGAGAAGGAACCACTTGGCCTGCATGAGCGCCCTTCACTGCGCCGTCAGGTGTCACCATGACTCGGTAGTGGACGGTGTGAATGCCCTGCTCCAGCTTCATGTCCATCCGACCGTACACCAGGTAAGCGACGACGCTGCCATCGACCATCGAGGTGACCGGCATCGATACGCTGCGAATACGCGTGCCCTCCGGAGTGATGGTGTCGCCACTCGAGGTCGGTGGATCGATGCGGTTCGGCTGGCGCACGCTGGAGGCGAGCTTCAGGATGTCGAGATCGCCGAGCGCAGCCGAGTAGAAGGTCACCGCATCGGCGCTTGGCAAAGCCTTGACCGCCGGAACTGCAACACCCCCGGGTTCGATCGGAGCCGTCGTCGCTGCGGCCCGGAGTTCGGGAATGACGCTGGCGAGCGTCGTGCCGACTGCTGCCGATAGCGCGCTGATTCGACCGAGAAACCCTCTGCGATGCATCTTTTTCATTTGCTGTCTCCTTGAGTGGGCCCTGCGTAGCTCGGGCCATGGGCGGCGTGAACACCACGAGCATTCACCAATCGGCACAGCGCAACTGCGAACGCGCTGGCGATCACGGCGAAAATGAGAGTTCGCGAAATCCATTCGGCGCCTGGCGCAGTAATCGGCAGTAGCGCATCCAGGCGCCAGGACGGGTCGGCCGCATAAGCGACAGCGAGGGCAGCCAGCAGCGCAACGTTGCGATAGGCGACAGCCCAGCGGCTGTTGGATGCCACGCCGAGGCAGCGGCAGACGAACGAGCGGCCTGACGCCAGCGCCACGACGACCACTGTGGTCAAGGCGAAGATGAGCGCGAATGCCGTCGGCACCGTGATCCAGCTGAACAGTCCGGCGACCAGCAGGATGCCGAGGGCGACCTCCGCAGGCGGCAGCAGTCGCGCGGTGGCGCTAGCGACCCATGCTGGCAGCAGGTCCATGGCGAGAACCGCGTTCTGCAGGACGAGCGGACTGGATCGCAACTTCGCAACCCCCGCAATGATCAGGATTGCGCCCGTGATCAGCCGGGCTGCGAGGTCGACTGCGGGTACGAGCAGGCTTTCCATGGGTCTCTCCACCAAGGGGGTCGATGCCTTGCCATCTGCTCATCAAGTCATCAGATGACATGAAAGCCATGGTCCCCGGTAGCGGGGTGGAAAGCAATATCGGTTCGTGCAATGACCTATCGATTCGCGCAGGCCATGCATGCGGCCGGTGCGCGCTCGACAGGGCTCAGCCGGGGTGCGCCGGTTACCCGCGTGGCGGCGCGGCGTCGCGCCAGCGCGCCTCCGACGCGGCCAACCCGACATGCTGCTTGAAGTCTCGCGAAAAGTTCGCTGCGCTCGAATAGCCGAGCTTGTCAGCCACGTCGGAAACCGACAGATGCTGATCTTCGAGAAGGTGTCTTGCGAAGCTCATGCGCCGCTCGCGGACGACGTCGCTGATATGACGTCCTCTGTACTGCCGATACAGCTGCTGCAGCTTGCGTACGCTAACGCCGCAAATGCGGGCGATCTCGACCACGTGGAGGCGCCGTTGAAGGTTGCGGTCGATGAAGTCT
>CAZTUT010000274.1:0-2261 GCA_964616395.1 uncultured Burkholderiaceae bacterium
TGCCGCCGCACAACCTGCGCGAGGTGGTGGCCGCGCTGCAGGTGCTGATGCGCGATCCCGCCGCCACGCTCGACGATGTGATGGCGGTGCTGCCGGGGCCCGACTTCCCGGGCGGCGGCCAGGTGATCAGCGCGCCTGAAGACATCCGCGACGCCTACGCAAATGGCCGTGGCAGCCTCAAGGTGCGCGCCCGCCATGTGTTCGAAGATCTGGCGCGCGGCCAGTGGCAACTGGTGGTCACCGAGCTGCCGCCGGGTGTCTCCGCGCAGAAGGTGCTCGAGGAGATCGAGGAGCTGACCAACCCCAAGGTCAAGACCGGCAAGAAGTCGCTGACAGCCGATCAGCAGCAGACCAAGGCGCTCATCCTGTCGGTGCTCGACTCGGTGCGCGACGAGTCCGGCAAGGACGCCGCGGTGCGCCTCGTGCTGGAGCCGCGCAGCAGCCGGGTCGATCGCGACGAGTTCGTCAACACGCTGCTCACCCATACCAGCCTGGAGTCGAGCGCCTCGATCAACCTGGTGATGATCGGGCGCGACGGCCGGCCGCGGCAGAAGGGGCTGCTGCAGATCC
Organism: uncultured Burkholderiaceae bacterium; assembly: GCA_964616395.1. Taxonomy (GTDB): domain Bacteria; phylum Pseudomonadota; class Gammaproteobacteria; order Burkholderiales; family Burkholderiaceae_F; genus JALHMQ01. Next base: position 571 of record CAZTUT010000274.1, read on the forward strand.
TGACCGAGTGGATCGACTTCCGCGTGGAGACCGTCAGGCGGCGCTCCACGCACCGGCTGAACAAGGTGCAGGACCGGATTCACATCCTGGAGGGTCGGCAGCAGGTGCTGCTGAACATCGACCGCGTGATCCGCGTGATTCGCGCGTCCGATGCGCCCAACGCCGACCTGATGCAGGCCTTCGGCCTCACCGACAGGCAGGCCGAAGACATCCTCGAACTGCGGCTGCGCCAGTTGGCGCGGCTGGAAGCCATCCGCATCGAGCAGGAGCTGGCCGAGCTGCGCAAGGACGAGGCCGCGCTGCAGAAGCTGCTCGGCGCCGAGGCGGCGCTGCGGCGCCAGGTGGCGCGCGAGTTCGACGACGATGCGAAGAAGTTCGGCGATGCCCGGCGCACGCTGCTGAAGGCCGCCGAGCGCGCCAGCGTGGAAGTGAAGGTCGTTGATGAGCCGGTCACGGTGATCGTGTCGGAGAAGGGCTTCGCGCGGGCGCGCGGCGGCCATGGGCACGACGCCACGCAGATGAGCTTCCGCGCCGGCGATGCGCTGTACGGCGCGTGGGAGTGCCGTAGTGTGGATCACCTGATCGCGGTCGGCAGCGACGGCCGCGTCTACACGGTGCCGGTCGCGCAACTGCCCTCGGCCCGCGGCGATGGCGCGCCGGTCACCTCGATGATCGACCTGGCCTCGGGCACGCGGCTGGTTGCCTACGTGGCCGGACCGGGCGCCACCGCGCTGCTGATGGCCACCAGCGCCGGCTACGGCTTTGCCTGCACGCTCGAGAACATGCTGTCGCGCCAGAAGGGCGGCAAGCAGTTCATCACCGTGGACGATGGCGCGCAGCCGCTGCGGCCCTGCGTGGTCGACACCGCGAACGATGACCGCATTGCCTGCCTGTCTGGCAACGGCCGGCTGCTGGTGTTCGCCGCCGCCGAGGTCAAGCAGCAGGCGGGTGGCGGACGCGGCGTCACGCTGATGGCGCTCGAAGAGGGCGAGCCGCTGGTCGGCGCCGTGACCTGTGGCCGCGCAGGCGTGGCGGTCAGCGGCGTGAACCGCGCCGGCAAGCCGGTGCTGGCCACGATCAGCGGTGCCGAGCTGCGCGCGCACGAGGGCAGCCGTGCGCGCAAGGGCACGCTGCTGAAGTCGCGCCTGAAGGACGCGCAACTGACCCGGCCCACGCCTGCCGCGCGCGCTGGATGATGATCACCCCCCGGAGGCCCTGACGATGCGGCTGTATGCGCTGTTCCTGTTCCTGCATGTGCTGGGCACCGTGGTCTGGGTCGGCGGCATGGTCGTCATGCACTTCGCGGTGCGGCCCGCCGCCGTTGCGCTGCTGGCGCCGCCGCAGCGGCTGCCGCTGATGGCGGCGGCGCTGCAGCGCTTCTTCGCGCTGGTCACCGTGTCGGCGCTGGTCGTGCTGATCAGCGGCCTGGCCATGCTGATCGGCATCGGCATGGCGGCGGCCGGCGCGGTCAATCCGCTGGTGGAAGGTCTGCGCCTCGCGCATCCGTCGGTTCACGCGATGTTTGCGCTGGGCCTGTTGATGATGGTTATCTACGCGGCCATCCGCGGCCGGTTGTTTCCGAAGATGCAATGCGCAGTGGCGGCGCAGGACTGGCCAGCGGCGGCGCGCCCGCTCGACCGGATACGGCAACTGGTGCTGACCAATCTCTGCCTTGGCGTGCTGGTGATTGC
>CAZTUT010000275.1:0-2216 GCA_964616395.1 uncultured Burkholderiaceae bacterium
TCGTCGACGAGGTGCACCGCTTCAACAAGGCGCAGCAGGACGCGTTCCTGCCGCATGTGGAGGCCGGGCTGTTCGTCTTCATCGGCGCAACCACCGAGAACCCCAGCTTCGAGGTCGTCGGCGCGTTGCTGTCGCGCGCCGCGGTGTATGTGCTGGAGCCGCTGTCGGCCGACGACATGCAGCGGCTGATCGACCGCGCGCTTGGTCACGGGTTCGCAGGCGTCGAGGTCGATGCCGAGGCGCGCCAGATGCTGATCGATCTGGCCGACGGCGACGGCCGGCGGCTGCTCAACGCGCTGGAGATCGTTTCCGGCATGGCGGTGGCGGCCGACCGCAAGCACATCGACGCCGAGTTCCTGCGCAGCCGCCTGCCCGCGACACTGCGCCGCTTCGACAAGGGCGGCGAGAACTTCTACGACCAGATCTCCGCGCTGCACAAGAGCGTGCGCGGCTCGGACCCCGACGCCGCGCTCTACTGGCTGGTACGGATGCTCGATGGCGGCACCGATCCGCTGTATCTGGCGCGCCGCATTGTGCGGATGGCGATCGAGGACATCGGCCTGGCCGATCCGCGCGCGCTGCAGATCGCGCTCGATGCCGCGCAGACCTACGAGCGTCTCGGCTCGCCCGAGGGTGAGCTGGCGCTGGCCGAGGCGGTCGTCTACCTGGCCGTGGCCTCGAAGTCCAACGCGGTCTATGCCGCGTACAACGCGGTGCGTGCGTTCGTGCAGTCCGACGGCTCGCGCCCCGTGCCGATGCACCTGCGCAACGCGCCGACCCGGCTGATGAAGCAGCTCGACTACGGCAAGGGCTATCGCTACGCGCATGATGAAGCTGGCGGGTACGCGGCCGGCGAGCGCTACCTTCCCGACGGCGTGGCTGCGCAGCGCTGGTACGAGCCAACGGAGCGTGGACTGGAATCGAAGATCGCCGAGCGGCTGCGGCAGTTGCGACAACGCGATGCCGATGCTGGTCAGGATGTGCGGGAGTCGGGTTCCGCACCCGCCCGCGGGGATCCGGACGCGGCAGCCGCGCCTCGGCCGCCGGCGTTGGACTGACCGCCAACGCGACGTGCATGCCCGCCGGCCTTCGCGCAGCGGGTCGATTCATGGGCGCAAGCCTGGGCGGTGCTGGCGAGTGGCGCCGGGGCAGTTGCATCGGGGCCGCCGGACGCGAGACAATTGACGTATGTGCTTCATGCGTCCATCCCCCGCCTCGTTCCCGCGAAGTCGCCGCGCCTCCTAGCGCCTGACGGCCCGCGTTCGTGGGCCGTCGATCGAATGCCCTCCGGCACCTATTCCGTCTTGCAGCGCGCGGGCGCTGCCGAAAGAACGTCATGCTCGACATCAACCAGCTTCGCAAGGAACTCGACGCCGTGGCTGCGCGGCTGCGCACCCGCCCGTATGAACTCGACACGGTCGCCTTCAGCGCCCTCGAAGCGGAGCGCAAGGCGGTGCAGGTTGCCACCGAAGATCTGCAGGCACAGCGCAATGCGCTGTCGCGCCAGGTCGGGCAACTGAAGAGCCGCGGCGAGGACGCTTCTGCCGTGTTGGCCGAGGTTGGCCTGATTCCGGAGCGGGTCAAGGCGCTCGAAGCGCAACTGGCCGAGATCCAGGCGCGCATGCAGGCGCTGCTGCTGGACGCGCCGAATCTGCCGGACGCGTCGGTGCCTGTCGGCCGCTCCGAGCAGGACAACGTCGAGGTGCGGCGCTGGGGCAGCCCGCGGGTGTTCGACTTTCCGGTTCGCGATCACGTCGATGTCGGCGCGGCGCTCGGGTTGGACTTCGACAGCGGCGCCAAGCTGGCGGGTGCGCGCTTCTCGGTGATGCGCGGGCCGGTCGCGCGGCTGCATCGGGCGCTTGCCCAGTTCATGCTCGACCTTCAGACGACCGAGCACGGCTACACCGAGTGCTACACGCCCTACATCGTCAACCGCGAGACGCTGCTCGGCACCGCGCAGCTGCCGAAGTTCGAGCAGGACCTGTTCGCCGTGCGCAAGGGCGGCCAGGAGGGCGAAGGCGAGCCGCTGTACCTGATTCCCACCTCCGAGGTGTCGCTGACCAACACGGTGCGCGGCGACATTCTCAAGGAAGCGGATCTGCCGCTGAAGCTCACCGCCCACACGCCGTGTTTCCGCTCGGAAGCCGGCAGCTACGGCAAGGACACGCGCGGCATGATCCGCCAGCACCAGTTCGACAAGGTCGAGATGGTGCAGA
>CAZTUT010000276.1:0-2212 GCA_964616395.1 uncultured Burkholderiaceae bacterium
AGGTGGACTTCGCCAAGTTCGGGCCGATCGAGCGCATCGAGATGTCGCGCATCAAGAAGCTGTCGGGGCCTAACCTGCATCGCAACTGGGTGACCATCCCGCACGTGACCAATCACGAGGATGCCGACATCACCGAGCTCGAAGCATTCCGCGTGCAGTTGAACAAGGAAAACGAGAAGGCCAAGGATGTCGCCAAGCTGACGATGCTGGCGTTCTTGATCAAGGCCTGCGTGGCCACGCTGAAGAAGTTCCCGGACTTCAATGCGTCGATCGACGCGACCAGCGGCGACGCCATCATCCGCAAGAGCTACTGGAACATCGGCTTTGCCGCCGACACGCCGAACGGCCTCGTGGTGCCGGTCATCAAGGATGCCGACAAGAAGGGCATCTTCGAGATCGCCGCCGAGACCTCGGCGCTCGCGGCCAAGGCACGCGACGGCAAGCTTTCGCCGGCCGACATGCAGGGGGGCACGTTCTCCATCTCGTCGCTCGGCGGCATTGGCGGTACCTACTTCACGCCGATCATCAACGCGCCCGAGGTGGCGATCCTCGGCGTGTGCCGTTCCAGCATCAAGCCAGTGTGGGACGGCAAGCAGTTCGCCCCGCGCCTGATGCTGCCGCTGTCGCTGTCGTGGGACCACCGGGTGGTCGATGGCGCCTCGGCGGCGCGCTTCAACGCGCATCTGGCGGCACTGCTGGCGGACTTCCGCCGCGTCATGCTGTAGACGGCCTGCGATCCACTTCGACGAAAGACAGTCATGAGCGCGACGATCGAGATCAAGGTGCCGGACATCGGTGACTTCAAGGAAGTCGAGGTGATCGAGCTGCTGGTCAAGCCGGGTGATGCGGTGAGCAAGGAGCAGTCGCTGATCACGGTGGAGAGCGACAAGGCGTCGATGGAGATACCGTCGTCGGCCTCGGGTGTGGTGAAGGAGTTGAAGGTCAAGCTTGGGGACAAGGTAGCCGAGGGTTCGCTGATTCTGCTGCTGGAGGCGAGTGAGGCGGCGGCTGCGCCTGCGCCTGCGGCGGCACCTGTACCGGCACCGGCCGCTGCGCCGGCTCCGGCACCGGCGGCGTCAGCGGCGCCGGTGGCCGTCGCTGCATCGAGCTTCGCCGGCAAGGCCGACCTCGATTGCGACATCCTGGTGCTCGGCGCCGGCCCCGGTGGCTACTCGGCGGCGTTTCGTGCGGCCGACATGGGCAAGCGCGTGGTGCTGGTCGAGCGCTATGCCACCCTGGGTGGCGTGTGCCTCAACGTCGGCTGCATCCCGTCGAAGGCGCTGCTGCATGTGGCCGCGGTGATGGACGAGGCCGCGCACTTCGCCGACATTGGCGTCAGCTTCGCGGCGCCGACCGTCGATCTGAACAAGCTGCGCACGCACAAGGACAAGGTGATCGGCAAGCTCACCGGCGGTCTGGCGGCAATGGCCAAGATGCGCAAGGTCACCGTGGTGCGCGGCTACGGCAGCTTCGTCGATCCGCAACACGTGGAAGTGGAACTGACCGAAGGCGACGCGCAGGACAAGACCGGCGGCAAGCAGGTGATCCGTTTCGCGCAGGCGATCATCGCCGCCGGCTCGGCGCCGGTGCGGTTGCCGTTTCTGCCGCAGGACGAACGCATCGTCGACTCTACCGGCGCGCTGCAGTTGCGCCAGGTACCGGACAAGATGCTGGTGATCGGCGGCGGCATCATCGGACTGGAGATGGCCACCGTGTACTCGGCGCTCGGCGCGCGGGTCGACGTGGTCGAGATGCTCGACGGCCTGATGATGGGCGCCGATCGCGACCTGGTGAAGGTGTGGCAGAAGAAGAACGCCGGTCGGTTCGACCAGGTGATGCTCAAGACCCGCACAGCGTCGGCCGAGGCGCATGCCGATGGCATTCACGTCCGCTTCGAGGGCGACAGCGCTCCGGCGCAAGCCCAGCGCTACGACCTGGTGCTGCAGTCGGTCGGCCGGTCGCCCAATGGCCGCAAGATCGGCGCCGAGAAGGCCGGTGTGGCGGTCAACGAACGCGGCCACATCGCGGTCGATTCGCAGCTGCGCACCGACGTGCCGCACATCTTCGCGATCGGCGACATCGTCGGCCAGCCGATGCTGGCGCACAAGGCGGTGCATGAAGGGCATGTGGCGGCCGAGGCCGCCTGCGGCGAGAAGTCGTACTTCGACGCCAAGGTGATTCCGTCGGTGGCCTACACCGACCCGGAAGTGGC
>CAZTUT010000277.1:0-2202 GCA_964616395.1 uncultured Burkholderiaceae bacterium
CCGAGCAGATGCCGGTGTTCGGCACCATGGCCGCGCGCTTCAACGACGATGGCGTGACCGCCCTGTATCAGGCGCTGCTGCCGCGGCTGGCCGAACTGGGCCTGCAGGCGGGCGAGGGCAGCCTGCCGCGCGTGACCACGCGCCACTCGACGCACCAGACGCCGATCGTGCCGGCCGCGCGCACCCGCTACCTGGCCGAGATCTCCGAGACCGTGCGCGGCTACAAGCGGCGCGCCGCCGATCAGGCCCGCGTCGCGCGTGAGCGCCAGCAACTGCTGGCCGCGCGCAAGATGCTCGCCACCGACTGCAACGAAGAGAACAAGAACCTCGACGTGCTGGCCGCTGAGCGCGACAGCCGGCTCGACACCCGCAGCAAGAAGCTGCTCGACATGTGGCCGAGCATGCAGCAGGCCTACGCGGGCGACGAGTAGGGCGTCACGAAGCGCGAGCGGGAGAGGGGCACCGCGCTGACGCACACCTCGCTGAGCGGCAGCAAGATCCGCAAGGTGGCGCTGCCGCGCTACGAAGACCACGGCGAACTGCTCAAGTGGCTGCTGCTGGAAAACGTGCCCGGCTCGTTCCCCTACACCGCCGGCGTGTTCGCCTTCAAGCGCGAGAACGAAGACCCCACCCGCATGTTTGCCGGCGAGGGCGACCCGTTCCGCACCAACCGCCGCTTCAAGCTGCTGAGCGAAGGCATGCCGGCCAAGCGCCTGTCCACCGCGTTCGACAGCGTGACCCTCTACGGCAACGACCCCGACCGCCGCCCCGACATCTACGGCAAGGTCGGCAACAGCGGTGTGAGCATCGCTACGCTCGACGACATGAAGGTGCTGTACGGCGGCTTCGACCTGACCGCCCCCAACACCTCGGTCAGCATGACCATCAACGGCCCGGCGCCCACGCTGCTGGCGATGTTCATGAACACCGCGATCGACCAGAACCTCGACCGGTTCCGCGCCGACAACGCGCGCGAACCCACCGACGACGAAGCCGCCAAGATCCGCGCCTGGACGCTGGAGAACGTGCGCGGCACCGTGCAGGCCGACATCCTGAAGGAAGACCAGGGCCAGAACACCTGCATCTTCTCCACCGAGTTCAGCCTCAAGGTGATGGGCGACATCCAGGAGCACTTCGTCCACCACAACGTGCGCAACTTCTACTCGGTGTCGATCTCCGGCTATCACATCGCCGAAGCGGGGGCCAACCCGATCAGCCAGCTCGCCTTCACGCTCAGCAACGGCTTCACGTTCGTGGAGGCGTATCTGGCGCGCGGCATGCACATCGACGACTTTGCGCCCAACCTCAGCTTCTTCTTCAGCAACGGCATGGACCCCGAGTACACGGTGCTCGGCCGCGTGGCGCGGCGCATCTGGGCGGTGGCCATGCGCGACAAGTACGGTGCGAATGAGCGCAGCCAGAAGCTCAAGTACCACTGCCAGACCAGCGGCCGCAGCCTGCACGCGCAGGAGATCCAGTTCAACGACATCCGCACCACGCTGCAGGCGCTGATCGCCACCTACGACAACGCCAACAGCCTGCACACCAACGCCTACGACGAGGCGATCACCACGCCCACCGAGGAAAGCGTGCGCCGCGCGATGGCGATTCAGCTGATCATCAACCGCGAGTGGGGGCTGGCCAAGAACGAGAACCCCAACCAGGGCAGCTTCATCATCGACGAGCTGACCGAGCTGGTCGAGGAAGCGGTGCTCAAGGAGTTCGAGGCGATCAGCGAGCGCGGCGGCGTGCTGGGCGCGATGGAACTGGGCTACCAGCGCGGCAAGATTCAGGAAGAGTCACTGCACTACGAGCACCTGAAGCACACCGGCGAGTACCCGATCATCGGCGTGAACACCTTCCGCAACCCGCACGGCGACCCGGTGCCCGAGCACATCGAGCTGGCGCGCTCCACCGAGGAAGAGAAGGAAAGCCAGCTCAAGCGCCTGGCCGAGTTCCACCAGCGCAACGCGCATCAGGCGCCGGCGATGCTGGAGCGGCTCAGGCGCACGGTGATCGACAACGGCAACGTGTTCGCGGTGCTGATGGACGCGGTACGCGTCTGCTCGCTGGGGCAGATCACGAATGCGCTGTTCGAGGTGGGGGGGCAGTACCGAAGGAATATGTAGCTCGGCTGGTCTGCTCAGCTCACGATCAGGTGTCGCTGCACGTTGCCGGCCTGATCGCGCAGCAGCGCGCGGC
>CAZTUT010000278.1:0-2178 GCA_964616395.1 uncultured Burkholderiaceae bacterium
CGCAGGTCAACAACCGGCCGATGCTGCCGGCGGGCCGCATCGACTTCCTGATGACCGGCAACCTGCTGCACAGCTTCGACAACGTCAAGCAGGGTGTGCCCACGGTGGTCGTGGCGGCGATGTTCCAGAAGGACCCGCAGGCGCTGCTGGCGCACCCGGGCCAGGGCTACGAGAAGTTCGAGACGCTGAAGAACGCGCCGGTGGCGCTGATCGCCAAGGACGGCCAGTTCACCTGGTGGCAGTGGCTGAAGGTCCAGCACGGCTTCCGCGACGAGAACCTGCGGCCCTACAACTACAACCTCGGGCCGTTCCTCGCGAACAAGCGCGCGGTCCAGCAGGGCTACTCGGTGGCCGAGCCGATCTACGTGAAGAAGCAGGGGGGCTTCGAGCCGGTCGTGCACCTGCTGGCCGATCACGGCTTCTCGACCTACAGCACGCTGATCGAGGCGCGCGCCGACACCGTGCAGAAGAAGCCGGAACTGGTGCAGAAGTTCGTCGACGGCTCGATCCTCGGCTGGGTCAACTACCTGTACGGCGACCGCAGGGCCGCCAACGCGCTGATGCTGAAGGAGAACCCCGAGATGACCGAGGAGGAGATCGAGGCCAGCGTGGCGCTGATGAAGCGTCAGGGCATCGTCGACTCCGGCGAGGCGCTGGAGCGAGGCATCGGCGCGATGAACTCGGCACGCGTGCGCGCGTTCTTCGACAGCATGGTGCGCGCCGGCCTGTACAAGGCCGGCGAGGTCGATCTGGCCAAGGTGGCCGACACCCGCTTCGTCAATCGCAAGGTGGGGCTGGAGGAGAAGCGGCGGCTGGGAGGCCGGTAGCGCAGCGGGCGCGGGACGCGGCCGCACCGTGCAGCAATGAGAATTGCTCCACCCGTCACCGAAGCTGACTCTCTTCGCAGGTATCGCCAGGGCCCATTGAACAGGGCCCAACGCCCAACACATCCAGCGCGCGGTCAAGTGCGCTGGCTACTCGCCCTGGGCACATGCCTGGCGCCGCCGACTCAACCCGCAGGGCGGTTAAAGATTGAGGGCTTCAGAAGGACGTCGACTCGGGCCGGCTCTCCTTCGGGCAATCTGCGGAGTTGCGCCAGCGCATCGGTCAGCGAACTCTCCAGTTCGCGCCATGCAACGTCGCTGCCAGATGCGGACTCGAAGCGAATCACTACATCGCTGACGGGCTCCAAGGGCTTAAGTGGCATGACTTGCAGGGTGAGGCCGATACCGCCCGGTACCGGGCGGCCACCTTGATCGCTGCAACCGGCACTGAAACCGAATGGCGGATTTGAAATCGATAGGGTGAATCGGTGCATGACTTGCTCCTAGAGGACGAGTTGGCCCAAGTGAACTCCGGCAATCTGCCGGAGGGTTGCTGCGAGGTTGCTGGATAGCGGCACAGCGGATGGCGGTAACGCCCGCGCCAACAACACCGCCATGCGCGCAGTCGGATGGCCCTCACCGAGGGCTGTCGGCAGCGTCGTGGCAGCAGCTTGCAGCCAGCGCTGCAATTCAGCCGACTCCTTGGGCGCCTGAGCCAACTCCAGCAGGGCGAGGTTCAACTGCACGACGGCGCCATCGGGCGGCATTTGCGCGCCGCTGCTCGCGAACGCACGTTCGGCGCGCCGCAGCCAATCGGCAGCCTCGCGTGGGCGCTGCAGACGCGCCAGCGCCACGCCGCCTGCCCACGCCACGTAGGCCTGCAAGTTGGCATCGACCGATGCATCGCGTCGCAGGTTTTCCAGCAGGCCCAATGCGCGTGCAGGCTGCCCCAGAGCGAGCGCAACATGGGACTCGGTCAGGTCCAGCGGCGCCCGCCACATCTGTTGCACGCCTGCCGGGAGCCGAGCGAATTGGCGGCGTGCCCGCTGCAACTCCCGCTCGGCGCGTTCGCCGTCGCCGGCTTCGGCCCAGATCCGGGCGCCGAGCCGGTGCCAAGCGGTGAGGACCGATGGCGAGTAGTCGGACTCATACTCCTCAAGCTGCTCCACGCTGGGCTCGTGCACGCGCAGCCACGCAGCGGCGACGTCGACGCGACCAAGCTGCCGGCTGTAGCGCAGCCAGACTTGGCGATGCGGCATCTGCAGTCGCAGGCCAGTGCCGAACAGTGTGTCTGCACCAGCCACCAATTGCTCCACGACCGGCCAGCCTTCCGCATAGCGACCTACTGCGAACA
>CAZTUT010000279.1:0-2150 GCA_964616395.1 uncultured Burkholderiaceae bacterium
AGCGCTCAGAACACCAGCGTGCGCGTGCCGTCGTCCCAGGTGGCGTCGATCACCGTGGCCGCACCCGCCATGCGGGCCGCATCGATCAGCGGCTCGCCGGGGCGGCAGTGCTCGGCGCGCGCCATGCCGCAGGCAAAGAACTGCACGCCGGCGCGCTGCGCTTCGTCGAGATAGTCCTGCACGGTGCGGGTGCCCGCCTTGTCGGTATGCGCGGCGGCGGCCACGCCCGGCACCAGCCAGCGCACGGTGCTCGACGTGAAGTGCATCTGCACCTCGATGTCGAACGCGCGCGCTGCCAGCGCGTAGACGAACGGTGCCGCCGCCAGCGTGGCCCCGCCCGGCCGGTCGGGGCCGCAGGCCCACAGCACCAGCACCAGACGGCGCGCGGAGTCGGCAGCGGGCGGCATGGGCGTGCGCTCAGTAGCCGCGATGCGGATCGACGCTCAGGTCTTCGTTGAACTGGTCGGCAATCGGCCGCGCCTTCAGGCTGGCCAGCCGCGGCACCGCCCAGCCTGCGTACGAGGCGGCATCGAGCAGCGCGCCGCGCTCCTCGGCCCAGGCCAGCGGCTGCACGCGGAACAGCCAGCCGGCGCCGTACGGATCGCGCGCCACCAGGCCCACGTCCTCGACCACCGCCGGGTTGAACGCCAGCACGCGCGACGACACCGGCGCGTGAATCGCCACCGCCGTCTTGGCGGTTTCCATCACGCCGAGCGACCAGTCGCGCTGCACCTCCGCGCCCGGCTGGCGCGGCGTGAACAGCATGAACTGCCCATGCTCGGCCACCCAGTGCGTGGCGCCCACCAGCAGCGTGCCGTCGGGCTGCTGGCGCACCCACATGTCCTGCTCGGCCGCGTACAGCGCATCGGGCGCCAGCCGCGCAAGCACGGCGGCCGCGTCTTCGGCGGGCGGAGGCAAGTCGGTGGACGGGGTGTCGGTCATGCGCGGGTCCTTGGCGTGGGCGGCAACTCAGGGCGGCAAGCGTAGCGGAAGACACGGCGCGCGTTGCAGCTCCGCCCTCTCACCCGCCGAGGTATTCGCGGCAGAACGCGTCGATGCCCAGCACCGGACACAGCCCCGGCGCGTCGGCCAGCACGAGCAGATCGCGATCGCCCGACACCAGCACCCGAGCCCGGCCCGCGACTGCCAGGTGCAGGAACGGCAGATCGAGCGGATCGCGGCAGGCGGGCACGGCCGGCGGCGGATCGGGCACGCGCACCGCCCGCACCCAGGGCAGATAGTCGGCAAGCAGGTCCTGCTGTTCGCTCGCGCTCAGGCCGAACTTCGGATAGGCGAGCACGCGCACCAGTTCCTGCGCGGTGGCCGTACTGGCCAGCGGCACGAACCGGCCGGACTGCCAGCCCGCGCGAACGCGCGCAGCCGGCCCGCCCCCGAACAGAAGCGCAGAGAGCACGACGTTGGTGTCAAGCACCACGCGCAGCGCGGCCATGGTCAGCGGCTGCGCGGAGCCTTCTTGGGAGCAGCCTTCCTGCCCGCCCGCGGGCCGGCGGCGCGATAGGCGGCTTCTGGTTCCTGCGCCGCCCGTGTGCTGCCGCTGCGCCGCGCCCAGCGCACGGCGGCGGTCACGTCGGTCTCGCCAATGCCCAGCGCTGCCAGCTTTGCGCGCACTGCATCGGCACGCTGAATGCGCACCGGCGTCAGCACGATCTGCCCGGCATGCACCTCCACATCGAAGTACTCCGCAGCACCCACCGAGTCCACTACCGCCTTGGGCAGCGTGAGCTGGTTCTTTGAGGTCAGCTTGGCAAGCATGAGAAATTCCTTTTGTAAGGATTCCTTACTTTACCGAATTTCATTCGTGAGCCCAGCGCAGGAGCGCTTTGGCCGCTCGGCCCCCGCGCACTCGCGCTCCTGTTCACCGTGCTGCTCGCGATCCAGCCCGCCGGTGCTGCACGGGCTATGGCAGTTCCGGCACGAGACCGGCGCGCCCGCCGACCTCTTCTTCGACCGCGCCGACCGCGGCCTGATGCGCGTGCTGATGAAGCAGCGCGAAGGCCGCTACCGAGTCGCTGACGACGGCACGCTGGTCATGCAGATGAACGACGGCAGCGACGCGGCGCTGACCGTGAGCGTGCAGGGTAATGCGATGGAGATTCGCGGCGGGGCAAAGACGGTGCGGTTAAGGGCGG
>CAZTUT010000280.1:0-2093 GCA_964616395.1 uncultured Burkholderiaceae bacterium
CGCTCTTCGCGTTCTTCACGGCGCCCGCGACGTCCGGGCTCACGGTGCCGACCTTCGGGTTCGGCATGAGGCCGCGGGGGCCGAGGATCTGGCCGAGCTGGCCGACCACGCGCATCGCGTCGGGCGAGGCGATCACGACGTCGAAGTCCATGAAGCCTTCCTTGACGCGGGCGGCCAGGTCGTCGAAACCGACGATGTCGGCGCCGGCGGCCTTGGCTTCGTCAGCCTTGGCACCCTGTGTGAACACCGCCACGCGCACCGACTTGCCGGTGCCCTCGGGCAGCACGACCGAGCCGCGCACGGCCTGGTCGGACTTCTTCGCGTCGATGCCGAGCACGACAGCGACGTCGACCGACTCGTCGAACTTGGCGTTGGCGGTTTCCTTGACCAGCGCGAGCGCGTCATTCAGCGCGTAGCTGGTGTTCGGCTTGACCTTGGCGCGGATCGCCTGGGTCCGCTTGGAGAGCTTGGCCATTTACACACCCTCCACGGTGATGCCCATCGAACGGGCGCTGCCGGCGATCGTGCGGACCGCGGCATCGAGACTCGCGGCGGTCAGGTCGGGCATCTTCGCCTTGGCGATGTCCTCGGCCTGCGCGCGCGTGATCTTGCCCACCTTGTCGGTGTGCGGACGGGCCGAGCCCTTGTCGATCTTGGCTGCCTTCTTGATGAGGATGGTCGCCGGCGGCGTCTTCATCACGAAGGTGAAGCTCTTGTCGGCGAACGCGGTGATCACCACCGGGATCGGCAGGCCGGGCTCGACGCCCTGGGTCTGCGCGTTGAACGCCTTGCAGAACTCCATGATGTTCAGACCCCGCTGACCGAGCGCGGGCCCGATCGGGGGGGATGGATTGGCTTTACCCGCTGGCACCTGCAGCTTGATAAAGCCGACAATCTTCTTTGCCATGTCAGCTTCCTGGTGGGTTCGAGCGCGCGTTCGATTGCTCTACTGACGCTCCCCGGTACTTCTTGCGGGCCTGTACGCCGGCCCGAACGCGTTGACTGCAAAAACCTTCAGACCTTCTCGACCTGCGCGAACTCCAGATCCACCGGCGTGGAGCGGCCGAAGATCGTGACCGAGACCCGCACGCGGTTCTTGTCGTAATTGACTTCCTCGACGTTGCCGTTGAAGTCGGTGAACGGGCCGTCCTTGACGCGCACCATTTCGCCGACCTCGAACAGCACCTTGGGACGCGGCTTCTCGTAGCCCTCCTGCATGCGCATCAGGATCTCGTCGACCTCGCGCTGCGGCAACGGCGCCGGCTTGTTGGCGGTGCCGCCAAGGAAGCCCGTGACCTTGGGCGTGCTCTTCACAAGGTGCCAGGCCTCGTCGGCCATTTCCATCTCGACCAGCACGTAGCCCGAATACAGGCGCCGCTCGCTGATCGACTTCTTGCCGCCCTTGATCTCGACCACCTCCTCGGTGGGGACCAGGATGCGGCCGAAGTGCGCCTGCAGCCCGGCGCGATTGACGCGCTCCTGCAGGGCCTTGGCCACGCTCTTTTCCATGCCCGAGTAAGCGTGCACGACATACCAGCGCTTGTTGCCGGCCGGCTTGAGGCCGGCGTCTGCCGACTCGGGGGTCTTCTGTTCAACGTCAGTCATTACTTCCACCGCAGCAACAGGTCGTACAGGACCCACTCAAGGGTCTTGTCGACGATGAACAGGAGAATCGCCATGATGACCACGAACGCGAACACGATGCCGGTGGTGTTCAGCGTTTCCTTGCGCGACGGCCAGGTGACCCGGCGCGTCTCTTCATACGACTCGCGCGCGAAGCCCAGAAAGCGCTTGCCGGGCAGCGAGAACCACGCCAGCCCGATGCCCGCCAGCAGGCCTGCCGCCAGGATGCCCATGCGCGCCAGCAGCGGCTGCTCCGACAGCAGGCTGAAGCCGAGCACGCCAGCCAGCGCCGCGACGATCGCGAGCGCGACCAGCAGCAGGTCGGTCTTGCTGTTGACGGTTTGGATGTCCTGCGTGCTCATCAAGTGACCTTCGGGTGGCTTCCAGTGATCGCCATTCGCGCCGCGACCGGATCGTCGTGGCAGGGGCCGAGGGAATCGAACCCCCAACCTTCGGTTTTGGAGACCGAC
>CAZTUT010000281.1:0-2069 GCA_964616395.1 uncultured Burkholderiaceae bacterium
AGTCGAACACCCGCGCCGGACCGGTGATGACCGGGTTCTTCAGGCCGGTGATCTTCGCGACGCAGCCTTCCTCGGCCAGATTGCCCTTGAGAATCGCCAGATGGCCCTGCGCGTACAGCGGCCGGTCGAACGGACGGATCACGTCCTGGTCGGCGCGCGGCTGGGCCGGCACGTCGGCCAGTTCCTCGGCCATGGTGCGGCCGGTGATCGTCATGCAGTGGCCGTGCAGCAGGCCGTTGGCCAGCAGGATCTTGAGCACCTGCGGCACACCGCCGGCAGTGTGCAGGTCGGTCGCGACGTACTTGCCCGAGGGCTTCAGGTCGCACAGCACCGGTACCTTGCGGCGCACGCGTTCGCAGTCGTCGATCGTCCAGTCGATGCCGGCGGCTTGTGCGATCGCCAGGACGTGCAGCCCCGCGGTGGTGGAGCCGCCGACCGCCATGATCAGGCTGACCGCGTTCTCGATCGAATCGCGGGTGATGATGTCGCTCGGCCGCAGGTTGTTGCGGATCGCGCGCACCAGCACGCGCGCGCTTTCGGCCGCTGAATCGACTTTTTCCTGGTCGGGGTTGGCCATCGTCGACGAGTACATCAGGCTCATGCCGAGTGCTTCGAACGACGAGCTCATCGTGTTGGCCGTGTACATGCCACCGCAGGAGCCGGAGCCGGGAATGCAGCGCCGCTCGATCTCCTTGAAGTCGGTCTCGTTCATGCGGCCCGCGGTGAGTTCGCCCACCGCCTCGAACGCCGACACGATGGTCAGGTCCTTGTCCTTGTAGCGGCCCGGCTTGACGGTGCCGCCGTACACGTAGATCGCTGGCACGTTGCAGCGCGCGATGGCCATCATGCCGCCCGGCATGTTCTTGTCGCAGCCGCCGATCACGACCACGCCGTCCATCCACTGGCCGTTGACGCAAGTCTCGATGCCGTCGGCGATCACCTCGCGGCTGACCAGCGAGTACTTCATGCCCTCGGTGCCCATGCCGATGCCGTCGGAGATCGTGGGCACGCCGAACACCTGCGAGTTTGCGTTTTCCGCGCCGATCGCGGCGATGGCCGCATCGGCCAGCTTCTGCAGACCGGAGTTGCAGGGCGTGATCGTCGAGTGGCCATTGGCCACGCCGACCATCGGCTTGTCGAAGTCCTCGTCCTTGTAGCCCATCGCGTAGTACATCGCGCGGTTGGCGGTGCGGGCGATGCCCTGGGTGACGTTTCTGGAGCGGTTGTTATGCGGCATGGGGTCGGGGTCGTGAAGGGGAAACGGAGGGCTCACTACAATCGACACCGATTCTAGTCTTGCGAGCGCCCATGGCTGTCGATGTCCTGATGCACCCGCAGTTCAACCCGATCGCCTTCGAGATCGGGCCGGTGGCCGTACGCTGGTACGGCCTGATGTACCTGCTGGCCTTCGCGATCTTCCTGACGCTGGGCCGTCTGCGCGCGCGCGACACCTGGCGCGATATGAACGCGCAGGACGTGGACGATCTGCTGTTCTACGGTGTGCTCGGCGTGATCATCGGCGGCCGGCTCGGCCACGTGCTGTTCTACGGGCCGCTGTCGTACTACCTGTCGCATCCGCTCGAGATCTTCGCGGTCTGGAAGGGCGGCATGGCCTCGCATGGCGGCATTGTCGGCGTGATCGTGGTGATGTGGCTATGGGCGCGGGCGCGCGGCAAATCGTTTCTGCGGGTGACCGATTTCGTGGTGCCGCTGGTGCCGCTGGGCCTGGGGGCAGGGCGCATCGGCAACTTCATCAACGGCGAACTGTGGGGCCGCCCGGCCGATCCAGCCACCTGGCCGTGGGCGATGGTGTTTCCGCAGGCACAGGACGGTGGCGTACCGCGCCATCCGTCGCAGCTTTACCAGTTCGCGCTCGAGGGCGTGGTGCTGTTCGTGTTCCTGTGGGTGCTGTCGCGACGGCCACGTCCGGCGGGCGTGGTGGGGGCGGCGTTCCTGGCCGGCTATGGGGTGCTGCGGATCGTCGCCGAGTTTTTCCGCGAGCCGGAGGCGCTGTACGGCGCGATGCCGCTGGGGCTGTCGGCCGGCCAGTGGCTGTCGGTGCCGATGGT
>CAZTUT010000282.1:0-2063 GCA_964616395.1 uncultured Burkholderiaceae bacterium
TCTTCTTGTACATCAGCGGCTGGGTGACCGCGGGGGTGTCCTGCTCGTTGTGGCCAAGTCGGCGGAAGCAGATGATGTCGATCACGACATCCTTCTTGAACTGCTGCCGGTAGTCCATCGCGATCTGCGCGCACAGAACGACCGCCTCGGGGTCATCGCCGTTGACGTGCAGCACCGGCGCCTCGATCATCTTCACGACATCGGAGCAGTAGATCGTCGAGCGCGCGTCGCGCGGATCGGAGGTGGTGAAGCCGATCTGGTTGTTGATGACAATGTGGATCGTGCCGCCCGTGCGGTAGCCGCGGGTCTGCGCCAGGTTGAGCGTCTCCATCACCACGCCCTGGCCGGCAAACGCGGCGTCGCCATGGACGAGGATCGGCAGCACCTTCTCGCGCTTGCTGTCGCCGCGTCGTTCCTGGCGCGCGCGCACCGAGCCCTCGACCACCGGATTGACGATTTCGAGGTGGGACGGATTGAACGCAAGCGACAGGTGCACCGGACCGCCGGGGGTCGGCACATCGCTGGAAAAGCCGTTGTGATACTTGACGTCGCCAGCCGGCAGGTCGGACGAGCCCTTGCCTTCGAATTCGGCGAACAGGTCGGCAGGCATCTTGCCGAGCGTGTTGACCAGCACGTTGAGGCGGCCGCGATGCGCCATGCCGATCACGATCTCCTCGACGCCCTGGCCGCCGCCGCGCTGGATGACCTCGTCCATCGCGGCGATGAAGCTCTCGCCGCCTTCGAGCGCGAAGCGCTTCTGGCCAACGTACTTGGTGTGCAGGTAGCGCTCCAGACCCTCGGCAGCGGTCAGCCGCTCGAGAATGTGGCGCTTTTCGTCCGGCGTGAATGCGGGGGTCGAGCGAATCGATTCCAGCCGCTGTTGCCACCAGCGCTTCTCGGCCGGGTCGGAGATGTACATGAACTCCGCACCGATGGTGCCGCAGTAGGTCTGACGCAACGCCTTGACGATGTCGCGCAGCGTCATCTGCTCGGCACCGAAATACGTGTTGGCCGCCGCAAACACCGTGTCCATGTCGGCTTCGGTCAGATCATAGAAGCCGGGCTCGAGTTCAGGAATATTCGGACGCTCCTGGCGCTTCAGCGGATCAAGATCGGCCCAGCGGCTGCCGAGGGAGCGATAGGCGGCGATGATCGACTGAACATGCACCTGCTTGCGCGCCACCGACAGATCGGTTGCCGCGACCGCAGGCCGCAGCGTGCCGGCCTTGGCGCGTTGCGCGAAGGACTCGACGATCGGCGCGTGCGCAACATCGGGCGACGCGGTTGACCCGTCGGCCGCCGGCACCAGTTGCATCTGGTCGAAGTATTCGCGCCACCGATCGGGGACGCTGCCGGGATTGTCGAGATAGCGCTCGTACAGTTCTTCGACGTACGGCGCATTGCCACCAAACAGGTACGAGTTGACCTGGAACTGACGCATCATCAGCTTTCACCTTTCCGGGCGCTTCGCCCGTGGGATGCAGGAATCGGAAAATCCTTCCGCCGTCCGGCTTCACCGGCATGCGGACAGCTACACGATCCGGGGCGCTCTGGGTGTGAGCGTCTTTTCATCCCTGGATCATCATTGAGAATAACATGCGAGATGCAAACGCATACGCATGAAACACGGGGCGATTGTTCAATGAAAAGGGCCGTCCGTGGACGGCCCCGTCGTGACGCAGATGCCCGCCGTCAGCGCGTCGCGATCGGCTTGACGTCGCGGGCCACGCTGCCAACGAACAACTGGCGCGGGCGGCCGATCTTGTACTCGGGGTCGGCGATCATCTCGTTGAGTTGCGCGATCCAGCCTACAGTGCGGGCCAGCGCGAAAATCGCGGTGAAAAGCGGCACCGGAATGCCGATGGCCTTCTGCACGATGCCCGAATAGAAGTCGACGTTGGGATACAGCTTGCGCTGCACGAAATAATCGTCTTCCAGCGCGATCTTCTCCAGCGCCATCGCCAGCTTGAACAGCGGGTCGTCCTGCAAACCGAGTTCGTTCAGCACTTCGTGGCAGGTCTCGCGCATCAGCTTGGCGCGCGGGTCGTAGTTCTTGTAGACGC
>CAZTUT010000283.1:0-2047 GCA_964616395.1 uncultured Burkholderiaceae bacterium
CGCGGCACGCGGCTGTATCCGGCCACGCTGGCGCTGCCCAAGCAGTTGCTGCCGGTTTACGACAAGCCGCTCGTGTATCACCCGCTGAGCACACTGATGCTGGCCGGGATTCGCGAGATCCTTGTCATTACCACGCCGCAGGACCGGCAGCGTTTCGAGCAACTGCTCGGCGATGGTTCAGCCTGGGGCCTGCGTCTGTCCTATGCCGAGCAGCCCGAGCCCGAAGGCATTGCGCAGGCGCTGCTCATCGGTCGCGAGTTCATCGGCGCGGGTCCGGTGGCGCTGGTGCTGGGCGACAACATCTTCTACGGCGAGGAACTCGCTGCCCGCCTGCGCCGCGCCAGCGCGCAGCGTATGGGTGCCACCGTGTTCGGCTGTCGCGTCACTGATCCGCAGCGCTACGGCGTGCTGGCATTCGACGATGCAGGTCGCGTGAAGGACATCGTGGAAAAGCCTGCCGTTGCACCATCGAACATCGCCGTGACCGGCATCTACTTCTACGACAGCGATGCCGTCGCAATCGCCGCCCGCCTGCGCCCCTCGGCCCGCGGCGAACTGGAAATCACCGACGTCAACCGCGCCTATCTGGCGCGCGGCGCGCTGTCGGTGGAGGTCTTTGGGCGCGGCATGGCCTGGCTCGACGCCGGCACCCATGACTCGCTGCTGGCGGCGGGTGCCTTTATCCAGGCGATCGAGCAGCGCCAGGGCGTGAAGATCGCCTGCCCGGAGGAGATTGCCTGGCGCAATGGCTGGATTTCCTCGCAGGCGTTGCGCGCGCTTGCGCGGCCGCTGATGTCCAGTGGCTACGGCGAGTACCTGATCGCGCTGCTGAACGAGGCTGGCCGGCAACACGAGCCGGACCCGATGCAATGAAGATCGAGCCAACGCGGCTGCCGGAAGTGCTGATCATCGAGCCTGTCGTCCATCGCGACGAGCGCGGCGATTTCATGGAGGCCTGGAACGAAAGCGCATTTCGTGCGGCGACCGGGCTGGATGTCCGCTTCGTTCAGGACAGCCAGTCGCATTCGCGCCGCCACGTGCTGCGCGGCATCCACTATCAGGTGGTGCGACCGCAGGGCAAGCTGGTTCGTGCCGTGACGGGTACGGTGTTCGACGTAGCGGTCGATCTGCGGCGCAGCTCACCGCGTTTTGGCCAGTGGGTCGGCGTTGAACTGTCCGCCGAAAATCGCCGACAGATGTGGGTGCCGCCGGGATTCGGGCATGGCTTTCTGGTGCTCAGCGGCTCGGCCGATGTGCTGTACAAGGCCACCGATAAATGGCTGCCCGAGCAGCAGCGCGCGGTGCGCTGGTCGGATCCCGCGCTCGGCATCGACTGGCCGTTGGGCAACACGGCGCCGTTGCTGTCAACCACCGATCGTGCCGCGCCGCTGCTGGCGCAGGCGGAGGTCTACTGCTGATGCGCATCCTCGTCCTGGGCGCGCAGGGTCAGATCGGCTGGGAACTCGTGCGCGCACTGCAACCGCAGGGCGAGGTCATCGGACTGACCCGTGCCGACGCCGACCTGGCGCGGCCCGCGCAGTTGCGCGAGGTGGTGCGGCGGGCGGCACCGCAGGTGATCTTCAACGCCGCGGCCTACACCGATGTCGACGGCGCGGAAGATGATGCGGCGCAAGCGTTTGCCGTCAACCAGGACGCGGTCGAACTGCTGGCCGCCGAGGCCGCAGCACGGGGCGCGCTGCTGGTGCACTTCTCGACGGATTACGTGTTTTCCGGCGAATCGTTGGTGCCCTACACCGAAGACGACCGGCCTGCGCCGCTCAATGTCTATGGCCACAGCAAGCTGGGGGGCGAACTGGCGCTGCGCGCAAGCCGTGCCGACTGGCTGTGCCTGCGTGTCAGCTGGGTCTATTCGCTGCGGCGAAGGTGTTTTCTCACCACGGTGCTGGGGCGGCTGGCGCAGGGCCTGCCCGTTGATGCGCCGGACGACCAGATCGGCGCGCCGACGTGGAGCCGCATGATTGCCGAGGCGTGCGCGATGATCCTGCCGCAGGCGTGTCGGGAACGCAGCACCGGCGAGTTTGCCTCC
>CAZTUT010000284.1:0-2028 GCA_964616395.1 uncultured Burkholderiaceae bacterium
GTAGATGTTGTCGACGAAGAACAGGATGTCGCGGCCCTCGTCCCGGAACTTCTCGGCCATCGTGAGGCCGGTCAGCGCCACGCGCAGGCGGTTGCCCGGCGGCTCGTTCATCTGGCCGAACACCATCGCCACCTTCGACTCGCCCAGGTTGTCCAGGTTCACGACGCCGGAATCGGCCATCTCGTGATAGAAGTCGTTGCCTTCACGGGTACGCTCACCCACGCCGGCGAACACGGACAGACCGCTGTGCGCCTTGGCGATGTTGTTGATGAGCTCCATCATGTTCACGGTTTTGCCCACACCGGCACCACCGAACAGACCCACCTTGCCGCCCTTGGCGAACGGGCAGATCAGGTCAATCACCTTGATGCCGGTTTCGAGCAGTTCCACCGACGGCGACAGCTCGTCGAACTTGGGCGCGGCCTGATGGATACCGCGGCGCTCTTCGGACTGGATCGGACCACGCTCGTCGATCGGGCGGCCGAGCACATCCATCACGCGGCCGAGCACGCCGGGGCCGACCGGCACCTGAATGTTGGCGCCGGTGTTCTTCACCTTCATGCCACGCTTCAGGCCGTCGGACGAACCCATCGCGATCGTGCGTACCACGCCGTCGCCCAGTTGCTGCTCGACCTCGAAGGTCAGGCCCTGCTCGACCAGCTTGTTACCGACATCCTGCTCGAGGATGAGCGCGTCGTACACGCGCGGCATCGCGTCACGCGGGAACTCGATGTCCACCACGGCGCCGATGCACTGAACGATGGTTCCGGTGCTCATGTTGATTTCCTTGGCTCTCTGATTGTCGAATGCGTTACGCAATGGCGGCCGCGCCGCCCACGATTTCCGAAATTTCCTTGGTGATGCCGGCCTGGCGCGTCTTGTTGTAGACGAGCTGCAGTTCCTCGATCAGCTTCTTGGCGTTGTCCGAGGCGGCCTTCATCGCGACCATGCGCGCACTCTGCTCGCTGGCCATGTTTTCCGACACCGACTGGTAGACGATGGCCTCGACGTAGCGGGTCATCAGCTCGTCGATCACGCGCTGCGGATCGGGCTCGTACAGGTAGTCCCAACTGTAGGCGCGCTTCTCTTCGTCGCTCTGCGCGAAGCGCTCCGCCGACAGCGGCAGCAACTGCTCGATCACTGCCTCCTGCTTCATCGTGTTGACGAAGCGCGAGTAGGCGATGAACACCGCATCGAGCTTGCCTTCGGCATAGGCGTCGAGCTGCACCTTGACCGGGCCGATCAGCTTTTCCAGATGCGGCTTGTCGCCAAGCTGCACGACCTGCGACACGATCGCCGCATTGAGCCGC
Source organism: uncultured Burkholderiaceae bacterium (assembly GCA_964616395.1). Taxonomy (GTDB): domain Bacteria; phylum Pseudomonadota; class Gammaproteobacteria; order Burkholderiales; family Burkholderiaceae_F; genus JALHMQ01. The sequence goes on from CAZTUT010000284.1 coordinate 1,311, forward strand.
TGCAGGAAGCCCAGCCCCTTGTTGCCGATGGCGGTCGCCTGGAAACGCGTGCCGGCTGCGTCCCACTGCTTGACCCGCTGCAGCACCGCGCGCTGGATGTTGGTGTTCAGGCCGCCGCACAGGCCCTTGTCGGTCGAGATCATGATCAGGCCGACATTGCGCATTTCGCTGCGACGGACCACGAACGGGTGCTTGTACTCGGGATTGGCGCTGGCCAGGTGGGCGACGATGTTGCGGATCTTGTCGCCATACGGGCGCGCGTGGCGCATGCGCTCCTGCGCCTTGCGCATCTTGCTGGCGGCCACCATCTCCATCGCCTTGGTGATCTTGCGCGTGTTCTGCACGCTCTTGATCTTGACGCGGATCTCTTTGGTACTGGGCATGTCAGCCTCTGCGATGCCGCGGCCGCTCGCGCGGCCGCCGCAACAGCGTGGTCTACGTTAGTACGAGCCGGTCTTCTTGAAGTCGACGATGGCAGCGGTCAGCGCTGCCTCGTCGTCCTTGGACAGGTCCTTGGTCGATTCGATGCGGTCGACCAGCGCCGTGTACTTGCTCTTCAGGAAGTCGCGCATCGCCTTCTCGGCGGCCAGCGCGCGCTTGACCTCGACGTCGTCGAAGTGGCCGTTGTTGACCGCGAACAGCAGCACCGCCTGCTCCCACACCTGCAGCGGCTGGTACTGCGGCTGCTTCATCAGCTCGGTGACCATGCGGCCGCGCT
>CAZTUT010000285.1:0-2009 GCA_964616395.1 uncultured Burkholderiaceae bacterium
CAGGTTGAATGGCAGCGTGACCCCCAGCGACGAGGTCAGATAGATGCCGGGATTTGCCTCCGGCAGAGAGGCCCGGCAGGCGGCCGGCGCATCGATGAACGAGGCGCTGGCGCAGATCGCGCCGAACACGAAGGCGCCGCCGACCGACAGGCCGACCAGATGCGCCAGCGTCACACCGATCAGTCCGTGCACCACCGGCATGAGCACACCGAAGCCTGTCATGAAGACCCCGGCCTGTCGGAAGGCCTTGATCTGGCGCGCGGCGGTGATACCCATCTCCAGAAGGAACAGCATCAGCATGCCGCGGAACAGACCGTCGTAGAACGGCGAGATCTGCTGCCACTGCCGGTCGCTGGCGATGTAGCCGATCAGCATGCCGCCCATCAGCAGCAGGATGCCGCGGCCGCGGATCACGCTGAGGAAAAGCTCCGCGGCCTGCAGTCCCTGGCCGCTGGCGCGGCCCATTGCTACCCGGGCGAGCGCCAGCGAGTAGATGACACCGAACTCCATGATTGCCACCATCGCCGCCATGTAGCCCTCGGCCGGCGTGCCCATGGCGGTGGCGAAGCTCATCGATGCGAAGAACGTGGCCGACGAGACCGAGCCGTAGTGCGCTGCGATCGCCGCCGCATTGCTGATGTCCATGCGGCCGAGGCGGCGCGTGACCACGTAGGCGAGTGAGGGGATGCCGAAGGTCATCAGCAGCGTGATGCCCAACAGCGGCCACACTGCGGCAAGGTCAGCCTTGGCCAGTTCGCGCCCGCCGGTCAGGCCGAGCGAGAACAGCAGATAGATCGCGAGCAGCTTGACGACCGCTTCGGGGAGTTCGAGTTCGCTCTTCACTGCACCGGCCAGCGTGCCGAGGAGGAACGCCAGGACGATCGGTTGCAGCAGGTTGGTCAGAAGCAGGTCGAGGCCGGCCATCGGTTGTCCTCTCTCGGTTCGGGCCATGGGCCTCAGGTCAATCGCGGACGCGACGATAGGCACCGATCCAAGTCGAGTCCAATTCAACTTTTTGCACTGATCGTTAAATAAAACTAAAGTTGTGCAATGGCCGATCTGAACTTTCATCACCTGCGCTACTTCTGGGTGGTCGCGCACCGCCGCAACCTGACGCGCGCGGCCGAGGCGCTGCACGTATCGCCGTCGGCGCTGTCGATCCAGCTGCGCCAGCTCGAGGAACGGCTCGGGCATCGCTTGTTCGAGCGGCGCAATCGGCAGCTCGTGCTGACCGAGGCCGGCCGTGTCGTACTCACCCATGCCGATGCGATCTTTCGCACCGGGCAGGAACTGCTGGGTGCGCTGCGCGGCGCGCCCACGCTGTCGCGCGCGGTGCTGCGCGTTGGCGCCGTGGCAACGCTGTCACGCAACTTCCAGCTCGACTGGCTGCTGCCGATGCTTCAGGGGCAGCAGGTGCAGATCCGGCTGGTGGCCGGTCAGCTGCGCGACCTGCTGGCACAGCTCGCCACGCACGCGCTCGACGTGGTGCTGTCCAACGAAGCCGCGCCGCGCGACTCATCGGCCGGTTGGGTCAGCCGCCGGATCGCCCAGCAACCGGTGAGCCTTGTGTCAAAGCCGCCGCGCCGGGGGGCGCGTCCTTTTCTGTTCCCGCAGGACCTCGACGGACAGCCGCTGCTTCTACCCAGCGAGGAGAGCGCGGTGCGCCCGGCGTTCGACCTCCTGCTTGAGGAAGCGGGCGTCCGGCCGCAGGTGCTGGCCGAGGTCGATGACATGGCGATGCTGCGCCTGCTCGCCCGCCAGACCGGCGCACTGACGCTGGTGCCGCCGGTGGTGGTGCGCGATGAACTGCAGGCCGGCACACTGGCGGAGCGTTGCACGATCCCGAAGCTGCACGAGAACTTCTACGCGATCACGACCCGTCGCCGATTTGCGCATCCGGCACTGCGCGAGATGCTTGGGCTGGTCTGAACGCGTCAGCGCTTCGGCGCATCGCGCAGCGCCATGGTGCTACCAGCGCGCGGCATCGGCGCCGGGTGGCATCGCGGGCC
>CAZTUT010000286.1:0-1980 GCA_964616395.1 uncultured Burkholderiaceae bacterium
CTGGTGCGCAAGCTCAACAGCCTGCCGAACGCCACCGTGATCACCTCGGCGCAGACCACCGAGATCACCGGTGACGGGCACAAGGTCACCGGCCTGCGCTACCGCGACCGCGCCAGCGGCGCCGAGCACGCGATCGCGCTGGCCGGCGTGTTCGTGCAGATCGGCCTGGTGCCCAACACCGAGTGGCTGCGCGACACACTCGCGCTGTCGCGCCACGGCGAGATCGTGGTCGACGCGCGCGGCGCCACCAGCGCGCCCGGTGTGTTCGCCGCCGGCGATGCCACGACCACGCCGTACAAGCAGATCATCATCGCCGCCGGCGAGGGCGCGCGGGCGGCGCTGTCGGCCTTCGATCACCTGATGCGAGAGGCTGTGCCGGCGTAGCAGGTCGGGGGCGGGGTCGGGCGCGGCCGTCGGGCGCGGCAGACACCGGCCGCATGCGCGCCGCAGGACTGCGGCGCCCTGGCCAACCGACGCCCGGCCGGAGTCCGACAGCGCGCCGGCTGTCCCGCGCCGCGCGGTTATGCTGACCGCCCGCCTGCGGCCAATTGCCGGACCCCTCGTGTCTCCTCGCCCCGACGCCGACCCCGAAGCCCGCGGCCTGCTGCTGGGCTTCGTCGGCGTGGTCATCTTCGCGCTGACGCTGCCAATGACGCGGCTCGCGGTCGGCGACGCGTCCGCGCCGCAGCTGCCGCCGGCCTTCGTCACCGCCGGTCGCGCCGCGCTGGCCGGACTGCTGAGCCTGCTGTGGCTATGGCATGCCGGCGCGCGACGGCCGGCGCGCCATCACTGGCTGCCGCTGGGGTTGTGCGCGCTTGGCACCGTGGTCGGCTTTCCGCTGGGCATCGCGCTGGCGCTACGTGACGTGGAGGCCATGCACGCCGCGGTGATCACCGGCGTGCTGCCGCTGGCCACCGCGGTGGCGGCGGCACTGGCGCTGCGGCAACGCGCCTCGACCGGCTTCTGGCTCTGCGGCGTGATTGGCTGCGCACTGGTGCTGGCGTTCGCCGCCGTGCAGGGCAGCGGCCGGCTCAGCGCAGCCGACGGCTGGCTGCTGCTGGCCGTGGCCAGCGCGGCGATCGGCTATGTGGGCGGCGCACGCGTGTCGGCCGATCTGCCGGGCGAGCAGACCGTGTGCTGGGTGCTGGTGCTGTCGCTGCCGCTGACGCTGCCGGCCACGCTGCTGGCCTGGCCCGTGCAACCGGCCTCGGCCTCCGCCTGGGGTGGCTTTCTGTACGTGTCGCTGTTCTCGATGTGGCTCGGCTTCTTCGCCTGGTATCGCGGGCTGGCACTGGGCGGCGTGATGCGGGTCAGCCAGATCCAGCTGCTGCAGCCGTTCCTGGCGCTGCTGTTCGCGGTGCCGATCCTCGGCGAGCGGCTCGATGCGGTGACGCTCGTCTTCGCGCTGGCGGTGGTGGCGGTGGTGTTCATCGGCCGGCGCATGCCGGCGGATCTGGGCAAGGGCAGGCAGCGCACCAACTGAAGCCTGGGCAACGCGCGGCGTTGCGGCCGGCGCCGGGCGGCAGTGCGCGTGGACCGGGTGCTGCATGCGCATGCCTATGCGAGCTCTGCCCCCTTGGGAGAAACCACCGCTTGTCGCGCTCGCCTGCGGACCCTACGCTCATTTTCCCTTTCGATCCCGACTCAGGAGCTTTCCCATGAACAAGTTCGTCGTTGCGCTGGTGCTGGCCTGCGCGTCGAGCGTTGCCTTTGCCCACGGCTGCCCGCGCGAGATGGCTGCGATCGATGCACGCCTGGCCACCAACCCCAAGCTGTCGGATGCCGACAAGGCCAAGGTTCAGAAGCTGCGCGCTGATGGCGAGGCGGCCCACAAGGCCGGCAAGCACGATGACTCGATGAAGCTGCTGGCCGAAGCCAAGAAGATGCTGGGCATCTGAGTCTCCGGCGGCGCGCGCGGACCGCGCGCCGCCCCGTTCTCGCTCAGGGTCTGATCAGGTTCCGCTCAGGTTCCGCTCAGGT
>CAZTUT010000287.1:0-1918 GCA_964616395.1 uncultured Burkholderiaceae bacterium
GTCAGCCGAGCTGACGCGCCGCCCAGTCGCCCACGCTGTCGAGCGCAGCCGCGAGATGGGTCGGATCCGAGCCGCCGGCCATCGCCATGTCGGCCCGGCCGCCGCCCTTGCCGCCGACCTGCTGGGCGACAAAGTTGGCTAGCTCGCCGGCCTTGATGCGCGCGGTGGCATCGGCGGTCACACCCGCGGCAAGCTGCACCTTGCCGCCGTCGACCACGGCCAGCACGATCGCCGCGCTCTTGAGCTTGTTCTTGAGCTGATCGACGGTATCGCGCAGCACCTTGGCATCGGCACCTTCGAGTTGCGCGGCCAGCACCTTGATGCCGCCGATGTCGATCGCGCGCGCCGCCAGGTCATCGCCCTGGCTGGAAGCCAGCTTGCCCTTCAGACGGGCGAGTTCCTTCTCCATCGACTTCAGGCTGTCCTGCAGGTGGGCGATGCGCGTCGTGGCCTCGGCCGCCGGGGCCTTCAGCGCGCCCGCGACCTCGGTCAGTTGCCGATCGAGCGCCTGCACGTAAGACAGCGCGCCCTCACCGGTCACCGCCTCAACCCGCCGCACGCCGGCTGCCACGCCGCCCTCGGCCACGATCTTGAAGAAGCCGATGTCGCCGGTGCGCTTGACGTGGGTGCCGCCGCACAGCTCGGTCGAGTGGTGGTTGTCGCCCTCGCCCATCGCGATCACGCGCACCTCGTCGCCGTACTTGTCGCCGAAGAAGGCGAGCGCGCCGGCGCGGATTGCGTCGTCGTACTTCATCACGCTGGGCGTGACCTGCGCGTTGCTGCGGATCGCGTGATTGACCATCGCCTCGACCTGGCGGATCTCGTCGGCGGTCATCGGCTTGTCGTGCGCGAAGTCGAATCGGGTGCGCTCGGCATCGACCAGCGAGCCTTTCTGCTGCACATGGGTGCCCAGCACCTTGCGCAGGGCCGCGTGCATCAGGTGCGTGGCCGAGTGGTTGTTCATCGAGCGCGCGCGCAGCGTGGCGTTGACGCGGGCGCCGATCTTGTCGCCGAACTCGATCGAACCGGTGCGCACGCTGCCGTGGTGGCCAAAGACATCGGGCTGGATCTTCTGGGTGTCGGTCACGTCGAAGGTGCCGCCGCTGCCCACCAGCTCGCCGACATCGCCAACCTGGCCGCCGGATTCGGCGTAGAACGGCGTGCTGTCCAGCACCACGATGCCGCTCTGCCCGGCGCGGATCTCGTTGACCGGGGTGCCGTCCACATAGAGCGCGACGACCTTACCCTCGCCACTCAGGTAGTCGTAGCCGGTAAAGCGGGTGCGGGTGCCTGAGTACTCGACGCCAGCGGCCATCTTGAACTTGCCGGCAGCACGCGCCTGCTCGCGCTGGCGCTCCATCGCCTGGTCGAACCCGGCAACATCCATGGCGATGCCGCGCTCGCGGCAGATGTCGGCGGTCAGATCCACCGGGAAGCCATAGGTGTCGTACAGCAGGAATGCGGTGTCGCCGTCGAGCATGCGTGCGTCGCCACTGCCGAGCCGGCCGAGCGCGCCCTCGAGGATCTTCATGCCGTTTTCGAGCGTCTCGCCGAAGCGCTCCTCTTCCTGCCGCAGCACCGCCTCGATGCGGGCCTGCTGCTCGCGCAGCTCGGGGTACGCATCCCCCATCTCGGCGGCCAGATCGGCCACCAGCGAATGGAAGAACGGCTGGGTGCGGCCGAGCTTGTAGCCATGGCGCAGCGCGCGGCGGATGATCCGGCGCAGCACGTAGCCGCGGCCCTCGTTGCCGGGGATCACGCCGTCGGCGATCAGGAACGCGCAGGCGCGGATGTGATCGGCGATCACCTTCAGCGAGTTGTTGGCCAGATCCTTCGTGCCGGTGGCGCGCGCGGCGGCGCCGATCAGCGTCTGGAACAGATCGATCTCGTAGTTGCTGTGCACGTGCTGCAGCACCGC
>CAZTUT010000288.1:0-1577 GCA_964616395.1 uncultured Burkholderiaceae bacterium
TGTTGATTTCCTGCGGCATCCAGTGGTTCGCGCAGGTCGCCAGATACTTCTCCCAGGCCCACTTGTACTTGAACGGCACCAGCTGATTGACATCGGTGCGGCCATTGATGATGCGCTTGTCGGCCACGTTGACGCGCCGCTCATCGCTGCGGGCAACGTCGGTTGCGCGCGGCGGCACATCAACCGCCGGTGTGGACATCAGCGGTTGCAGGCGCGGCATCGGCGCAGCGGGTGCCGCGACTTGTTCATCCCAGGAAAGCATGTGCGTTCTTTCTTATTGAATTCGTGAGGAGGACGGCCCGGCAGAGCCGCCTTTCAGACATCGGTTACTGGCAGGCCTCGCAGTCGGCAAAGCCGGGATCACCGGGCTTGAGCATGCAGGCCTTGCCCTCGGGCTCGGGCATCGCCGCACCCATCACGCCACCCCCGGTTGGCACGGCATTGAGCTGGCCGGTCCGCGTGGTGGTCGACTTCTCGGCATGCGTGGCACCGATAGTGCGCAGGTAGTAGGTCGTCTTCAGCCCGCGCAGCCAGGCCAGCTTGTAGGTCTCGTCGAGCTTCTTGCCGCTGGCACCGGCCATGTAGATGTTCAGCGACTGCGCCTGGTCGATCCACTTCTGGCGCCGCGCCGCGGCTTCGATCAGCCAGCTCGGCTCGACCTCGAACGCGGTCGCGTAGAGCTGACGCAGTTCGCCCGGGATCCGGTCGATCCGGCTCAGGCTGCCGTCGAAGTACTTGATGTCGGCGACCATCACCTCGTCCCACAGGCCCAGCTTCTTCAGGTCGCGCACCAGGTGCTCGTTGACGACCGTGAACTCGCCCGACAGGTTGGACTTCACGTACAGGTTCTGGAACGTCGGCTCGATGCAGGCATCCACGCCGATGATGTTGGAGATCGTCGCCGTGGGTGCAATCGCCACGCAGTTGGAATTGCGCATGCCGACTTGGCGGATGCGCGCGCGCAGCGCGTCCCAGTCCATCGTGGCCGAGGTGTCGACCTCGACATAGCCGCCACGCTGTTCCGCCAGGATCTTCAGCGAGTCCTGCGGCAGGATGCCGCGGTCCCACAGGCTGCCGGTGAACGACGAGTAGCGGCCACGCTCCTGCGCCAGGTCGGTCGAGGCCCAGTAGGCGTAGTAGCAGACCGACTCCATGCTGCGGTCGGCAAACTCGACCGCGGCTTCCGACGCGTACGGCGTGCGCATCATGTGCAGGGCATCCTGGAAGCCCATGATGCCCAGGCCCACCGGCCGGTGACGGGCGTTCGAATTGCGCGCCTTGGGCACGGCGTAATAGTTGATGTCGATGACGTTATCGAGCATCCGCATCGCGGTGCTGATCGTCTTGCGCAGCTTGTCCTGGTCGAGCACGTAGCCGCCCTGGCCATCGGACTTCATGTGCGCCGGCAGGTTGACCGAACCCTCGATGGCGGCACCGGCAACGACCTTCTCGTCGCTGACGCAAGCGACGGTCTCGTCCAGGGTGGCGCGGGCGTCGACAGCGCCGAATTCTTGGGAAGCGTCGCGCTCGGCAGTTTCACCGACGAAGAGGTCCAGGGCGTCGAGACCGTCGTCGTC
>CAZTUT010000288.1:1587-1918 GCA_964616395.1 uncultured Burkholderiaceae bacterium
TGATCCACGGATGCCCGGTCTCGAACAGCATCGACAGCCTCTTGCGCCACAGCTGCAGCGCCGGCATCTTCTTGAACAGCTTCAGCTCGCCGCGCGCCGCCTTCTCCTCGTAGCGGGTGTAGGCCTCCTCGAACGCCCTGCCGGTCTTGTCGTGCAGGTCGGGGCAGTCCGACGGCGAGAACAGCGTCCACTCGCCGCTTTCCATGACCCGCCGCATGAACAGGTCTGGAATCCAGTTGGCCGTGTTCATGTCATGCGTGCGACGCCGGTCGTCGCCGGTGTTCTTGCGCAGCTCAAGGAATTCCTCGATATCGAGGTGCCAGGTCTCCAG
>CAZTUT010000289.1:0-1915 GCA_964616395.1 uncultured Burkholderiaceae bacterium
CCCGAGTTCGACACGAAGCGTTGTAAGTGACTGATTTCCTTGGAAACCGTTCCAAAATTTCCACTACAACAGGCTCAACTGGGCGTCCGGTACGGGCTTCCTGAGGTTCATGGCCGAGAGCAGCTCGGCCTGGTCGCGGTTGATGTTGGAGATACCGCTGATCGGCGCGCCTCGATTGATGCAGACGCGCTGGCGCTGAATTCGACGCAGTTGCGCCAAGGCCGTTTCCGGCGAAGCGCTGTGACCGGCGGCCTTCAGGCGCTGGCGCATCACGCGGTACAGGATCAGGGCCATGAAGCAGACGCTGGCGTGGGCGCGGATGCGCTCGGGAAGACGGTGGAACACCGGCGCGATCTCGATCTCGGACTTCAGCACCTTGAAGCCGCGCTCGATGTCGGCCAGGCTCTTGTAGCGCTCCACGATTGCCGCGGGCTTCAGGTCAGCCACGTTGGTCACGAGAAGCAGCTTGCCGTCCATCATCTGCGCGCGCTGCAAGGCAACGTCGTCGATGTCGTAGGCGAAGAGATCGGACTTGAGGTCGACCTTGATGATCTTGGAGAGGTGGGCTTCGGCCACCTCGTGGAAGAAGCGGGCCTTGGCGCCGGAGTCGCTGAGCTTGCGGCCGCGGTGAACGACTCCGGCCTCTTGGCCGTCGAGCTTGCTGGCCAACGCGCTGGCTCTTGCCTGCAACTGCGCGATGCGGGAGGCTCGAAGTGCCGACTGCTCCTGCGCGCGCGCGGGGTCGTGGGCCACGATCAGCCGGTGGCCCTCCCACTGGGCCTCGGCGATGGTCTCGGAATCGGTATGGGTAGCCGCAGCGTCATGCAAGGGCTGCAGCAACTCGACGAACTCCCCGTAGCGTCGCCCCGGCACGGCCAGCACGAACTCCAGCGGCTGACCGCTGGGCAGGGTGATGCTGGCCAGGTCGGCCAGGTTGTCTACCGACAGCAACCCCCGGTCGGCCACCATCACCAGGCGGCGGATATGCGGGTAGCGAGCCAGCACCTTGCGCACCGTGGGCAGCATCGTCGGGGCTTCGGCGGTATTGCCGTCGAACACCTCGTGGTAGATCGGCATGCCGTCGGCCGTCTGCACCACGCCGAGCATGAACTGCCGGGCCACCATGCCCTCCTTGGACATGCCGAAGTGACGGACATCACCGTCGAGCTCGCTCAGGCCCTCGCTGCGGATGGTGGTCAGGTCGTAGAACACCACCGAGAGTTCGTCATCGATCAAGGGGCGCAGCAGGTGGGCCACGCAGTCGTCGACGGCGCCTTGGTGGTCCATCAGCGCGTCCATGCTGCGCAGCAGGTGCTGGTGGGTGATCTTGGAGGGATCCACGCCGGGCATCGCGACGGTCTGCAGCCAGCGCAGGGTGCCGAGCTTGGAGTCGGCATCGCACAGGCGGTTGAAGACCATCACGCGAATGGCCTGCTCCACCGCGGTGGTGTAGCGTGCTTGGCGAAAGACGCTGGCCAAGGCGTCGAAGCCCAGTTCGCGCCACAACTGATCCAGCGCCCACACGTCGCCCAGAGCGAGGGCCGACTCGAATTGCACCTGGGGCGCGGCTGTGTCGCGGGGGCCGTGGCCGCGAGCCTTGAGCAGCGATTGCAGGAGCTTGTCGACCTGGCCGTCGTTCTCGTCCACGCGCCCGAGCGTGAGCAGGTTGCGCTGGCGGGGCTGACCGTTGGCGTCGCGGAAGGACTCCACGATCTGAGCGTAGGTGTGGCCGCGGCTGCGGGCGAGCTTGACGAACATGGACGGAGTGTAGCGGGAGCGCGGGAAGAAGCAACTACCCACAATGTGCAATGTTTACACTACACGCCGATCCGGAAAACCGCTGCTAAGTCCTTGATTCCTATGGCGGCCACCTCTCGGCGTGGACCAAAAACGGCGGCGAAGTGTCGAACTCCGG
>CAZTUT010000290.1:0-1909 GCA_964616395.1 uncultured Burkholderiaceae bacterium
GCGCCGCACTGTTCTGGCGCTGGACCATGGGCTTCAACGCCACGATGGAATCGATCCATCGCTGGGCCTGGTGGTTCGCGGTGCTGTGCCCGCTGACTGGCGGCATCGGCATCCTGCTGACCGGCACGGTCGTCGACAACTGGTATCTGTGGTCGGTCAAGCATGGCGTGGTGCCGCCGTATCCGGCGGTGTTCCCGGCCGTGGTTGATCCGGCCAGTCTGCTGCAGGGAGTCAAGCCATGATGAATCGCACTCGGATCGCACTGGCCGCGCTGGCCGCCGGTCTGTTGCTGGCCGGCTGCGAGCGGCCGCCGATCGACAGCGTCCAGCACGGCTACCGCGGCACCGGCATGGTTCAGGTCTACAACCCGCGCACGGTCGCCGAGCAGATACCGAACAACGTCGCGCCCGAAGCGCTGCCAGCGGTGCCGGCGGACGGCCCGAAGGCCGGCGAGGTCTACCAGAACGTCAAGGTTCTGGGCCACCTGTCGGTGGGCGAGTTCACCCGCTACATGACGGCCATGTCGAGCTGGATCGCGCCGGAGCAGAGCTGCGAGTACTGCCACAACCTCGCGAACTTCGCCGAGGACAGCAAGTACACGAAGGTCGTGGCGCGTCGGATGATCGAGATGACGCAGCACGTCAATTCCAACTACCGCGCGCACGTGGGCCAGACCGGCGTCACCTGCCATACCTGCCACCGCGGCAACGCGGTGCCGGCGGTCACCTGGTCGCGCGCGGTGCCGCAGGACCTGCGTGCCAACTTCATCGGCGACAAGGCGAGCCAGAACACGCCGGTGATGAGTGTTGGCCTGTCGTCGCTGCCGTACGACCCGTTCTCCGAGTACTTCAAGGACGCCAAGCCAATCCGTGTCTACGGCACCGAGGCGCTGCCTTACGGCAACCGTGCATCGATCAAGCAGGCCGAGTTCACCTATGGCCTGATGATGCACATGTCGACCTCGCTCGGGGTCAACTGCACGTACTGCCACAACTCACGGTCGTTCGGGAGCTGGGACGGTCCGCCGCAGCGCGCCGTGGCCTGGCATGGCATCAACATGGTGCGCGATCTGAACGTCAACTACATCGAGCCGCTGCAACCGGTGTTCCCGGCCAATCGACTGGGCGAGATGGGCGATCCGCTGAAGGCCAACTGCGGCACCTGCCACCAGGGCGCCTACAAGCCGCTCTACGGCGCGCAGATGCTCAAGGACTATCCGGAACTCAGCGGTCCGGGTGCTTCGGCTGCAACGGTTGCTGCGAAGAGCGCGATGGCCGGGCAACTGAAGGGCACACTCGCCAAGCTGCTGTTCGCGGTCAACAAGTCGGAGTTCACGCCAGAGGCCAGCGCGATGCTGGCCGAGGTCGCCAAGGCGCTGGCAAGCAATCCGGCAACCAAGGTGGATCTGTCGGGCTACGCCGATCGCACGGGCAATGCCGCGCGTAACGTCGAGCTGGCCAAGCAGCGTGCGTTTGCCGTGCGCGATGCGCTGAAGGCTGCAGGCGTCAGCGAAGACCGGATCAACCTGAAGAAGCCGGAGTTCGCAGTTGGCGGCACGTCGGACGAATCCCGGCGTGTGGACGTGATCGTTTCGGGCTAGTTGACGGCGGAACGGGCATCACCGGCGAGACGGGCACCGGACCGTCTCGCCTTTGCATGGCGCAAGGCGGACCCTGTCGGACCGGTTCGCCCCAGCGTCGCCACGTGGTTCGGCAGGCCATCGCGGCGTAGGGAGTCCGAATGCTGACCGTCGAAACCGAAGCGCGAGCCGTTCGCCCGCAACAGCCACGTTTCTTCGACGTGCATCTGGCCCAGCCGCGCGGCTTCTGCGCCGGCGTGGTGCGCGCGATCGAAATCGTCGAGCGCGCGCTGAAACTTCACGGCGCCCCGGTCTACGTCTTTCACGAGA
>CAZTUT010000291.1:0-1891 GCA_964616395.1 uncultured Burkholderiaceae bacterium
GTCGCAGGTCCGTACGCGGGCGGTGCCGCAGGCCGATGGCAGCTACCAGATCAGCGGGCAGAAGCTCTGCATCGCGGATGGCGAGCACGACATGGCCGAGAACATCGTCCACCTCGTGCTGGCGCGCACGCCCGATGCGCCCGAGGGCGTCAAGGGCATCTCGCTATTCATCGTGCCCAAGGTCCTGACCGATGCGTCGGGCAGCCTGGGCAAGCGCAATGACGTCTACTGCGCATCGATCGAGCACAAGCTCGGCATCAAGGCCAGCCCCACCTGTGTGCTGCTGTTCGGCGACGACAAGGGCGAGGTCGGCCCGGGCGCGATCGGCTACCTCGTCGGTGAGCAAAACCGTGGCCTCGAATACATGTTCATCATGATGAACGCCGCCCGCTTCCACGTGGGTGTGCAGGGCATCGCAGTGGCCGAGCGCGCCTATCAGAAGGCGGTGGCCTATGCGCGCGATCGCGTGCAGAGCCGGGCGCCCGAAGGCTCGTCCGGGCCGGTGGCGATCATCCGTCACCCCGATGTGCGGCGGCTGCTGATGTTCATGCGTTCGCACACCGAGGCGGCGCGTGCGGTGGCGTACGTGGCTGCGGGCTACAACGACGTCGCCCACGCGCACCCTGATGCCGAGGTACGCAAGGCCGCCAAGGCTGCGTACGAACACCTGGTGCCGATCGTCAAGGGGTTCAGCACCGAGATGTCGATCGACGTTGCCTCGGCCGGCGTCCAGGTGCACGGCGGCATGGGCTTCATCGAGGAGACCGGCGCTGCGCAGTACTACCGCGATGCGCGCATCCTGACGATCTACGAGGGCACGACGGCAATCCAGGCCAATGATCTGGTCGGCCGCAAGACCGCGCGCGAGGGCGGTGCCACGGCCCGCGTTTTCATTGACCAGATGAACGCCACGGCAGGTGAACTGGCCACTTCGGACAACGCCGATCTGGTCGCGATCGGTCGACGGCTGAGTGCCGCGGCGGGCAGCTACGGTCGCGTGGTCGACTATGTGGTCGGCGAATCGCGGGCCGACATTCGCGCGGTGATGGCCGGTGCGGTGCCTTACCTCAAGCTCGCGGGGATCGTGCACGGCGGTTGGCAACTCGGACGTGCGGCGCTGGCTGCCGAGCGTGCGCTTGCCGCGGGATCCGATGAACAGGCGTTCCTGCGCGGCAAGATCGCGACAGCCCGTTTCTTCGCCGACCACGCGCTCACGCAGGCTGACGGACTGGCTGACAGCATCGTCGATGGCGCAGCAGGCGTGCTCGCACTGGACGAAGCGCACTTCTGAGCCCGCGCGGCACCGTGCCGCGCATCAGGGTTTGCACCCATCTTCGGGCGGTCGATTGAAGCGGGCCGACGGCACGTTGTTATCGATTCACTCTGGCCAGCGCACTCGCGATAGCTGACGGCTATCCGGTTGATTGGCAGCTTTGATTTGCGTTCGAAGGCCGGGCGCGCAAAGATATGCCCGCTGGGTGGCGCTTGCGGTGCCGCCGGCTCCTTTCCTCCGCACCAAGACCATGGAGATCACAATGGGTCAACTCAAGGGCTCGAAGACCGAAGGCAATCTGAAGGACGCGTTCGCCGGCGAATCGCAGGCTAACCGTCGCTATCTGTATTTCGCGGCCAAGGCCGACGTCGAGGGCTACAACGATGTCGCCGCCGTGTTCCGCTCGACCGCTGAAGGCGAGACCGGCCACGCGCACGGCCACCTCGAGTACCTCGAGGCTGTCGGTGACCCCGCCACCGGCCTGCCGATCGGCGCCACCAAGGACAACCTGAAGGCCGCGATCGCCGGCGAGACGCACGAGTACACCGACATGTACCCGGGCATGGCCAAGACCGCTCGCGACGAAGGCTTCGACGAGATCGCCGACTGGTTCGAGAC
>CAZTUT010000292.1:0-1571 GCA_964616395.1 uncultured Burkholderiaceae bacterium
GTTCTCACCCGAGGTTCGCGAGCGGGCCGTTCGGATGGTCCAGGAGCAGCGCGGGTAGTACCTGTCGCTGTGCGACGTCCCCCCGCTTTCAGTAGCGGGGCTGTTTAGAGTCCGGGGTTACTGTAGCCGAACCTCGGCAAGGTGCTTCGCATAGGCTTGGGGAGTCATTCCGCCGAGGGCTTTCTTCGGTCGTTCCTGGTTGTACTCGCGCCGCCAGGTTTCGATCACGGCACGCGCTTGCAGCAGGTTCGGGAACCAGTGCTCGTTGAGGCATTCGTCGCGCAGGCGGCCGTTGAAGCTCTCGATGTAGGCGTTCTGGTTCGGCTTTCCGGGTTCGATCAAGCGCAGCGTGACGCCGCGCCGATCTGCCCACTGCACCATGACCTTTCCGCAGAACTCTCTACCGTTGTCGCTGCGGATGATCTGCGGCAAGCCGCGTGACAGCGCCAAGCGATCCAGCACACGGGCTACGCCGGTCCCGGAGAAGGCGCGCTCGACCTCAACGGCCACCGCCTCATGGGTGGCGTCGTCGACGATCGTCAGGCACTTCAGTGATCGCCCCTCGGCTGTCCGGTCGAACACGAAATCCATCGACCAGACCTCGTTCGCAACCAGCGGCCGATACAGCGGCTGCCGATCACCAAACGGCACCTTCTTCCGCTTACGCCGTCGCACCTGCAGCTTCGCGTCCTGGTACAGCCTTTCCACGCGCTTGTAGTTCACGAGCATGCCTGCCTGCCGAAGCTTCAAATGGATCATCCCGACGCCGTACCGCTTGTGCCGATGGGCCAGCGCTTCGATCTTCTGGCGCAGCTCGACGTTGCGGTCGGGCGCGGGCACGTACCGATACGCGCTCGCACTCATCCGAGCGGCGCGCAGGGCGCGCCGCTCGCTCAAGCCCCGATCGATCATCTGCCGCACCAGCTCGCGCTTGGCCGGTGCGGTCAGGACTTTTTTCGCAAGACGTCCTTAATGACGTCGTTCTCGAAGATCTGCTCGGCCAGCAGCTTCTTCAGCCGCGCGTTCTCCGACTCGAGATCCTTCAGGCGCTTGGCGTCCGGCACGCTCATGCCGCCGAACTTGCTGCGCCATAGGTAGTACGAGGCTTCGCTGAAACCGTGCCGCCGGCACAGCTCCTTGACCGGCATGCCGGCGTCTGCCTCACGCAGGAACCCGATGATCTGTTCTTCTGAAAACCGCTTCTTCACGTCCAACCTCCGTCGCTTGGGGGATTGGACTCCAAACCGCCGCGCTACTCAAAACCGGGGGGACGTCGCAGGCCGAGCGGGTTGAGCACGCGCTCGCGCAGCAGCACGTCGAACGGCCGCCCGGCGCGCTGCGCCAGCAGGTCCGACAGCATGAGAAAGGCCCAGTTGGAGTACGCGTAGCCGCCGCCGGCGGGCCGCTTGACCTGCGCCAGCGAGCCGTACACCGTGTCCGGCCGCAGGTCGGCGTACGGATCGGCTGGGTTGGCGGGGCGAAAGCCCGGCGGCAGCGGCGGCAGGCCGGAATGGTGGGTCAGCAGGTCGGCCAGCGTGACCGCGGGCAGCGCCTCGCGCGCCACGCCGGCC
>CAZTUT010000292.1:1581-1889 GCA_964616395.1 uncultured Burkholderiaceae bacterium
TACGTTGGACCTAAGACGGGCAACGACTATGTTTTCACCAATCGCGGTGGCGGACTTGTCACGTACGAGGTTTTTCGTCCGCCTAGCCCTTTGCAAAGTTTTTTTGGGGAGTTGCTCAGAGGTATGGCCACGAGTGGGCCGGGTTTCGTGTTGCCGCCGATTGGGCCGCGTGGACGGCCGAGGATGAATTGACGCCTTAGTTATGAAGAACGCTGTCGGTCACGCGCAAATCCTCAGTCGAGCTCTTCATGTTGCTTGGGATATGCTTGATGGCGAACTCAAGCTCCCGGCGATGGTGGTCAGACAAA
>CAZTUT010000293.1:0-1879 GCA_964616395.1 uncultured Burkholderiaceae bacterium
GTTCCAGCACGATGCGCGACGAGCGCCGCCACGACGCAAGCCGGTAAGGCCCGGTGCCGACCGGATGCTCGGCGATGCGGTCGCCATAGAACTCCACGACCTCCCGCGCGACCGCGCCGAACGGCTGGGCGCTGGCCAGCGCCTGAAAGAAGCGCGGGCTCGGTTCGGCGAAACGCAGTTGCAGCGTGTAGCGGTCGAGCGCGCGCAGGCCCTCGACGTCGCGGTCGTAGTCGAACGGGCGGCGATCGCGCAGCGCGGCCTTGCGCAGCGCATCGAGCCCGAGCAGCCCGGCGCCTTCGACGATATGGAGGTTCTGGCTCTTCCAGCGTGGGTCGTACAGGCGCTTCCACGAGTACACGTAGTCGGCGGCGGTCAGTTCGCGGCGCACACCTTTGAATGCCGGATCGTCGGCGAAGTAGATGCCCGGCTGGATACGCAGCGTCAGCGTTCGAAAGTCGGCCGACATCTCCGGCATCGCAGCCGCGGTGTTCGGTTGCAGTCGGGCCGGCCGCGCCAGCGGCGTGTACTCGAGCGGCGCATCGAAGATGTGGGCGTTGATCGTGCCTGAATACTGGTCTTGCGACTGCACCGGGTCGAATCCGGTCTCTGCCACCGGGAAGGCGACGCGCAGCGTGCGGTCCGAAGCGGCGCTGACCGCTTTGGACGATGCTGCACTCGCCAATGTGGCGCCACTGGCCTTGAGGAAACGGCGTCTGCTCATGTTCCCCGCCCGTTGCTGCTCAGGCGCGACCGTCGCGCCGCGCGCGTTCGGCGGTATCGATGTCGATCCACTTGAAGAAGTCGCGGGCGAACGGGTGCCGCCGATAGCCGATCAGCCATGGTTGCGACACATCATTGACGATGCGATGGCCGTGGATCTTGTAGGGCATCCACGCAACGAACAATCGTTGCATCTGGCGGATGATCTCGCGGCGCTGCTGGCCGTCGGGGAGCGCTTTCTGGCGCTCGTACAACTGGTCATACTCCGCCTGCCTGAAGCGCGCGTAGTTGGATGCACCGATGTTCTTGCTGTAACCGAGCGCCAGAAATGCATCTGGGTCGGCGTTGCTCGCGCTCCATCCGAGTAGCCAGATCATCAGCTTGCCAGCGCGTGCATTCTTGGCATTTTCGGGCCACTGGTTCGGATTGAACTGGACACGGATGCCAAGCTTGTCGAGTTGGCGTTTCCAGACTTCGTTGAACTGCCGGTCGAGTTGGCTGGTTTCGCAGGCAATCTCCAGCTTCAGTGGCGAGCCGTCCGGATTCTCCCGCCAGCCATCGCTGTCGCGATCCAGGTAGCCGTAGGTATCGAGCAGCGCGTTGGCACGGGCCCGATCGAAGCGGCCCATGTCAGTGACGAAAGCGGGGTCGTAGCCATCGGTCAGCGGCGGCACCTGAGATTGCGCAGGGATCATCGACCCGCGGCGGATCAGCCTGATTTCTTCTTCAACGTCGTAGCCGAGGCTGATGGCTCGCCGCAGCGCGACTTTTTCGGGCGAATAGCCGCCAACCACCGGGTTGTCCATGTTGAAGTAGGTGACAACGACGTCGGGGTTGATGATCCGATCCAGTTCGATGCCTCGCTTTTCCAAAGCGGGCGCGATGCGGCCGTTGGGCGCCGCGACGTTGACGAAATCCAGCGGCACGTTGACCGTGTCCTGCTGAGCGTTCAGAAAGGACAGCCAGCGCGGCTGACTCTCGTTGATGACCGAGATTTCGACCCGGTCGACCATTGGTAATCGGCGGCCCTTGAGACGCCTGAGAATGGCCTGGCTGCGCGCATCATCGGCTGCCGGCTCGGCGTCATAGAGTTCCTCCCGGTATCCCGGGTTGCGTTCCAGCACGATGCTGGATGCACGCTTCCAACTGACCAGTCGGA
>CAZTUT010000294.1:0-1864 GCA_964616395.1 uncultured Burkholderiaceae bacterium
TCATGAAGACCGTCACCTTGCCGGGCGGCGAAACCGTCCCCGCGTTCGGTCTGGGAACATGGAACATCGGCGATCATGCTGCCACGCGTGCCGATGAACTCGCGGCGCTGCGCGCTGGCCTCGATGCCGGCGCAACGCTGATCGACACCGCCGAGATGTATGGCAGCGGCCGCTCCGAGCAACTGGTGGGCGAGGCGATTGCCGGCCGGCGCGACCAGGTATTCCTTGTGACCAAGGTACTGCCCGATAACGCGGGTCGGCGCGCTGCGGTGGCCGCCTGCGAGCGCAGCCTGCGGCGCCTGAAGACCGACCGCATCGACCTTTACCTGCTGCACTGGCGTGGCGGCGTGCCGTTTGCCGAGACGCTCGACGCCTTTGCCGAACTCAAGGCAGCAGGAAAGATCCGTCACTACGGGGTCAGCAATCTCGACCTGACCGACATGAACGAATGGTGGCTGGCCGGCGGGGCCGAGACCGCCTGCAACCAGCTGCTCTACAACCTGACGCGGCGCGGCATCGAGTTCGACCTGCTGCCCTGGCTGCGCGAGCGCCGGATTCCGGTGATGGCGTATTCGCCGCTGGAGCAGGCTCGGTTGCTCGCCCATGCCGGCCTGCAGCGCTTTTGCACACGCCACGGCATGACCCCGGCCCAGGCAGCGCTCGCGTGGCTGCTGGCGCAGGACCAGGTGATCGTGATTCCCAAGAGCGCCAGCGTGGCGCGCGTGCAGGAGAACCTGAGTGCTGCCACGATCCGGCTCGATGCCGCGCAGCGCGCCGAGCTGGACGCGCTCTTCCCGGCGCCCACGCGCGCCCGGCCGCTGGAGATGCTGTAGCGCAGTACGCCAGACCGGCAGGCGAGACGAGCTGGCGCGCATCTGGCTACTTCAACGCACCGAACACCTTCTTCATGATGTCGCTGCCGGCGGCCAGCGGATTGGCGCGAATTTTCTTCTCCTCTTCGGCCATCATGAAGAACAGGCCGTCGAGTGTCTTCTGCGTCACGTAATCATCAATGCTCGCGGCGTCCTTGCCCACCAGGCCGTAGCGGGCGCCTTTCTCCGCGTACTCGTTGTACTTCTGCGCCAGCGAGACCTTCTGCGTTTCTTTCTTCACGATCGGCAGGAAGCGCTGCCGCAGCTGATCGGAGGTGGTGCGCTTGAAGTACTCGGTGCCAGCGGTGTCGCCGCCGGTCAGGATGCCCTTGGCGTCCTGCACGCTCATGTTCTTCACCGACTGGATCAGCAGGTCCCTGGCCTGTGGCGCAGCCGCTTCCGCTGCGCGGTTCATGGTCAGGATGAGCTCATCGGAATACTTGCCCATGCCGACGGTCCGCATCATCTTGTCGGCCGTCTTCAGCGAGTCCGGCAGCGGGATCTTCACCTGCGGATTGCCGAAGAAGCCATCGGCCCGCCCCAGGCTTGAGACGGCGGCGTCCGAACCTTTCTCAAGCGCAGCCTTGAGGCCCGCGACGGCGTCGTGGTTCGAGAGCTTGTCGAGTTGGGCGAAAGCGATGCTCGGGGCCAAAACGAGCAGGGCAGCAAAGGCGCGACGGTGCATGATTTTCTTTCCGCGAAGAGGTAACAACGCAATCGTATCGGTGCGATCGGTTCGGCGGCTATTGCGCCATGGTTTAGGGTGCCAATCGCCGGGGCGTGCCGGCCTGCGCAGGCTTGTAGGATGACGAGAGGCTTTCCAAGGCGCAACGAGGTTTTCGCATGCCCCTGAACGACCCACGCCACAAGGACCTGCGAGAGGCCATCCGCGCGCTTTGCCAGGACTTTCCAGCAGCGTACTTCCGAAAGGTCGATGCCGAGCGCGCCTACCCGGAGGCGTTCGTCGATGCGTTGACGCGCGCCGGCTGGCT
>CAZTUT010000295.1:0-1852 GCA_964616395.1 uncultured Burkholderiaceae bacterium
GCCATCGTGCACCTCGCCGATCTTGTGGTTGACGCCCGTGTAGAACAGGATGCGCTCGGTCGTCGTCGTCTTGCCGGCGTCGATGTGCGCGGAGACACCGATATTCCGGTATCGCTCGATGGGCGTTTTGCGTGCCATGGATAACCTTCTGCGGTTGGGTGCCGCGGGCTGAGCGCCGCGGCGGCAGCCCGGCGTTCAGGCCGGGCCTTCAGACTGGGGTCAGAAACGGAAGTGGGCGAAGGCCTTGTTGGCGTCGGCCATCCGGTGCACTTCCTCGCGCTTCTTCATTGCGCCGCCACGGCCTTCGGCGGCATCGAGCAGCTCGCCGGCGAGCCGCTGCGTCATCGACTTCTCGCCGCGCTTCTTGGCGGCCTCGCGCAGCCAGCGCATGGCCAGCGCCATCCGGCGCACCGGCCGCACTTCAACCGGCACCTGGTAGTTGGCGCCGCCGACCCGACGGCTCTTGACCTCGACCATCGGCTTGACGTTGCTCAGGGCCTGCGTGAACACCTCGATCGGGTTCTTGCCGCCCTTGGCTTCGATCTGGGCGAAGGCGCCGTAGACGATGCGCTCGGCGACCGACTTCTTGCCGTCGAGCATGATGACGTTGACGAACTTGGTGACGTCCGAGCTGCTGAACTTGGGATCCGGAAGGATCTCGCGCTTCGGTACTTCGCGACGACGGGGCATGGCTTTCTCCTGGCTTCAGTCGTATGGGACCGCCGCCTCGCGGCGACGCGGCTCCCGGCAATGCAGCCCCATGGGGACGGGCTGCGACTTACTCGCCCGCAGAACCTCGCGGGCGGGCATGGGTAAAACGGGCGATCAGCTCGCCTTCGGACGCTTGGCGCCGTACTTGGAGCGCGCCTGCTTGCGGTCCTTGACACCCTGGGTGTCGAGCGAGCCGCGCACGATGTGATAGCGCACGCCCGGCAGGTCCTTGACGCGACCGCCGCGGATCAGCACGACCGAGTGCTCCTGCAGGTTATGGCCCTCGCCGCCGATGTACGAGATCACTTCGTAACCGTTGACGAGACGCACCTTGGCGACCTTACGCAGCGCCGAGTTCGGCTTCTTCGGGGTCGTGGTGTACACCTTGGTGCAGACGCCGCGCTTTTGCGGGCTGTTCTTCAGCGCCGGGCTCTTGCTCTTGACGCCAGCGGAAACTCGCGGCTTGCGCACCAGTTGATTGACGGTCGGCATGTCGATTCCGATCAGTTCTGCTCGAAGAATCCGCGCCACCCGCGCCAGCACGATGCCGGACTGCGGCGGGACGGATGCGTTTGCTTTGCGTTGCTGTCAGCTTGGGTGAAGCGACCGCGAGGCGCACGGGCAGCGCCCCGGGCCACCGCCCTGCCCTGCGGATCGATCGAGGACAGGCACGGTTGCGAAAAGAGCGCCAAGTCCGGTACGGACTCGCGAAGCCCGCCATTATGCATGACGCGCTAACGGCCGGTCAAACGGTCTGATCCGTCAGCGGCATGAAGCCAGGACAGCGAAGCCCGCCATCGGCCGGCGCCCGCGCACGCAGCCTCTTGCCGAGTACTGGCCGGGCCACAAAAGGAAAACGGCCAGCGCTGTTGCCAGCGCCGGCCGTGACCTTGCTTCCAGACCTTGTAGTCGTCGAGTCTTGCGGATCGCGCCCGTACTTGCGCAACGACCCGCCGGGCCCTGACCCGTTACTGCGGCGCGACCTCCTCGGTGCCGTCGGCTTCGCCCTCGGCATCGAGATCGGCCAGCGCCGGCTGCTCCTGCGCTTCGAGCGCCGCCAGCGCCTCGCGCTCGCGGGCCTCGATCTCTTCCTTCTCCTTGCGGGCGCGATGGAAGGCCATGCCGGTACCCGCCGGGATCA
>CAZTUT010000296.1:0-1829 GCA_964616395.1 uncultured Burkholderiaceae bacterium
CGGTGTCGGTGGTGAAAAACGGGTTGCCCGTGCCGGCCGCGAAGATCACGACGCGACCTTCTTCGAGGTAGCGGATCGCCTTGGGCCGGATATAAGGCTCGACGACCTGCTCGATATTGAGCGCCGACTGCACGCGCGCCTCGATGCCGGCGCGCCGCATCGCATCCTGCAGGGCCATTGCGTTCATCACCGTGGCCATCATGCCCATGTAATCGGCGGTGGCCCGATCCATCCCGCCGGCGCCCAGCGCCACCCCGCGGAAGATGTTGCCACCGCCAATCACCACGGCCATCTCGACGCCCATCGCGACCACTTCCGCGATGTCGGCGACCATCCGGTCGATAGTCTCGCGATTGATACCGAAGGCATCGTCGCCCATCAGCGCTTCGCCGGACAGCTTGAGCAGGACACGCTTGTAGGCTGTGGTCATGAAAGAACGCCTCAGAGGTTGGACAACGCGCTGCGCGAACGCACCCAGCCCGCGCTAGCTGCGCGCCGCAGCGGCCTGAGCCGCCACTTCAGCCGCGAAGTCGGTGCTCTTCTTCTCGATGCCTTCACCGACCAGGTACAGCACGAAGCGGCTGACCGACGCGCCCTTGCTCTTGAGCAGTTGCTCGATCGTCTGCTTGCCATCGGCCGCCTTGACGAAGACCTGGCCCAGCAGCGTCACTTCCTTCAGGAACTTCTGCACGCTGCCTTCGGCGATCTTGTCGAGCATGTTCTCGGGCTTGCCGGCCTCGCGCGCCTTCTCGATGGCGATGCGGCGCTCGGTGTCGATCGACTCGGCCGACACGCCGCTCGCATCGAGCGACTTCGGCTTGCTGGCAGCGATGTGCATCGCCACGTCCTTGGCAAGCGCTTCGTCACCGCCGACCAGGTCGATCAGCACGCCAATCTTGCTGCCGCCGTGCACGTAGCTGGCCAGCCGGCCCTGCGCCTGCACACGCTCGAAACGGCGGATCGACATGTTCTCGCCGATCTTGCCAACCAGCGCCGCGCGCACGGAATCGACGGTGCCCTCGCCCAGTGGCAGGGCCGACAGCGCCGCCACGTCCTGCGGGTTACGGTCGGCAACCAGTTGCGCCAGATTCTTCACGAACGCGAGGAAGTCGTCGTTCTTGGCAACGAAGTCGGTCTCGCAGTTGACCTCGACCATCGTGCCGAGCTTGCCGTCGGCGCTGATGTTGATGGCCACGATGCCCTCGGCGGCCACGCGCGCCGCTGCCTTGCTCGCCTTGTTGCCGAGCTTGACGCGAAGGATTTCCTCCGCCTTGGCCATGTCGCCGTCGGCTTCGCCTAGCGCCTTCTTGCACTCCATCATCGGCGCGTCGGTCTTCTCGCGCAGTTCCTTGACCATGCTTGCGGTGATTTCCGCCATGACTGCTCCTGAATTCGAAATCTGCAAAAAAGGGGCTTGCGCCCCTTGGTGTGCCGGTGGGCAGCGGGGCAGCCACTCAGCCGCCGGCGCGCCGCCCGTCGCCTCAGGCAGTTTCCTGGGCAACCTCCACGAACTCCTCGCCACCCTGTGCGGCTGCAACCACGCCCGCCATTGCCTGCGCCTTGCCTTCGAGCACGGCATCGGCGATGCCGCGGGCATACAGGCGCACCGCGCGGCTGGAGTCGTCATTGCCGGGGATCACGTGCGTGACGCCCTGCGGCGAGTGATTGGTGTCGACCACCGCGACCACCGGAACGCCCAGCTTGCTGGCTTCCTGGACGGCGATCTTGTGATAGCCGACGTCGATCACGAAGATCGCGTCGGGCAGCGCATTCATTTCCTTGATACCGCCAATTGCCTTGGCGAGCTTCTCGTGCTCGCGCTGATAGGT
>CAZTUT010000297.1:0-1782 GCA_964616395.1 uncultured Burkholderiaceae bacterium
GACAGCGGTGCGGCGGCCTCGGCTTCGGCCTGGCCGCTCGCGCGAAACAGCAGCACCGCGCCGGCCAGCACGTACAGCATCAGGCCGGCATAGGTCCAGGCGCGGCCGCTGTACTCGAACGGCATCGCGCCGCCGATCATCGCGGCCACCAGCACGTTGAGCGCGGTCGCCAGCAGCACTGCGGCGAGCGAGCGCAGCAGCCGGATCAACGGGTCATCGTCGGGTTGCATGCGGGCCAGTGTACGAGTGGCGCACAGCCGCGATGCGCGGGGCGCTGTGCTAGGTTTCACCGATGCCTGCCCTGTTTGTTCCGAACCGATGACCGCCGCCGCGCGCGATCCGATCGTGGCCGTGGCCACCGCGGCTGGCCGCGGCGGCATTGGCGTGGTGCGCGTGTCGGGTGGCGCGGTCACTGACCTGTCGCCGCTGCTCGATGCGCTGCTCGGCGCCGAGGCGGCCTCGCGCGTGCAGCCGCGCCTGGCCACGCTGGCGCACTTTCTCGACCACGACGGCCAGCCGATCGACCAGGGGCTGGTGCTGCTGTTCCCGGCACCGCGCTCGTTCACCGGCGAGACCGTGATCGAGCTGCACGGCCACGGCGGGCCGGTGGTGTTGCAGATGCTGGTGGCGCGCTGCCTGCAGATCGGTCGCGCCCAGCCGCCGGCCAGCCCGCTGAACCGGCTGCGCGTGGCCGAGCCCGGCGAGTTCACGCGCCGCGCGTTTCTCAATGACCGCCTCGACCTGGCGCAAGCCGAAGCGGTGGCCGACCTGATCGATGCCTCGACCGCGGCCGCGGTGCGCTCGGCCAATCGCTCGCTGTCGGGCGAGTTCTCGCGCGCGGTAAGCGCGCTGATCGAGGCGCTGATCGAGTTGCGTACGCTGGTGGAAGCCACGCTCGACTTCCCCGACGAGGAGATCGACTTCCTGGAAGCGTCCGACGCGCGTGGCCGGCTGGCGGCGGTGCGCACCCGGCTCGAGGCGCTGCTGGCCCGCGCGCGCCAGGGGGCGCTGTTGCGCGCCGGTCTCAACGTGGTGCTGGTGGGCGCGCCGAACGTGGGCAAGTCGAGCCTGCTCAATGCGCTGGCCGGCGAGGAGGTGGCGATTGTCACGCCGATTGCCGGCACCACGCGCGACCGCATCGCGCAGGCGGTGCAGGTGCACGGGATTCCGCTGAACATCATCGACACCGCCGGCCTGCGCCAGACCGCCGACGAGGTCGAGCGTCTGGGCATCGCGCGCACGCTGGCCGAAGTGGAGCGCGCCGACGTGGTGCTGCATCTCGTTGATGCGGCGGCAGGCATCGGCGCGCGCGCCGCGCCGCACGCTCCCGAGGGTGGCGCGGAAACGTCGGCCGCTGATGCCAATGCCGACGCTGACGCGCTGGCGCAGGTGCGCGCGCGCGTGGGCGCCAACGTGCCGCTGCTCACTGTGGTCAACAAGATCGACCTGACCGGCGCAGCGCCCGGCGCCGACGGTGACACGGTGCGGCTGTCGGCCCGCACCGGCGCCGGCTTGCCGGCGCTGCACGATGCGCTGCTGCGCGTGGCCGGCTGGGACGCCGACACCCGCGGCGAAGATGTTTTCCTGGCGCGCGAGCGCCAGCTCGATGCGCTGCGCCGCGCGCAGGCACACCTGGCCGCCGCTGCCGAGGTGGCCGACGTGGAACACGGCTACGGCAACGCGCAGCTGGAACTGTTTGCCGAGGAGCTGCGGCTGGCGGCCGACGCGCTGGCCGAGATCGGCGGCGAGTTCAGCGCCGACGACCTGCTGGGGCGGATCTTC
>CAZTUT010000298.1:0-1782 GCA_964616395.1 uncultured Burkholderiaceae bacterium
CGCCCACGGCCGCGGCCTCGGTGGGGGTGGCGATGCCGCCGTAGATGCTGCCCAGCACGGCGGCGATCAGCAGCACCACCGGGATCAGGTGGCGCGATTCGTGCAGCTTTTCGCGGAACGAGAGCCGGGTGTCGGCCGGAGGAACCAGCTCCGGATTGCGAAGCGCCCACAGCACCAGGTAGCCGGAGAACATCAGCGCCAGCATGAGGCCGGGCAGCATGCCGGCCATGAACAGCTTGGCAATCGACACGTCGGCGCTGACACCGTAGACGATCATGATGATCGAGGGCGGAATCAGCAGGCCCAGCGTGCCGGCGCCCGCGAGCGAGCCGATGGATACGCGCTCCGGATAGCCGCGCTGGGTAAGCTCGGGCAGGCTCATCTTGCCAATAGTTGCGCAGGTGGCCGCGCTCGATCCCGATACCGCGGCGAAGATCGTGCAGCCGGCCACGTTCACGTGCAGCAGGCGGCCGGGCAGGGCCTGCATCCAGGGTGCAAGGCCGCGGAACATGTCCTGGCTCAGGCGGGTCCGGAACAGGATCTCGCCCATCCAGACGAACAGCGGCAGCGCGGTCAGCGTCCAGCTCGATGACGAGCCCCAGATCGTTAGCGCCATTGCGTCGCCGGCAGGGCGTGCGCTGAAAAGCTGCATGCCAAGCCAGGCCACGCCGGCCAGTGTCAGGCCGATCCATACCCCGCTGGCGAGCATCAGGAACAGCGCGGCGATCAGGATGAAGGCGATTCCGATATCACCCATGGCGCGGCCTATTCATTGCGGAGTGCCTCATCCGGCGACGTTGTCTTGCGCCGACCGCGTAGTTCGAGCACGAATTCGTCGACGAAGGCCACCATCAAAACCAGGCTGCCGATCGCCATCGCCAGTTGCGGCAGCCAGAGCGGGGTGGCGTCGTTCGAGGTGGAGATATCGTTGAAGACGCGCGACTGCCAGGCCAGTCGGCAGCTGTAGAAGGCAAACAGCGCCGATAGCAGCGTGGCTGCACCCAGGCTCCAGATTTCAAGCGCCCGGCGGCCGGTCTGGCCGAGGCTCGACAGCAGGAGCGTCACGCGGATGTGCTCGCCACGCTTGAGCGTGTGGGCCAGCGCGAGAAAGCCGGCGCCGGCCATCAGGTATCCGGCGTAGGCATCGGTGCCGGGTACATGAAAGTGAAAGAGCCTGCTGACGACGCCGAGCAGCACCATCGCCAGCAGGCCGACCATGAAAAGTGCCGCCAGCCAGGCGGCACCCAGGTACAGCGCGTCGAGCACACGTCGCACGCGCAGCTCCAACTAGTTCTTCAGGAACGCGTCGACCAGTTGCTTGCCTTCCGGCCCGGCCTTGTCGAGCCACTCCTTGAGCATGACATCGCCCACGCGCTTCATGTCGGCCTTCAGTTGTGGCGACGGCGGCAGGATCTGCATGCCGTTGGCGCGAAGGCGGTCGAGCGATTCGGTATTGGTCTTCCTGCTGGCGGCGAGGCCGCGCGTCTCGGCGTCGGCGGCTGACTTCAGCAGCGCGTCCTGCGTCGGCTTGTCGAGCGCCTCGAATGCGCGACGGTTCACGATCACCGCATTCTTGGGCAGCCAGGCCTGGGTGTCATACCAATACTTGATGTGCTCGTAGGTCTTGGTATCAAAGCCGGTCGACCCCGACGACATGTACGACTCGACGACACCGGTAGCCATCGCCTGGCTGAGTTCAGCAGCCTGGACGGTGACCGGCTGGGCGCCCACCAGCTCGGCGATGCGGGCGGTGGCCGGGCTGTAGGCGCGCCACTTCACGCC
>CAZTUT010000299.1:0-803 GCA_964616395.1 uncultured Burkholderiaceae bacterium
CGGGAACGTGCGCGGCATGAAGCTCCACTTCAGGCCGGTGGGGAAGCCCGCGCCACCGCGGCCGCGCAACGCCGATTTCTTCAGCTCGCCGATCACGGCGTCGGGCGTGATGCGCTCGGTCAGGATCTTGCGCAGCGCGCTGTAGCCGCCGCGCTTCACATAGTCGGCCAGGCGCCAGTTATTGCCATCGAGCCCGGCCAGGATCACCGGGTTGATGTGGCGGCCGTGAAAGCAGGTCTGCGCGCTCACTTGCCCGGCTCCCGGAGCTCGGCCAGCAGCGCGTCGAGCTTGTCGTTGGACATGAAGCTGCACATCCGGTGGTTGTTGACCAGCAGCACCGGCGCATCGCCGCAGGCGCCCATGCACTCGCCTTCCTTCAGCGTGAACGCGCCGTCGGCGGTGGTCTCGCTGAAGTCGATGCCGAGCCGCTGCTTCAGGTGCGCGGCGGCGGCAGTGCCACCCGACAGCGCGCACGGCAGGTTGGTGCACACGGTGATCTTGTGGCGGCCGACCGGCGACAGGTTGTACATCGTGTAGAACGAGGCGACCTCGAACACCGCGATCGCGGGCATGCCGATGTAGTCGGCGATCTCCTGCATCAACTCCTTGCTGATCCAGCCGTGCTCGACCTGCGCGATCTGCAGCGCCGACATCACCGCCGACTGGCGCTGGTCGGCCGGGAACTTGGCGAGCGCGCGGTCGATCTTGCGCAGCGCATCGTCGGAAAGCAGCCGGGTCGCGGCGGTGGGGTTCTGGGCGGCGGCGTTCATGATGATTAGCGGTCGATCTCGCCGAACACGATG
>CAZTUT010000299.1:813-1775 GCA_964616395.1 uncultured Burkholderiaceae bacterium
CTGCTTCTGGTCGGGGGGGAATTTGGCGACTTCGCGGTCGATGCGGGCGTACGACGCATCGGACAGCAGTTTCGCGGCTTGGGGCACGGCGCTCATGTCGGGTTCCAGCGGGGTGGGATACTCAGCGGTCGATCTCGCCGAACACGATGTCCTGCGTGCCGATGATGGTGACGGCGTCGGCGATCATGTGGCCGCGCGCCATTTCGTCGAGCGACTGCAGGTGGGCAAAGCCGGGCGCGCGGATCTTCAGACGGAACGGCTTGTTGGCACCATCGCTGACCAGGTAGATGCCGAACTCGCCCTTCGGGTGCTCGACCGCCGCATAGGCTTCGCCTGGCGGCACGTGGAAGCCTTCGGTGAAGAGCTTGAAGTGATGGATCAGCTCTTCCATGTTCGACTTCATCTCGACCCGCGACGGCGGCGCCACCTTGTGGTTGTCGGTGATCACCGGCCCCGGATTGGCGCGTAGCCAGTCAACGCACTGCTTGATGATCCGGTTCGACTGGCGCATCTCCTCGACCCGCACCAGGTAACGGTCGTAGCAGTCGCCGCTGCGCCCGACCGGGATGTCGAAGTCGAGGCGGTCATAGACCTCGTAGGGCTGCTTCTTGCGCAGGTCCCAGGCGATGCCGGAGCCGCGCAGCATCGGGCCGGTGAAGCCCATCGCGAGCGCGCGCTCGGGCGACACCACGCCAATGCCCACCAGCCGCTGCTTCCAGATCCGGTTGTCGGTCAGCAGCGTTTCGTACTCGTCGACGCAGGCCGGGAATCGCTGCGTGAACTGCTCGATGAAGTCCAGCAGCGACCCCTGGCGCGTCTCGTTCAGGCGCGCGATCTCGCGCGCGCTGCGGAAGCGCGACGGCTGATGCTGCGGCATCGCGTCGGGCAGATCGCGATAGACGCCGCCCGGACGGTAGTAGGCGGCGTGCATGCGCGCGCGGGACACCGCCTCGTACATGTCC
>CAZTUT010000300.1:0-1774 GCA_964616395.1 uncultured Burkholderiaceae bacterium
GGCGCGCTTACTTCATCGTGCACTGGCTGGCGTAGGCGTCGACGTGCTTCTCGAAGACCTTCGACAACGCGCGGTTGTTGATCTCGCCCTTGTCGTCGCGTCGGATCACGCGCAGCACGTAGTCCTGCACCGGAAACTGGTTGTGTCCGAAACTGAACTCGCCGCGCACCGACTTGAAGTTGGCGCGCTTCAGCGCAGCGCGCACGGCATTCTTGTCGTCGAGCTTGCCCTTCACGTCGCGCACTGCGGCATCGATCATCAGCATCACGTCGTAGGCCTGCGCTGCGTAGATCGACGGCGTGCGCTTGTACTCCTTGCGGAACGCCTCGACGAAGCTGCGGCTGGCCGCATTGTCGAAATCGTGGTTCCAGTGCGCGGTGTTGAACGTGCCGAGCATGGCATCACCCACCGCGCGGATCACGTCCTGATCGCCAGAGAATCCCGGCGCGATGATCTGCGTGTTCTTCGACAGGCCGGCGCCGAAGAACTGCTTGACGAAGTTGATGCCCATGCCACCCGGCAGGAAGATATAGAGCGCGTCCGGGTTCTGCGCGCGCAACTGCGCCAGTTCCGCCGCGTAGTCGAGCTGACCGAGCTTGGTGAAGGTCTCGCTGGCCACCGGCTTGCCGAAGCCGCGCTTGAACCCGGTCAGCGCATCCTGGCCGGCCGGGTAATTCGGCGCCATGATCGCCACCCGCTTGAAGTCGCGCGAGGCGGCGAACTTGCCGGCGGCCTCGTGGTAGGCGTCGTTCTGCCATGCGGTACCAAAGAAAAACGGATTGCACTGGCTGCCCGCGAACTGCGACGGACCGGCGTTGTTGCTCAGGTAGAACACGCGCTCGGCGAACAGCGCGGGACCCACGGCCAGCGCCACGTTCGAACCGATGGGCCCGGTGAAGAAGTCAACGCGGTCGCGCTTGACCATGCGCTCGACCAGCTGACGCGCGTTGTCCGGATTGCCGGCCATGTCCTGCGCGATGATCTCGGCGTTCAGCCCGCCGAGCTTGCCGCCGAGCTGCTTGATCGCCAGATTGAAGCCGTCGCGCGCCTCGGCGCCGAGGGCTGCGAACGGACCGCTCAGATCCTGCGCGATGCCCACCTTGACGGTCTGCGCGCTGGCCGCGCCCGTGAACGCCAGCATTGCGCAGGCGGCTGCCAGCCGCACGCGGCTGCTCGGGGACTGCTTCATCGACTTTCTCCTGGACAGTGAAGATGCCGGACAACGGCGCACATCGCTCGACGGGCCAACGCCGCGCCGCAACGGCGCCGCGCAGGCTATCACGCAGTCCGGGCGCCTGCGGCCGTGGTCGCTATCGCTGTGGCGCCGAGCGCAATCCCGCGGCCCGGCCCTCCACGATCAGGTACTCGACCCGCATCAGCCGCGGCTTGCCGGCCACGCCGGCGTAGCCGATCAGTTCGACCCGGTCGCCGGCCTTCAGTGGCACGACGCCCCACGCCTCCATCCGCGACAGCGGCGCGAATTCCACCTCCCACTCGCCCGCTGCATCGGCCGGCACGCGCGCCCGCGACAGGATGGCGGTGGCGTCGACCGCCTGCTGTTGCGCCGGCAGCTTGCGGCCCGCCAGGTCGGCCGGCAGCGCCAGCCCCGCGGCCACCTCGATCACGCCCTCCGCGTGCGGGTTGCGCCACTGGACAGTCTTCAACCGGCCTGTCAGGTACAGCGGCTGGTCCTGGTTGAAGCTCGACCAGCCGTGGTGCGCGAAGGCTGGCAGCGCGGTGCCCAGGCCGGCAATGAGCAAGGTACGTCGATGCA
>CAZTUT010000301.1:0-1755 GCA_964616395.1 uncultured Burkholderiaceae bacterium
TGCAGACCAAGATGTTCCTGCTGGCCGGCCTGATCGACGCCGCGTTCCTGATCGGCGTCGGTATCGCGATGATGTTCGCGTTCGCCAACCCCTTCGCGGGCTAATTCGGTCCTTCCGATCAACGCTCTCGCAGGGCGGCCCGGCGTGAAGCCGGGCCTGATACTTCCATGAACATCAACGCCACGCTGTTCGTTCAGCTGGTGGTCTTCTTCATCGGCGCCTGGGTGACGATGAAGTACATCTGGCCGCCGCTGATCAAGGCGCTCGAGGAGCGCCAGAAGAAGATCGCCGACGGCCTGGCTGCCGCCGAGCGCGGCAACCAGAGCCTGTCCGACGCGCAGAAGAAGATCTCGCAACTCGAGACCGAGGCCCGCTCTGCTGGACAGCAGCGCGCTGCCGACGCCGAGAAGCAGGCCGCCGCGATCATCGAGCAGGCGCGCAAGGACGCCGAGTCCGAGCGTGCCCGCATCCTGGCGCAGGCCAAGGCCGATGCCGAGCAGGAAATGGCGCGCGCCAAGAACTCGCTGCGCGATCAGGTGGCCGCGCTGGCCATCGCCGGCGCCGAGCAGATCCTGAAGAAGGAAGTGAACCCGCAGGTTCACGCCGACCTTCTGGGTCAGCTCAAGGCCCGGCTGTAGGAGCACGCCATGGCGGAACTGTCCACCATCGCGCGCCCGTATGCCGAGGCGCTGTTCAGCGCCGCGCGCGGCGCCGGCTCGCTCGACGCCTGGCTGACCTGCTCCGACGAGCTCGCCGCGCTGGTGCGCCACCCGCAGGTCGCGGAAGTCGTGGCCGATCCCAAGCTGGGCGGCGCGCAGGTGCTCGACCTGCTGGCGGGCCTGCTGAAGTCGCCGCTGCCGGCCGAGGGCCGCAACTTCCTGCAGATGCTGGTGGATAACGACCGCCTCGCGGCGCTGCCCGAGATCGCCCGCCAATTCCGCGCGCTGAAGAATGCTTCCGAGGGCGTAGCTGACTGCCTGATCGAGAGCGCCTTTCCGATGCCTGACGCCGAGGTCGCCGATCTGGTGGCCGCGCTGTCGCGCAAGTTCGGCCTCAAGCTCAAGCCCGAGGTGCGCGTCGATGCGTCGCTGATCGGCGGCGTGCGCGTCGCCGTCGGCGACCACGTGCTCGATTCCTCGGTCAAGACCCGCCTGTCGCAGATGCAAGCTGCGCTGACCGCGGCCTGACCGGCCGCACACGAATTCGAATCAAGGAGTTTGCAGATGCAACTCAATCCTTCCGAAATCAGCGAACTGCTGAAGAGCCGCATCCAGGGGCTCGGCGTTTCCGCCGACATCCGCACCCAGGGCACGGTGGTGTCCGTGACCGACGGCATCTGCCGCGTGCATGGTCTGTCCGACGTCATGCAGGGCGAGATGCTGGAGTTTCCCGGCAACACGTTCGGCCTCGCGCTGAACCTCGAGCGCGACTCGGTCGGCGCGGTGGTGCTGGGTAGCTACGAGCACATCTCCGAAGGCGACACGGTCAAGGCGACCGGGCGCATTCTCGAAGTGCCGGTCGGCCCCGAGCTGATCGGCCGCGTGGTCAATTCGCTCGGCCAGCCGATCGACGGCAAGGGCCCGATCAACGCCAAGATGACCGACGTCATCGAGAAGGTCGCGCCTGGCGTGATCGCGCGTCAGTCGGTGTCGCAGCCGGTGCAGTCGGGCCTCAAGGCCATCGACGCGATGGTGCCCGTGGGCCGCGGCCAGCGCGAGCTGATCATCGGCGACCGCCAGACCGGCAAGACGGCCG
>CAZTUT010000302.1:0-1755 GCA_964616395.1 uncultured Burkholderiaceae bacterium
CACGTCGATGAACTTGGCGCCCAGCGACTCGATCTGCTCCTTCACGGCGGGTCGCACGTCGCTGGCCTCGATCACCGCGCCCAGCCGCTTGGCGGTGGCAATTGCCTGCAGGCCCGCCACGCCGGCGCCCAGAATGACCACCCGCGCCGCCTTCAGCGTGCCGGCCGCAGTCATCAGCATCGGCATGATGCGGCCGTAGGTCGCCGCAGCCAGCAGCACCGCCTTGTAGCCGGCGATGTTGGCCTGTGACGACAGCACGTCCATGCTCTGCGCACGCGTGGTGCGCGGCGCCGCTTCCAGCGAGAACGCGGTGAGGCCGGCTGCGTTCATTGCCGCCAGGCCGTCTGCATTGAACGGCTCCAGCATGCCCACCAGCACCGCGCCGCGCTTCATCTGCGCCAGTTCGTCGGCCGTGGGCGCGCGCACCTTCAGCACCATGTCGGCGCCCAGCGCCGTGGCAGCGTCGACGATCGATGCGCCCGCCGCCACATAGGCCTCGTCGGTCTGCGCCGATGCGAGGCCCGCACCCGACTGCACCACGACCTCATGCTTGCCTGCGACCAGTTTCTTGACGGTTTCGGCGGTGGCCGCCACCCGCGTTTCACCGGGCCGGGTTTCGGCTGGCACTCCGATGCGCATGGAGTTCTCCCATTCTTGTGTCTGACGTGCTGGCTGGCTCGTTGACTGGCTGACTGGAGCAACCAATGCAGACGCCGGCAAACCAGCGTTGCACTTTCGCTCAGTAGAATCGGCAGAAGCTTACACAACCCCCCGACCGGCGCATTGACACGGCGCGCTGTCCGCTGCGTGAACCGACATGTCAACGCACGCAACGCGGCGCGCTCGCCATCACATGCGGTTGGCCCCGCCGCCGGTTGACCGATCGGGCTCTGGTTCGTCCTCATGATCTCGCGCCACGCACAGCCCACCCAGCCGCCTGCCGCCAGTACCCCGCCTCGCGCAGGCCTGCCGGCAGCCACGGTCGCCGCCGTGATCGAGCGTGCGGGCCGCTTCCTGATGGTGATCGAGCAGTCGCCCGACGGCCTGCGCATCAACCAGCCAGCTGGACATCTGGAGCCCGGCGAGTCGCTGATCGACGCCTGCATGCGCGAAACGCTCGAAGAGACCGCGCACCCGTTCACGCCGAACGCCCTGGTGGGTGTCTACCTTTGGCGTACCGCGCCGTCGCCGGCCGGCCACGGCTACCTGCGCTTTGCCTTCACCGGCAGCGTGGGCGAGGCGATCGCCGGCCGCGCGCTCGATGAAGGCATCGTCGACACGGTCTGGCTCAGCGCCGACGAACTGGCGAAGCGACGCGCCGAGCATCGCAGCCCGCTCGTCATGCAGTGCGTGGAAGACTACCTGCGCGGCCGACGTTACCCGCTCGACCTGCTATTCACGCACCCTGATGCGCTCGGGAGCCCGCGATGAGTCGCGGTCGCGTGGTGGTGGGGCTGTCCGGCGGCGTGGACTCCGCCGTCTCCGCGTGGCTGCTCAAGCAGCAGGGCTTCGAGGTCGTTGGCCTGTTCATGAAGAACTGGGAAGACGACGATGACGACGCGTACTGCTCGAGCCGCCAGGACCTGATCGACGCCGCCGCGGTGGCCGACGTCATCGGCATCGACCTCGAAGCGGTCAACTTCTCCGCCGAGTACAAGGACCGCGTGTTCGCCGAGTTCCTGCGCGAATACCAGGCCGGCCGCACGCCCAACCCCGACGTGCTGTGCAACGCCGAGATCAAGTTCAAGGCCTTCC
>CAZTUT010000303.1:0-1725 GCA_964616395.1 uncultured Burkholderiaceae bacterium
TGGGCATGCGCGACAAGGCGCCCTTGATGGCGGGCAGCCACTGGTTCTTGGCCGCGTCGATCTGCGCCTGGCCCACGTTGCAAGCTTGACCGATGCTTTGCAGCCAGGCTTCGGTGCCGTCGTAGCCCACGGGGGCTGACGCCACGATGGGCCGGCCCGCGGCCTCGAACTCACGCACGCTGGCGGTGTAGAAGGGGTGGATGGCGGCCACGGCCGCG
This sequence comes from uncultured Burkholderiaceae bacterium, assembly GCA_964616395.1. Taxonomy (GTDB): domain Bacteria; phylum Pseudomonadota; class Gammaproteobacteria; order Burkholderiales; family Burkholderiaceae_F; genus JALHMQ01. The sequence continues at coordinate 219 of CAZTUT010000303.1, forward strand.
CAGTCCAGCGCCGAATAGAGCTCGCGCCACTCGCGGGTGGGCACCACGGGGCCGGCCGCCAGGCCCATGGGCGCGAGCAGCATGCCGATGCCCACAGGGTCGGCCGGGAACATCTCGCCCAGCAGGGTGACGGTGGGCTTGTCGGACACGCCGCCGCGCGGCGCGGCCACCGGGCCGGTCTCGGCCTCGCCGCGGGCAAACTTCAGCATGGCGCCGGCCAGCACGTCCTTGGCCTCGGCATGCGTGGGCACGCCAAAGCCGGGCACGTCGATGCCGATGATGCGCACGCCGTTGATGTCCTTGGGCAGCAGCTGCAGCGGCACGCCGCTGGCGGTGGGCACGCACAGGTTGATGATGACGATGGCGTCGAACTGCGCCGGGTCGGCCTGCTGGTGGACAGCTTCGCGGATGTCCTCGAAGAGCTTGCCGGTGACCAGCGTCTCGGAGTTGAACGGCACGTAGCCGACCGAGCGGCGCGCGCCGTAGAAGTGCGAGGTGAAGGTCAGGCCATAGACGCAGCAGGCCGAGCCCGACAGCACGGTGGCAGTGCGGCGCATCCGCAGCCCGACGCGCAGCGAGCCGAAGGCCGGGCACATGCTCTGCGGCTGATCGTGTGGTCCGGCCTCGGGCGCGAGCGGATAGTCGGCCGCGTAGCGCTGCAGCAGTTCGCTGTTGCCGGCGGCCTTGGCCGCTTCAACCATCGCGTCACGGCCGGCATGGCATCCGAGGCCATCGGTCTGTGCAGCTTGCGCGTTGACGCCGGCAACCGGAGCGATCGGGATCACCCGCTGCGCCGCCGTTTCGGAAGAAAAAGCGCGGCCGGCCGCTGTCGAGGCATCAGCGCCTTCGACCGCAGCAGTTCCAGCCGCGTCGTACACGACCTCGCCCCCGAGGTGAGGGGAATCAGGAGAGGAGGAGGCGATGCGTGCACTCATGGTCGGCTCATCGGGGGAAGCAGACCGTCAAACGGTGTCGTAGACCACTTCGAGCGATTTCTTCTCGAGGGTCTGGCGACCAAGCATGTCGAAGTCGGTGGCCGGCTGCAGCACGACGTCGCGGCCAACCGTGTCGCCGGAGAACAGGCCGAGCAGGCTGTCTTGCGTGAGCGGGCGCGGCCGTACCGGCGGCGCCTCGGCCACGGCGCTGGCGAGCTGCGCGAACAGCGGGCCCCAGGTGCCCTCGGGCCGGCCGATGATTTCGTAGCTGGCGCTCTTGCGACGGATGTCCTCGTGCGCCGGAATCGCCGCCAGCACCGGGATGCCAGCGGCATCGGCGAAGGCCTGCGCCTCGCCCGTGCCGTCATCCTTGTTGATCACGAGGCCGGCCACGCCGACGTTGCCGCCGAGCTTGCGGAAGTACTCGACTGCGTTGCAGACGTTGTTGGCCACGTACAGCGACTGCAGGTCGTTGCTGCCGACCACGATCACCTTCTGGCACATGTCACGCGCGATCGGCAGGCCGAAGCCGCCGCACACCACGTCGCCCAGGAAGTCGAGCAGCACGTAGT
>CAZTUT010000304.1:0-1690 GCA_964616395.1 uncultured Burkholderiaceae bacterium
TGGTTTGCGCCTGGATACGGGGCGTCTTGGCGCGCCTTTCGGCCACGGCGGAAAAACTCTCAGGCTCTGAGAGGGTGTAAACGTAATCAAGAGTTGCCGCGTTGTGGTCTGATCGAGACTGGACCGTACGAGGCAAGCGGTGACGCAAGTTCGACAGCAAGGGCGCCCTGGGCGCAAGCCGGCCTTGAGCGCCGAGCACGTCGCGGTGCTGCGCGAGATCACGCGGGAGCAGCCGCGCTCGTCGCTGGATGAAGTGACGAAAGAGCTGTTCCGTCGCACCGGCATCAAGGTCAACCCGGTGACTGTTCGCAAGGCGCTGCGCGAGGCAGGCATCGAGCGGCTCAAGCCGATCCGCCGGACCAGCGAGCGCGCCGCGCAGGGCAAGGGTGCGGGCGTGCGCACGGGCTACACCGACGCGCACCGCCGCAGCGACGGCGCCAGTGGACTGAACACGGATCTGACCGACGCCGAATGGGCGCTGGTGGGCGACTTGTTCGAGCGCGACGGCCAGCGTGGCGCGCCCCCGCGTTACGACCGCCGCACGGTGGTCAACGCCTGCTGCTACGTGCTGCGAACGGGCTGCGCCTGGCGCTTGCTGCCCAAGAGCTTCCCGCCCTGGCAGGCCGTCTACATGTGCTTCAAGCGCTGGGGCGCGGCCGGCACCTTCGAGACCATGCACGATCGTCTGCGCCAGCAATGGCGTGAGCGCGTGGGCAAGGCGCCCGAGCCTACCGCGGCCATCATCGATGCACAAAGCACGCGCAGCACGGCCCAGGGCGGCAACACCGGGTTCGACGCCGGCAAGAAGGTCAAGGGGCGCAAGCGCAACCTCGTGGTCGATACGCTGGGGCTGCTGCTGGCCGTGACCATCACCGCAGCGAGCGTGCAAGACCGCGACACGGCTGCGGCCGTAGTCGCCCAGGCCTGCGCCAAGGTGCCCGGGCTGAAGAAGCTCTACACCGACGGCGCCTACGGCGGCCAGTGCGCGCTGGCCATCGAGAAGACCCACGGCATCAGCGTCGAGGTCGTGCGTCACCCGGGCAACCGCAGCACGGGCACCTGGCAAGACGCGCAGCAGCCCTTGTTCCCCGAGGAAGTCGCCAAGGGCTTCGTCGTGCAGGCCAAGCGCTGGGTGGTCGAGCGCACCCACGCCTGGAACGAGCGATGCCGCCGCCTCATCGCCCATCACGATCGCTCCGATTGGGCGCCCGTGGCATGGGTCTGGCTCGCCGAAGCGCGTATCCTCGCTACCAGACTGGCAACGTAGAACATTACGTTTACACCCTCTCAGCCCTGGTGCCAGACCACCGGCTTGCGCACGCCCACCCAGCGCTCGTATTGCTTCGCGAAGAGGTCCTCGACGCGGTTCCTCTTGACCTTGAAGGTCGGGGTGATGAGGTCGTTGTCGACCGTCCAGGGCTCGGTGGTCAGCACCAGGCACTCCATCTGCTCGTGCGGGTCGAGTGCCTCGTTGACCGCCTTCAGGTGCTCGGCCAGCGAGGCCTCCAGCGCGCCGCGCCCCTCGGCGCTGGCCGCCTGCTGCACGGCCACGGCGTTGAGCATCACCAGGGCCAGCGGCTGACCCAGGTTGGCGCCGGTGACGCAGCACGCCTCGATCGCGGAGTGCATCACGAGCCGGTCCTCGATGGGCGCCGGGGCCACGTACTTGCCCTTGCTGGTCTTGAACAGG
>CAZTUT010000305.1:0-1679 GCA_964616395.1 uncultured Burkholderiaceae bacterium
AGCAGGGGTCGGGCGGGGCGTGAGGCGGGTCATCGTCGGTCTCCCAGTGTTGTTGTTGGTCTGAGCGCCTGATGCGCTGCGGCTCGCCGCAACAGCGCACCCGGGCGCATCGCTGGAGGCGACTATAGAGCGAGGGCTGCGCCTGCGCTCATCGACGCGCATGCGCGTCGACCAGCCGCTGCGTGGACGCGTCGATCTGCCGGTAGCAGACCAGCCGCACATCGAGGCCGGCCGCGGCGATGTCATCGAGCGCCAGCGCGCGGTCGATCGCCGCGTCGATCCATGCGTCGGGATTGCCGAACACGCCTCCGCCGACGCGCGTGAGCAGAACGATGTTCGAGCCGCCGGCTGCAGCGCGGGTGAGCGCGGCGCGCAGTGTGGCCTCGTAGCTGGCCTCCAGCACCAGCGTCGCCAGTGGCGCCCAGAGCGCCTCCGGCAGCGCGGCGTAGCCCAGCGGCAGCGCCGAGCAGAACGCCTGCGACACCGTAACGCGCGGTCGCGACGGATCAAGGTCGGTGACCTGCGCGTCGTGCTGCACGCCGATGGCCAGCAGCGCGCGCAGTGCGTCGCGTTCGGCCTCGTCGCAACCGGTCAGGTGCGCGGCGATGGCGGCCAGCCCGTCGCGGTGGGGTAGCGCGTAACCGTTACGCATCGTCCACAGCGCAGCCGCGGGAAGTCCGAGGCGCCGCGACAGCGCAGCACCGACGGCCTGCAGGCCGTCGATCTGCCGATCGCGGGTCTGACCGGCGGGCGCGCCTTCGTGCACCGGCGCCAGGTAGTTGCGGTAGATCGTGGCGGCCCCCGCCGCCTGCGCGCAGGCCGGCCCCTGGGTCTTGTCGTTCGCGTAGCCGGTCACGCCGTGTTCCGGCGTCACGTCGGGCCCGATCATTTCCAGCAGGTTGAACTGCGAGGCCACCTGGAACAGCGCGCCCGCAAAGCGCGGGTCGGCGTGCAGCGCGCGGGCCTCGCCCACCAGGGCCGAAAACGTGGTGCGCTGCCGGCCCGCGGGCAGGCGCGCGCAGCGGGCCCGCAGCGCGCCGAGCTGCGGCACCTCGAGCCGGCCAATGCCCCAGCGCTGGCCATCCGCGCGCGAGACCAGGTCGCCGCCATCGACCTGCAGCAGCGCCTGCGTCTGCGCGTAACCGCACTCGCGAAAGCCGGTGATGCGCTCGAACCAGTCGCTCATCGCGTTCCGTCCGACGCGGGCATGGGCGGCGCATCGAGGCTGCGCACGTAGGCTTCCTGACGGTCGTTCTCGATCGCGCCGGGGCGCGCCGCGCGCACCGCGCGCATCGCCGCCTCGGCCGGCATGCCCGACTCGATCAGCAGCCGCGCCGCGAGGGTGCCGGTGCGGCCCAGCCCGCCCTTGCAGTGGATGACCACGCGTTCGCCCGCGTCGAGCCGTGCATGCAGTTGCGGACCGGCGTGCTGCCAGGCGGTCTCGAACGCAACACCGGGCACGCCGCCATCGACGACCGGCAGCAGCAGCCAGTCGATGCCGGCGGCACGCGCCGCGGCGCCCAGCCCGGGCACCTCGAGCGCGATCAGTTCGTCCGGCTCGATCACCGACACCAGCGCCGCCGCCTGCCAGCGCTGCAGCGCGGCGATATCGAGATCGAGCTGTCGGCGCCAGCCGCCGGTGGCGCTGTCGGGCTGTTTCTTGCCAGGGCAGAAGGTCA
>CAZTUT010000306.1:0-1666 GCA_964616395.1 uncultured Burkholderiaceae bacterium
GTCGGCCTCGAAGCGCAGCACCACGACCGGCGTGGTGTTCGACGGCCGCGCCAGGCCAAAGCCGTCTTCGTACTCGACGCGCACGCCGTCGATGCGGATGATCTCGCGCGCGGCATCGAAGCGCGCCTCGCGCTGCAGCCGCTCCACCAGCGCGAAGTTCTCGCCCTCGGCCGTCTTCAGCTGCAGCTCGGGCGTGCTCGACGCATTGGGCAGCGCGTTGAGCACGGCCGACGGATCGCGCTCGCGGCTCAGCAGTTCCAGCAGCCGCGCGCCGGCATACATGCCATCGTCGAAGCCGTACCAGCGATGTTTGAAGAAGATGTGCCCGCTCATCTCGCCGGCCAGCGGCGCGCCGGTCTCCTTGAGCTTGGCCTTGATCAGCGAGTGACCGGTGCGCCACATCAGCGGCTGGCCACCGAACGCGCGAATCTGCGCGGCCACGTGGCGCGAGCACTTGACGTCGAAGATGATCTGCGCGCCCGGCTGCTCGGCCAGCACGCCACGCGCGAACAGCATCAGCTGGCGGTCGGGCCAGATGATCTGGCCGTCCTTGGTCACCACACCCAGGCGGTCACCGTCGCCATCGAACGCCAGGCCCAGCTCGGCGTCGGTCTCGCGCAGGCAGCGGATCAGGTCCTGCAGGTTCTCCGCGTGGGCCGGATCGGGATGGTGGTTGGGGAACGTGCCGTCGACCTCGCAGAACAACTCGGTGACCTCGCAGCCGAGCGCGCGGTACAGCGCTGGCGCCATGCTGCCGGCCACGCCGTTGCCGCAGTCAATGGCGATCTTCATCGGCCGGGCGAGCTTCACGTCGCCGCGGATGCGCTCGAGGTAAGCGGATGAAACGTCGGCCTGTTCGAGCGCGCCCGGCACCGCGGCACGGACCAGGTCGCCGCGCTCGATGCGCTGGCGCAGTTGCTGCAGGCCCTCGCCGTACAGCGCCTCGCCGCCCAGCACCATCTTCAGGCCGTTGTACTCGGGCGGGTTGTGGCTGCCGGTGATCTCCACGCCCGACTGCGTGCCCAGGTGGTGGGTGGCGAAGTACAGCATCGGCGTGGCGACCATGCCAACGTCGACCACGGCGGTCCCGGTGGAGCGGATGCCCTCGATCAGCGCATCGCGCAGGCGCGGCCCGGACAGCCGGCCATCGCGGCCGATCGCGATGCGCGCCATGCCGCGCGCCACCGCCTCCGAGCCGAGCGCAGCGCCGATCGCGCGCACCGCGTCGACCGTCAGCGTGCGATCGACAATGCCGCGGATGTCGTAGGCCTTGAAGATGCCGGGGTCGATGGCGGGCGAGGACATGGCGAACTTTCAGCAAGTCTCCTCGGGCACGTGGAAGCTGACCCGGGCGAGACTGGAAACGGAGTTCAGACGAAGTGCGGTGGCACAATCGAGTTTATCAGCGGCGTTGCACTCTCATCCGCGACGACATCCCGTCGTGCCGAACTCTGCCAACTCGGCGTGTCCCAACCGAAAAGCCCACCACCATGACCTCGCTTCGCGTCCGCAAGGCTGTGTTTCCCGTCGCCGGCATGGGCACGCGCTTCCTGCCCGCGACCAAGGCGATGCCCAAGGAAATGCTGCCGGTGCTCGACAAGCCGCTGATCCAGTACGCGGTCGAGGAGGCGGCTGCGGCCGGTATCGAGCAGATGATCTTCGTCAC
>CAZTUT010000307.1:0-1614 GCA_964616395.1 uncultured Burkholderiaceae bacterium
ACCGAGACCTACTTCAACAAGCAGTGGACGCTGCCGGACATCACCGAGATCAGGTAAACGTCGGGGTGATCCGTCTTCGCTCGCGCGGAATGGATCACCTGTGCCGAAGTGCAACGCGGCTTAGCGGTGCCCGTACTCGAAATGCTATCGCGCCAATCGCAGGGCACCCCCTGACCCCCGAGTACCCGACTGTAGTTCATTTGCGAAGCAGAAACGACTTCCAGCGTTCGTCCGCTCGAAGCGGAGCAAGGTCCTCAACGGCAGCAAGGGTTGCATCTTCGTTGAACCCGGCAGCCGTCGCCGCGGTCAACGCCGAGAAGGCCTCGTCGAGGAGACCCGCGCGCGCGGCGCATCGAGCACGGCGGAACCATTGGTTTGCATTCGGCGCAGCGATGCTGGCGATGGCCCTCGCACAACCCGTGAAGTCGCCCTTCTCGTACCGCCAAAGAGCAATACTCTCGAAGGCTTGCGGACTCCGCTGCAGTACCTGCAACTTCTCATCAAAGCTGCGCTGATCGTCCCTCTGGACCGCAGGCGGCGAAGCCGTCAGCGTGGGCACTTCGAACTCGCCGTCGTATGCGCGATCCCCCGAAGGACGTAAGGACACCGCAGCGATCCCGCTACCGAATTGCGGCGTCTGCCACAGGTCGGGGCCACAACTTTCGGGCGTATCGCCGTAGCAGACCCATGCGGTGCCCGGCGGGCCACTGCCGTCAAGCGTGGTCACCTTGCCCAGCAGGCCACCCATCCATCGGTAGTCCGACTGCCGCGTGAATGGGTTGCCGGGGACCTTGCGCGCATGGAGGTTGCCGGCAAGAAGCAACACCGTCGCTCCGGGATGCTTGCTGCGGGCACGCTCGACGTTGGCGGCCATTTCGCGATCGCGCTCTCGAGCGTCGGCCGGCGTGGCATCAAACAGGACCCAAGATACGGGCAGCCCGGCTGCTTTCATCGCCTGCAGCCGCACCCGCAACTCGAACATGGCGACGCTGCCGCGTCCGTCTTGGTACGGTGAACTCCAGAAGGCGTCACGAAGGTCTGGCGGCGAGTCGTCAGCGCCCGGCTGCTCCAAGCCCACCAGCACGGGTCCCTGATGCGCCGCCAGGCAAACCAGGTCTCCGAATTGATACGGCAGTTCCCGCGTCCCGTGTACTTCGCCAATGATCACCGTTGCGCCACGCTCGAGCACCGCTGCGGCACCCGCTATCGGCTCGCCACAGTCGGCTCGGTGCGGCGCCACATGCGCGCACGACGCCAATATCCCTGCAACTAACGTCAGCATCATGCGCAACATGAGTCCATCTCTCCAAAGACAAATGACGTACGTTTCGCCATTCATCTTAGGGCGCATGGCGAGGGTCAACGGGTGCGAATTCGCCCCTCGAATTGCCGCGCTGACGCAAGGTCCGTTGCAGCCGCCGACCGGCAGCCCTCAGGGCACCCTGAGGGCATTGAGCGCTGCACCTACCCGGGTCTGTTACCCCGCCGTCGCCAGCCCTACCGCCGCTGAGACCGCGCGCGCATCGGCATGCGGCAGGGCCAGGTAGCGCGCGCCCATGGCCTCGGCGAGCTGAGCAGCCGCCGGTTGCGGCCGCGGCGACGTGTCGATCAGCA
>CAZTUT010000308.1:0-1613 GCA_964616395.1 uncultured Burkholderiaceae bacterium
AAAACTGTCGTGCGGCGCCCCCGGGCGAACGAGGGAGGGAGGGAGGAGGAGGAGAGACACCCGCGGATTGCAACCGGCGTGACCGGCCGTCCGCACGACAGAAAAACAACACTCGATCCAAGCTGCCGCGCGAACCGCACAGACCGGGAAGCTGGTAGGCCGCCCGGTCTGTCCGAGGCGCACAGTGCCTTGGACAGCGGGCGAATACTACATGGTTCAGATAGTGAACTCAACAGTATTTTCGAGAAATCCCTGGCGACGCGCTCGACATTGACGCCCGACCGTCGCTGCCATGCGTGCGCCCTGCCCCGCGCTGCGCACAGCGCATCGAGGCGCATGTGGGTGCAGGCAGGTGCAGGGGTGGCGCTGCGTGGCTTGTCGAACGTAGGCATCTGAAGTGTCAAGCCAGGTTGACACCCCATTGTGTTCCTTCCGCGGGACTTTGCAAGCCCTTTCTTCAAGTTCACAATGTCTGCCACCAAATTGATTGTCTTAGACAAAATATGACCACGCAAGCGGATTGCAAGAGTCTGCGTGGTCGCCGACGATGAAATGGGGCGGGGGACACGATGAGAGCCGAAGCGCCATCGCTGACGATTGCCGCGGTCGAACGCGACACCGGCATCGGCAAGGATGCCCTGCGGGTGTGGGAGCGCCGCTACGGCTTCCCGCGGCCTTTGCGTGACGCCCATGGCGAGCGCGTCTACCCCTCGGACCAGGTCGAGACCCTGCGGCTGGTCAAGCGCCTGCTCGACGCCGGCCATCGCCCGGGCCGCCTGCTGCGCCTGTCGCCGCAGGACATCCGCGCGCTGGCCGATTCGCAGGCCGCCACGCAGGCGCTGGCGGCCGTCGGCGGGGCGCCGGCCGCCGAGCTCGAGCCCTTCATCGAGACCCTCCTGCGCCATGACGCCGCGGCGCTGCGGCACGAACTCGGCCGCGGCCTGGCCCGCCTGGGCGCGGCACGCTTCGTCACCGATCTCGTCGCCCCCTTGAACGTGGCGGTCGGCGAGGCCTGGATCAGCGGCCGCATCCAGGTGTTCGAGGAGCACTCCTACACCGAGGAGATCCAGGTCGTGATGCGCCAGGCGATCGCGCAGATGCCCGAGCCGCCGGCGACGGGCCACCCGCGCGTGCTGATGTCCACCTTCCCGGGCGAGGCACATGCGCTGGGCCTGCTGATGGCCGAGACGCTGCTGCGGCTGGAGGCCTGCCCCTGCATCTCCCTGGGCGTGCAGACCCCCGTGCTCGAGATCGTGCGCGCGGCGCAGGCGCACCAGGCCGACGTGGTCGCGATCGGCCTGAGCAGCGCGATGGGGTCGCAACAGGTGGTCGACGCGCTCGGCGACCTGCGCGGACTGCTGCCCGCGTCCGTCGAGATCTGGGCCGGCGGGAGCGCCGCCGTGCTGCAGCGCCGTCCCGTGGCCGGTGTGCGCGTGCTGCGGTCGCTGGAGGACATCGCACCGACAGTGAGGGCGTGGCGCGAGCAGCGCGCCGCGGCGCGTGGCGAACCCTAGAATCGGGATTCGTCCCCCCCCCCCCCCCCCCGCTCCCCGCCCCCGCCGGGCGCCCTGCCCTGCCCGCGACCCCTCCAACACCCCGAGGGCGGGGGCTGG
>CAZTUT010000309.1:0-743 GCA_964616395.1 uncultured Burkholderiaceae bacterium
CGAGATCATCAATCCCGACCACGGAGGCGCCAACCTGGAGGCCGGCGGCCGGCTGGACATGGAGAGCAAGGTCGAGAAGGGCCGTGGCTATGTGCCCGGCAACGTGCGTGCGTTCCGCGATGACCACAGCAAGACCATCGGCCGCATCGTCATGGACGCCTCGTTCTCGCCGGTTAAGCGCGTCAGCTACAACGTCGAGAGCGCCCGCGTTGAGCAGCGTACCGACCTTGACAAGCTGGTGATGACCATCGAGACCAACGGCGCCATCACGCCCGAGGAAGCGGTGCGCCAGAGCGCCCGTATCCTGGTTGACCAGTTGTCGGTATTCGCTGCGCTCGAAGGCTCGGCCGAGCCGATGGCCGCGCAGCGCAGCTCGCCCACGGTTGATCCGATCCTGATGCGCCCGGTCGACGACCTCGAGCTCACCGTGCGTTCGGCCAACTGCCTGAAGGCCGAGAACATCTATTACATCGGCGACCTGATCCAGCGCACCGAGAACGAGCTTCTCAAGACGCCGAACCTCGGTCGCAAGTCGCTCAATGAAATCAAGGAAGTCCTGGCTGCACGCGGCCTGACGCTTGGTATGAAGCTTGAAAACTGGCCGCCGGCCGGTCTCGAGAAGTAATCCCGCGGGACTGAAATAGAGAGGCACACGAAATGCGTCACCGTTTGGGACTTCGCAAACTCAATCGCACCAGCAGCCACCGTCTGGCGATGTTTCGCAACATGAGCGTTTCGCTGCT
>CAZTUT010000309.1:753-1595 GCA_964616395.1 uncultured Burkholderiaceae bacterium
ACGAGATCAAGGAAGTGCTGGCTGCGCGTGGGCTCACGCTCGGCATGAAGCTGGAGAACGGGCCGCCTGCCGGCCTGGAGAAGTAGGCATCCCCGCGGGCGCGGCACGCCGCGCCCGCAGCAATCAACCGGACCGCCGGTCCCTGACCGGATAGAAGAGTCGGCCACCAAGACTGAAAGGAAAGAACATGCGTCACCGTCATGGCTTGCGCAAGCTGAACCGGACCTCCTCGCACCGCCTCGCGATGCTCAGGAACATGTCCAACTCGCTGCTCACGCACGAACTGATCAAGACCACGCTGCCCAAGGCCAAGGAGCTGCGCCGCGTGGTCGAGCCGCTGATCACGCTCGCCAAGGAGCCCACCGTTGCCAACCGCCGGCTTGCCTTCAACCGCCTGCGTGACCGCGACGTGGTGGTCAAGCTCTTCAACGAGCTCGGCCCGCGCTACAAGGCCCGGCCGGGTGGCTACCTGCGCATCCTGAAGTTCGGCTTCCGCGTTGGTGACAATGCGCCGATGGCCATCGTCGAGCTGGTCGACCGCCCGGCGCCCGCTGCGGGCGAACAGGCGGCCGAAGCCGCCGAGTAAGCTTGTACCGGCGGCGCCTGCCGCCGCCGCGTCTGCTGTACCCTGAAGGCCCGCCTCGCGCGGGCCTTTGCCATGGCAGGCCCGACGCGAACCGATGATCCGCCGAGGTCTGCGATGCCCGAGATCCTGCTGGTGCTCACCCATTGCCCCGATGCCGCCACCGCTGCGCGCATCACCGCCGCGCTGCTCGATCAGCAGCTCGCGGCCTGCGTCAGCGAAGGTGCACCGGTGCGCTCCACCTACCGCTGGCAGGGCG
>CAZTUT010000310.1:0-1588 GCA_964616395.1 uncultured Burkholderiaceae bacterium
CGCAGCGCGCCCCGGCCCCCTCGCCAGCCGCCTCTCACTTCGAATGAGCGTGCTGGAGGCGTACCGCGTGCGCGCACGCAGCGTCGGCGCCACAGCGCCGACGCGCGCTACATCTCGATGTCGTCGCTGATCGCCTTCAGGCCAGCCTTGGCGCACAGTTCGTCGGCTTCGCCGGTGGGTGCACCGGACACGCCGATCGCGCCCATCAACTGCCCGGCGCCGCTGATCTGCACACCCCCGCCCACCGCGATCACGCGCGGGATCTGGCGGATGCCCGAGGCGGCCTGTCCGGGCTGCGTCAGGCGCGCGAACTCCAGCGTATCGGTGCGGAAGCTGATCGCGGTGTAGCCCTTGTCGATCGCCGTCTGCACCGTGTGCGGACCGGCATGACGGTCGCGCACCAGCGCCTGGGCAACACCGCTACGGTCCACCACCGCAACCGCGACCTGATAACCACGCTTGCGGCAGTCGGCCAGCGCTGCGTTGACCGCCTTTTGCGCGGACTCCGGGGTCAGCAGCCGAACGGTGTGGGTGGCCGTTGACTGGGCCTGGGCGAGCGGCAGTGCGCTCAGCAGCGCGAATCCAAGAGCGGAGTGCAGTTTCATCGTCGGGACTCCCTTCGATGCCGCGTGGTTGCGGCGACTACTTCGTTGTGACGGGTGCTGACGGTGCTACGTTCGTTGCCGGCGTGGCGGGCGCGGACGGAGCAAGTGGTGCGGATGGCGCGGTGGACGGCGCCGGCGCGGTGCCGACCGGTGCCGATGGAGCGCCGGCACCCGGCGACGTTGCAGGCGCTGCGCCAGGGGCGACTGGCGCATTGGGAGCCGGCACGACCGGCGCAACGCCCGGGCCCTGCTGCATGATTACGCCAGGCACCAGCGGAATGTCGTCGACCAGCGTGACCTTGGTCACGTAGTGGCGGGTCTCGCCAAAGCAGGTGGTGGGCAGGCCGACCTTCTCTTCGTAGTGCAGCGCCACGCGCTTGCCGACATGCCGGTTGACTTCCTCGGCGACCTTGTCGTCCCACACGGTGAAGGCGAACTTCTCGGGCACGGCGCCGGGCATGGTCACCATGGCCATCTCGCCCTCCCAGGTCTTGCACAGCCAGCCCTTGTTGCTGAACTTCTGCACCCACCCGGCGCGCTCGCCGGTGGCGAAGTTCCAGCTGAGGGCCGCAAAGAAATAGAGGACGACCAGCCCGACCAGAACCAGCAGAAAGAGCACACGCTTCACGCCTGCGCTCCCGGGCTCGCAAAGACACCCGCGATCATCAGCGGCGCTTCAGGTAGTGAACGAACTCGCGGCCCGCCGTTTCCTGGCTCAGCAATTCATTGGCGGTCTGGCGCGAGAACGCCTGGAAGTCACGCATCGAGCCGGGGTCGGTGGCCACCACGCGCAGCACCTGACCGGCGGCCATCTCGGCGAGCGCCTTCTTGGCGCGCAGGATCGGCAACGGGCAGTTCAGGCCGCGCGTATCGAGTTCGCGGTCGAAACGGTTGACCTTGGGGGGCGTCGAAGGGGGCGTCGGCTGCATCGGAACCTCTCTGTGCAAATGGCGCGATCGAATACTCGGAAACCGTGGGCGCGC
>CAZTUT010000311.1:0-1254 GCA_964616395.1 uncultured Burkholderiaceae bacterium
ACGATCGAGGACCCGATCGAGTTCGTGCACGAGTCGCGCAAGTGCGTGATCAACCAGCGCGAAGTCGGATCGCACACGCTGTCGTTTTCCAACGCGCTGCGCTCGGCGCTGCGCGAGGACCCGGACATCGTGCTGGTGGGCGAGTTGCGCGACCTCGAAACCATCCGGCTGGCCCTGACGGCCGCCGAGACCGGCCACCTGGTGTTCGGCACGTTGCACACGTCGGGTGCTGCCAAGACGATCGACCGGATCGTCGACGTGTTTCCGGCCGCCGAGAAGGAGATGGTCCGCGCGATGCTGTCGGAGTCGATCGTGGCGGTGATCTCGCAGGCGCTGATCAAGCTGGCTGACGGTAGTGGCCGGGTGGCGGCGCACGAGATCATGGTGGGCACGCCGGCCATCCGCAACCTGATCCGCGAGAACAAGGTCGCACAGATGTACTCGCTGATCCAGACCGGAGCGCAGTTCGGCATGCAGACGCTCGATCAGGGCCTGACCGACCTGGTGCGGCGCGGTGCCATTTCGGTGGCCGAGGCGCGCCACCATGCGCGCCAGCCCGACGCCTTCGTCGGCTAGCCGCTTCACACCGCACGCCCGCGGCAGGAGAACGCATGGAACGCGACCAGGCCACCCGGTTCATTCACGACCTGCTGAAGCTGCTGCTCAACAAGAAGGGTTCCGACCTCCTTGTGACGGCGGACTTTCCGCCGGCGTTCAAGATCGATGGCCGGGTCATGCCGGTGTCGAACCAGCCGCTGACGGCAACCCATACGTCGGAGCTGGTACGCGCGGTGATGAACGACCGCCAGGCCGCCGAGTTCGAGGCGACCAAGGAGTGCAACTTCGCGATCAACCCGACCGACATCGGGCGCTTCCGCGTCAGTGCATTCGTCCAGCAGGGCAAGGTCGGCATCGTGTTTCGCGTCATCGCCGACCGCATCCCGACCACGCAGGAACTGAACCTGCCGCCGATGCTCAACGAGCTGGCGATGTCCAAGCGCGGCATCGTCATGGTGGTGGGGTCGACCGGCTCGGGCAAGAGCACCACGCTGGCGGCGATGACCGGCTTTCGCAACGAGAACAGCCAGGGCCACATCATCACGATCGAGGACCCGATCGAGTTCGTGCATCCGCACCGCAACTGCATCGTCACCCACCGCGAGATCGGCGTCGACACCGAGAGCGGGGAGGCCGCGCCGCGCACCGCCCTGCGCCGGCCGCCCGCGCTGCTCACGAACAGCGCCAACCGCGCGC
>CAZTUT010000311.1:1264-1534 GCA_964616395.1 uncultured Burkholderiaceae bacterium
CGCAGCGCGAGGTCGGGGTCGACTGCGAATCGTGGCACGTGGCGCTGAAGAACACGCTGCGCCAGGCGCCCGACGTGATCCTGATCGGCGAGGTGCGCGACCGCGAGACCATGGAGCACGCGATCGCCTTCTCGGAGACCGGGCATCTGGTGATGTGCACGCTGCACGCCAACTCGACCAACCAGGCGCTCGACCGCGTCATCAACTTCTTCCCGAACGAGAACCGGCAGCAGCTGCTGATGGACCTGTCGCTGAACCTGCGTGGGCTGC
>CAZTUT010000312.1:0-1528 GCA_964616395.1 uncultured Burkholderiaceae bacterium
ATCTCGAAGTCGATCGGCGCCTTCTTCTGCAGGGAGAGCAGGATGTCCAGCATCGCGTAGGAGTCCTTGCCGCCCGACAGGCAGACCATGACCCGGTCGCCTTCCTCGATCATGTTGTAGTCGGCGATCGCCTTGCCGACATTGCGCCGCAGCCGCTGCTGCAGCTTGCCGAACTCGTGGCGTGCGCGGTCAGGACGGACGGCGGCAGGCTGGAAATGGATGACTTGCTCGTTCATGGCCGGCATTGTCCGGGCGGGGGGCAGGTGGAGGCAAGCCGCCCCCACCCGCCGGCATTCGCCGGCCGCCTCCCCCGCGCGCGGGAGAGGCGACGCACGGCGTGCGCGGCGCCGGACCGGGAACGGTTCAGCTGTTCAGGATCAGCTCGTCGTCGATGGTGCCCTCGTTGTCCAGCACGAAGCCCTTCCAGCTCTTCATGTACTCGACGAAGGTCTCGCTCAGGCCTTCGGCGCGGAGATGAGCGGGTGCAGCCGGCAGATCGACGGGCATGAAGGCCGGGTCGGCGCGCAGACGGTTCGGGAAATCGTGATGCAGGATGGCGGCGCGGCCCAGCATCACCCAGTCCACGCCCTGGTCCATCGCGCGCCGGCAGTCGGCCGGCGTCCTGAGCTTGCCGGCGACGCCCAGCCGGCAGCCTTTGCGCTCGAGTGTCGTGAAGCGCTCGAGCAGGCTCCCGCGGTCCGCGCCGGCGTCTTCCGGCATCTTGAACACGTCCCACATCGACATGTCGAGGAACTCGATGAGTTCGTCGCCCATCATGCGTTCGGCCAGCTGCACCACTTCCTCGAGGTTCATGCCGAAGCGCTCGGGCGAAAGACGCACGCCGAGCATGAAATCACTGCCGCAGCGCTGCCGGATGCCGTGCAGGATGTCGAGGACCACGCGCTGGCGATTGGCGAGCGAGCCGCCGTAGCGATCGTCCCGCTGGTTGATTTCCGGCGACAGGAACTGCGCCAGGAGATAACCGTGCGCGCCATGCAGCTCCACGCCGTGGAAGCCCGCCTTCTCGGCGCGCTGTGCGGCGACGATGAAGGCCTCGACCATGGCCTCGACTTCGCCCGTGCTCATGGCGCGCGCGCCCCATTTCTCGTTGTCGGAGGCGCACAGCGGCTGCATGCCGATGACCTCGCTCGGGCTGCGCATGCCGCCGTGGTAGAGCTGCACGATGGCGACGCTGTCGTGCGCCTTGATGCCCTCGGCCAGGCGCGTGAGGCCCGGCAGGTGAGCGTCCGCAAAGATGCCGAGCTGGCCGGGAAAGCCCTTCCCTTCGGCCTGGACGTGCGCTGCACAGGTCATCGTCAGGCCGAAGCCGCCCTCGGCGCGTTTGGTCAGCCAGTGGTACTCGTCCTCGGAGCAGGTACCGTCCTCGAAACTCTGCAGGTTGGTCAGCGGCGCCAGCATGAAGCGATTTTTCATCGCGGGTCCGCGCTTGAAGGTCAGCGGCGAAAACAGGGGGTTCATGGAGACTTTCTCTTTGTGCGGGAAGGAGCCGCCGGAGTATACCTTCCCG
>CAZTUT010000313.1:0-1519 GCA_964616395.1 uncultured Burkholderiaceae bacterium
GCCCACGACACCGCAACCAGCGCCGCTCCCAGCGACGAGCAGTGCGCCTCCACCGCGTACTCCTGCACGTCGATCCGCGTTGACCGCGTATGCCGCGCGCTGCGCAGTACGTCATGCAGCAGGCCGCCGAGAAAGAAGGCGTCCCTCGGCCCGATTGAAGCGAGTTCGGGGAACTGATGCACCGGATGCGTCGCCATGTCGTGTTCCAGATACTGTAGATAATCACAGTAACAGCCCGCCTACCCCTGCGCAAGACATGCAGCCGGCGCCCCAGCCGGCCACCCGGCCGGTGCGCCCGCGGCACAACGCCGCCATCTTGCTCGCCGCCCAGGCTCAGCCGGCGAGCCCCACCCCGCGCAGCCTCTCCGGTTCACGGCAATCCGGCCGGACCCCGAAGGTTGATCAGGCGACGCCGCGCACCGCGCGGCCCGGTCACCGCTCTGGCCGTGGCGCTCTGCAGCGCCAGACCGTGTTCCCACGCCCCCCCCCGCCCGCATCCACAGGAGCTCCCCATGAACACCGCCCCCCTGATCGAAACTGACGACGAAATCTCCTTCCAGCTGATCGCCTTTCGCACCATCGCCCAGGAAGACGTCCGGGTCTCGGTTGACGTCACCGCCCTGGTCTCCACCTCGCAGGCCCACGGCGAAGCGCTCGAGCATCGGATCCGCGAGGCCCTCAACCGCCTGATCGAGGCCGACTGGGCGTTCGCCAAGATCCGGCGGGCCGGTGAAGCCGTCGGCTTCGAGCGCGTGACCCTCGCCGCCTGGGCGCGCGTACCGCACGCGGAAGTGTTCAACCTGGGAGAGCGCGCCCGGCGCGCCAGCGAGGAGGGGCTTGCCCTGTCGACGCCTGAGGTCGACTACGGCCTGCCCCCCGACCGGATCAACGAGATCGCCCATGAACTTCGGGGCGAACTGCTTGCCAAGGTGAGTGCGCAACTGGCCGACTACGAGCGCTGGACGGGGCGGCGCTGGCGGATCGGCAAGATCGCCCTCGGACCACAAGGCGACTGGAACGAGCGGCACGGGATGCGCAGCATGTCGTACAGCGATGTCCACGTCGCGATGTGTGACGCCATGCCTGGAGGCGGTGGCAACTCCAGCGTTGCAGGCTCCGAGCGCTTGAGCCTGACTGCCGACGTGACGCTGCGCGCTGCCAAGAACGTTGAGCGGACTTGAAGGAATCGCCGATGAGCCGGCTTCGCACCGCGATGCTCTCGATGCTGCTGATCGCTTCGGCGGTGATTCCCGCCGCTGCGGTCGCGGAGACCTGCGCCAATGCGCGCGCCGTCGATGGCGACACGATCCGTTGCGCCAATGGCCGGAAGATCCGGCTCAAGGACGTTTACGCCCCGGAACTCAACCAGCCCGGTGGCCGTGCGGCCAAGGAGCGGCTCGGCTCCGCCGTCAACGGCAAGACCTTCAGCTACAAGCCCGAGGGGAAGAGTTACGGGCGCGATGTTGCGCGGGTACCCGGGGTGTCGCAGTCGACGGTGGGGCCGCGCGGGGGGAGTGGA
>CAZTUT010000314.1:0-1510 GCA_964616395.1 uncultured Burkholderiaceae bacterium
GGCGCTGCTGCTGGCGCTGGCGCTGACCAGCGGCGCGGCCATCGCACTGGTCGCGGCGGTTGCCGTGCAGACGGTCGGACTGCTCGCCGAGCGCTGGCTGTTCTTCGCGCAGGCGCGTCACCCGCAGAACCTGTACTACCAGGTGGTGTCCTGATCGGCGGATAGGCCAGGGCGTCGACCGCCGCGTGGCGCGCCGCAAAGCGCCGCTGAGCGGACTCGGCCGCTCAGCGTTTCGAGCCCGCGAACCGCGCCACCAGCAGCGCGACCGTGATGCCGAGCAGGATCGCCCACTCGAGCGACAGCGTGAGCGTGGCGATGAAGGTCACCAGCATGGGCCAGCGCTGCGCCGGCTCGTCGCGCCAGATGCGGGCGATCTCGCGCCGATCGATCAGGCCCAGCGCCACCATCAGCAGCAGCCCGGCGATCACCGCGAACGGCAGGAAGCGCGCCAGCGGCGCCACCGCCAGCAGCAGCACGACCAGGAAGAGCGCCGCGCAGACGGCCGCCAGCGGCGTGCGCGCGCCCGAGGCGACGTTGACGCCGGAGCGGTTGAACGAGCCGCTGACCGGATACGACGAGAAGAAGCTGCCGGCGATGTTGGCCAGGCCCTGCCCAATGAATTCCTGATTGCCGTCGAGGCGGTCGCCGTGACGCGCGGCGACCGCGCGCGCGATCGCCACCGCTTCGGTCAGGCCGAGCAGCGTCATCACCAGCGTGGCGCCGAACAGCGCGCGCACGGTATCGAGCGACAGGTCGGGCATCGACAGCGGCGGCAGCGCGCCCGGCAGCGCGCTGACCGCCGGCAGCACGCCCCACTGCGGCAGGTGCTGCGCGATCAGCCACGCCGCCACCGAGCCGGCGATCACCGCAACCAGCATGCCCGGCACCCAGCGATTCAACGGCCGCCACAGCAGCACGGTGACCACCGTCACCGCCACCGCGACCGGCGCCGCCGGCAGCAGGTTCGGCAGCGCGTGCCACGCCGCCCGAACGGTGTCGATCACACCGAGGCCGCGCGGCAGCGCCAGCCCCAGCATCGCGCCGATCTGGCTGTTGATGATCAGCAGTGCGGCGCCGGCCGTGAAGCCGACGATCACCGAATGCGGCACCAGGTCGACCAGGCGGCCGGCGCGCGCCAGGCCGAGCGCCAGTTGCAGGCAGCCGACCAGGAAGCTCAGCGTGATCACCAGCGCGACGAACTGCGCTGAGCCGGCCACCGCCAGCGGCGCGATCAGCGCCAGCGTGGTCAGCGAGATCGCGTTGGCCGGACCAGTGACCATCAGCCGGCTCGAGCCGAACAGCGCGGCGACGATGCACGGCACCATCGCCGCGTACAGCCCGTACTGCGGCGGCATGCCCGCCAGCGTGGCAAAGGCCACGCCCTGCGGCAGCACCACGACCGCGCCGGTCAGGCCGGCCAGCAGATCGGCGCGCACCGCACCGGGCTCGCGCAGCACCGGCAGCCAGCGGGCAAAGGGCAGGGAAGGCATGCGGAGGTCTTTCGGCGCCC